>JAGQPY010000076.1 GCA_020426485.1 Planctomycetaceae bacterium
GTTCAGAGACCGCCAGAGCAAACGCGGTTCCGAAGCCCAGCATCAGGAACAGGTGGCGTCGATCGTTGTCGGCATCGGATAGATTGTTGATGAGTTCGTCAAAGCTGACCGCCATCGCCAGCAACATCAGCAGCACAATCAACGCCAGCGATCGAGCGTCTTCCCAAACCTTTCCCAGCCGCACCACGAGAACTCCCGTGACGGCCATCAGCACGGTGACTCCGGCGAAAGACGCCATCAGTCCCCACGGTTCCATGTAGGCCACGGAACCTCGCTGAAACAACACCGTGGAACTGTCGGCTCGAAAGATCAGCTTCAACCCGTAAACGAACAGACACGCACTGATTAAATAGAAAGGATTGTGTGTGTACAACAGACGCACCAGCGTCGGCACCGGCCTGCGAGTCATGGTGATCCTCCGGAGAAAGGACGGTCACCGTCTGAGTCGGCCCGGCAGCGGGTTGGCCGCAGGTGCGGCTGAGACGGATGGGACAGAAAGGATGTCGTTCAGAAAGGACGAAACCGACAGGAATCGGCTTCTGTTGTGAAGGACCGTTCGCAAGGCGGCGTTTGTCTGAGAAATTGCCAAAGTCGGAGAGTGGCTGGTTTACGGGCGGCGGAACTTTGCGTGAGACGCGGATTGCAAAGGGAAGGGGAATCTGCCGCTCGCTATTGGAAGCCCCGCGCAGAGGCGGCCCTCCCCGCGTTGAACAACCTGAGCGGCCGTTCAATGACAACCCTCCCGCTCCGCAGGAGAGTGACTTTGGGACGGCGGAAAGTCGTCGTTCGAGTGACAAGGGGAAATGTGTTCGTCAGACTGGTGTTCCGCGTTGATTGGCCGGACGATCGCCGGGGCGACGTCCGACATCCTTCCCACCCTCTGTTTCTTCCGCGCGTTGGCGTGTTGAATTCGGAAAGGCGTGACATGCTGCGTTGTCTTTTGGTCGGCAGTCTTCTGGTCAGCATGGCTTCAGGGGCCGATCGGTCTCTGGATGAGAACCCACAGCTGGCGGAGTACTTTGAGTCGGTGGTGTCATCGATTGAAAAGAAGTCCGATCTGAAACGCTTCAAGAGCCTGCAGCACTGGGAAAAGGAACGCGGACATCTTCGTGGTCAGTTGTTCGAAATGCTGGGGCTGGACCCGCTTCCGGAAAAGACGGAGCTGCGTCCGGTGATCACGGGCGAAATTGAAGAAGCCGACTTTCGAGTTCAGAAGCTGCACTTTCAGTCGCTGCCCGGTCTGTACGTCACCGGCAACATGTACCTGCCCAAAGAAGTCAAGGAACCGCTGCCCACGATTCTGTATGTCTGCGGTCACGCTCGCATGAAGGACGGCGACATCAGTCTGGGCAACAAAACAGGCTATCAACATCACGGAGCCTGGTTTGCTCGCAACGGCTACGCCTGTCTGACGATTGATACTCTGCAGCTGGGTGAAATCGAAGGCGTGCATCACGGGACGTATAGTCACGGCCGCTGGTGGTGGAATAATCGAGGATATACTCCTGCCGGTGTCGAAGCCTGGAACTGCATTCGGGCTCTGGATTACCTGGAAACTCGGCCCGAAGTTGACAAGACACGCTTCGGCGTGACCGGTCGCTCCGGCGGTGGAGCCTACAGCTGGTGGATTGCCGCTCTGGACGATCGCATTCAGTGTGCCGTGCCTGTCGCCGGAATCACTTCGCTGCGAAATCATGTGGTGGACGGCTGTGTCGAAGGTCACTGCGACTGTATGTACATGGTCAACACCTATCGCTGGGACTACGCCACCGTCGCCGCTTTGATCGCTCCGCGACCGCTTTTGATCAGCAACACCGACAAAGACGGCATCTTTCCTCTGGAAGGCGTCGTTGACGTGCATCGACAGGTGCGACACATCTATCAACTGTACGGCAAACCCGATCATCTGGGTCTGCAGATCACCGAAGGGCCTCACAAGGATACTCAGGAGTTGCGAGTTCACGCGTTTCGCTGGATGAACCGCTGGCTTCGCAAGACGGATGACCTTGTGGAACTCACGGCCACGAAATTCTTCGAGCCGACTCAGCTGCGCGTGTTTGAAACTCTGCCCGCCGATGAACGCAACACCACCATTGATGAAGTCTTCGTTGCAGAACCACAGCGAACACCGGCGGAAACTCTGCAGCAGAGTTCTCCCAGTGAACTGCGTGAGCTGCTGAAAAACAAATGCTTCGCCGCATGGCCCAAAGAGCAGGGCGGTTCCGTCGCGCCGAAGATCGTTCGCGTCGAAGTTCTGGCCGCCGGTGAAAAAGTGGCGGATGCAAAGCCACGACTGAACGTCGTGCGAATGTTCTTTGACAGCGAACCTCACGTGGAACTGTTCGCCGATGTGCTGATTCCGACCGGCCTGGAATTCGACCGAGATTCAAACGACCTGAAGGTGCTGCAACAGGCCGCCGGAGCAAAACTGGTTATCGTAGATGATGCCGGCTGGAAACAATGGGCGGCCGATCTGCAGGCATGTGCGGAAAAGTCGGATGCCGCCGAGATCGCTCAACAGCTTTCCGCAATCGCCAGTGACTGGGACGCGTCAGGAACACTTCCGGCCGTCGTGTTTTGTCCTCGCGGCATGGGACCGGATGAATGGAAGGGCGACGAAAAGAAGCAGACACAGATTCGACGTCGTTTTCAGCTGACCGGAGCCACCGCCGACGGCATGCGAGTCTGGGACTGCTGCCAGACAGCCAGGCTGCTTCAGCGAACTCTGCAAAGCAACGCCACTCTTGAACTGCAGGGCCGAGGTCGAACCGGCTGGCTGGCCATCGCCACGGCTGTCTTCGTTCCGGAAGTGCAGCGGGTGCGAGCAGCAGAGTTGTCGACGGATTCCGATCAGGTTCCGGAACTGCTCAACTACCAGCGCTACTTCCACTGGTCCGATCTGTTGGTGCTGGCTCTGGAAGAACGCGACGTGCTGCTGACCAACTGCGCCGCAGAAGTCGTGGCCGCCGCCAAAGCTGCCGTGCAGGGGCGACAACCCTTCGAAGGCCATCTGCGGATTCAGTAAATCAGCGCCGGCCGATTTCAAACCTGCGGCAACGACAGCACGAAGGGATGGAGACGACGTCAGATCTGGAAGTCCGGACTGCCGGATTCCTGCTGCCGTCGTTTGCGCGGTCCGCGAAACAGGCCGAAGATCCAGTGCACAGCAATGCCCCACAGCACGGGCACGATCAGACTGATCACCACAGTCCAGAACACCGACAACCCTTCGCCGGCGCTTTCTGTCGGAATGTCAGTGACCGGCGCGGGATCCATGTTCAGACAGACACTGCTGTTGAGCAGTCAGGACAGACAGGACGAACGAAGAAGGCTGTGCGAGCAGACCACGTCGCACTGTAACAGAAGCCGGTCGCGGTGACAGCAATGGCGATCTTCTCGGCTTCTGTTGAGCCGTCGCTTGCGGCGTGAGCGGTTTCGATAAAGCTACTGAGCGTTCTGAATGGCCATCGGGCGAATCGACGTGACGTGATACGTCGGCTGACCCGTGGCGGAATCCACATCAACGTGGCCTTCGACGTCTACAAACGATCCCGCCGGAAACTGTTGCAGCACGGACGGCGAAATTCCGGAAAGCGGCAGGCGCCCATAGTACCTGTCGTCACCGGCAAGACTGTAGGTCACCGACCATCCGCCGTTGTTCAGATCATGAGACATCGCGCCTCGCAGCCAGCTGTAGTTGCGAGTGTCAAAGCCGTATTCGGGAATGGTTGTTGTGGCGGAGACCTGCTGAATTTCGGGTCGAGCGGCCATGCTGTTGGTGGGCAGATCCAGCTGAGTCGACGTCTGACCGCCAAGGTCATCTCGGAAGCGATCCTGATTAGGGTCTCGCGGCTGCGGAACAGGGTCGTCCGGCTGAAAGAACTGTCCATTGTCACCCGGTCGATTGAAATCGTCCTTCGGATCAGAATCGTAAGTGCTTCCCGGAGCGTACTGTTGATTGGATTCGGGGATGTACAGCGTTCCCGGAGCACCAGGACTGAGCGACTGCGGTGGAGCATACATCGGCTGGTTGTACGGCGTTCCGTAGTACATGCCGGGACCAAGACAGCCGACTATCAATGCCGAACAAATCATCAGGCCGCACGTCGCGCGGAAGAATCGAGGGGTATTGCGACTCATGGCAGAGTTCCCGTTCCTGGGTAATCCACGGTCTGGTCTCGGAGAGGATTCCGGGACAGAGGGCGAATGCACATCGTGTCATCGCCGAAGAACTGGATTGAAGAGTGGATGTTGAGATGGGAATTCCTGCCGAAACGGAGAAATCATCGGCCGGAACTGCTGGACGTTTATCCGAATCGCCAAAACGTGTCCAGACGGGATTTGCCACTGAGAACGCGGCTCTGGCAGTCTTTGCCACAGAATCTTTCGCAGATTGGGCAATGCTGCTTTCCGCCACAGGACATCCAGGCTCAGCGGCGGCTCACTTAACAGTCGGTGAGCTACCAGTTTACGCCCGTCGACGCATCTTCCAGTCGCGGGGCGCGCATATTCCGGCGAAATTCGGCGGGGATACCGCGGTGGGCTCAGGTTCAGCGATCGGAACGCAGACGGCCATGGCGTTCATGACGGCACCGTCATCATGCTGACGGTGTGGTGCGGCAGACGAGTTTACGCGATCAGTCGATGCCCAGGTTTCTTTCAATATTGCGAGCTTCTTCGGACATGATCCAGTTCTGCCACCAGCGATCGGGGTCCCGTTCACGATCCTGATCGCCCCGAGCTTCTTTGCCGACAAAGCCCCATTCGTCGGGCGTGTCTTTGGGTTCAAGGGGGCCGTCCAGCGGGTTGGGGCGGAACATGCGGAGCGATTGAGAAAACGCTTCGCGCGGAGGCGTGAACATTCCACAGCCGGTTGACGCCAGAAGCAAACCTGCAACGATGCCCGTCTGAAGTCGTCGAATCATGTCAGGATTCCAGCGAGGCTGCGCCTCATGTTTTCCGAGCAACTGCCGGGGCCTTTTCCCGGTCAGAGCCCGTTCATCGGATATCTCAAAGTTGGTCAGGACAGCAGGAACGTTTTGTGGCGAACGAAGGTCGTTTGGAATTCGGCGAACATCTGGTGGTGGCCGAGTTCGATGGTCGCCCGTTTTCGTTCAAAGATCTGGTGGCTGTGGCACCACAAATCATGCAGGAGATAGTTCGTGGATCCGCTGGATGTTCTTGTGGTTGCTCCGCATCCGGATGATGCCGAAATCAGCGTCGGTGGGACAATCGCGCTTTCGAGATCTCAGGGGCTTCGAGTCGGAGTTCTCGACCTGACATCGGGAGAACCGACGCCTCATGGCAGTGAGACACTTCGTGTGGCAGAAACTGCCGAAGCAACTGCGGTTCTCGACCTTTCCTGGCGCAGGAATCTGGGGCTGCCGAATCGCAGTCTGCAGACGGATCTGGATTCCAGACGTCGGCTGGCGGAAGTGTTTCGGGAGACTCGGCCAGGGATTCTGCTGGTTCCTTATTGGCAGGATGCTCACCCGGACCACGTCGCCGCCAGCAGTCTTTGCGATGATGCAAGGTTCTGGGCAAAACTGAGTCGTTCTGATATGAGCGGACAACCGTTCTGGCCGCCGATGCTGCTGCATTACTTCAGTATTCACCTGCGAATTCATCCGGCGGCTTCGTTCGTGGTGAATATCACCGACCACATTGAAACGAAGATGAAGGCCGTTCAGGCGTACCAAAGTCAACTGGTGACGGGACGCAGCACGGAACATCCGACGGCGATCGATGACATCCGCGATCGAGCTCGTTACTGGGGTTGGTCCATTGGCTGTGGATTCGGAGAACCGCTGGTCAATCGCGAACAGGTGGGCGTGCGAAGCCTGAAGGATCTGCTGTAACTGCTGCGGGCTGGTCGGGCAGTGGCCGTCGGTCCGCATAAGTCATTCGTCATCGAACAGGATCAGGTCGTCGTCGCCGGAATCTTCGCTGTCACCGAAGTCCACATCAACAATCAGGTCGTCATCCGGTTGCCCCGGCGCACCGGGTGGCGGCGTCGGAGCCGGAGAAAACGCGTCTCCCAGAGGAATCACATCGTCCATACTGCCCGTGTTTCTTCGGCGAGGACGTGGTGGAGACGGTTTGGCTTGCGGAGCCAGCGTGGGTTCGTCTGACGGATCCGGGGCCACATTGGCCTGAGCGGCAGCGGCGTTCTTTTTGGATTCGATTTTGACATTAGGGTGAAACAGAAATTCCACGTCGCCGATGGAGAGCCGGTCCCCGGAACTCATTCTGCATTCTCGGATGACGCGTTCCCCGTTCAGCCAGACGCCGTTCATGCTTCCCAGATCACGGACGTAATACTGATCATCCACCTGCACCAGGCAACAGTGCCGGCGGGAAATCTTCTGACTGGCAGAAATGATGGCATCACAGTCGCTGCTCCTTCCAACCAGAACAACGGCTCGATCAATAATGATCAGCTTTCCGTCATTCACAGGTTGCAGCACTGCGACCATCGATTAAGACCTTGCGACGACCTGAATCAGGGACAAGCCACGACGAAAATGCTTTCCGAACCTGCGAGAGATCCAGCAGACTTGATGACAGATGATTTTGACTGAATGCGGCCTCGTCGGCGTTCGCCTGGAGGCTGTCTGAAAAAGGGGGCTGAGCCTTTGGAGTTGTCGCAGAGGGGCAGACCCCTTTTTCAGATACTGACACCATTGTTATGCTCGCCACACCCAAATCCGCCAGCTTGTCGGTGACACGTCTGGGAAGAATATTGTGACGACGCTGTTTCTGCAGGCCAGTGAAAACGATTGTCATCTGCTGGTTTCATCGGTTTCAGGCTCAACTTCGCGGCAGTTTCGTGAGAACCGCAGACTCACCGCACGCAGTTTGCATGCGTCAGCAGCGCAAAATGAATGCAATCGGATTATTCTGCGCAAATTGAGCGTGAATCCAGCCCGGCGAACCTGATTTGGCTGTCAGAAGAAAGAGACGTTATGAACCTGTTTGCGGCGGAGGAGGAAGAGAACCTGGAAAAGGCGAAGCCTCTTGCCGCCCGGATGCGACCACGAAGTCTGGACGAGTTCTTCGGTCAGGAACACATCGTGGGGGAAGGAAAGCTGCTGCCTCGGATGCTGGATGCCGACCGGTTGGGATCGATCATCCTTTACGGACCTCCGGGCTGCGGCAAGACCTCGCTGGCCGAAGTCATTGCGAAACACACAAAGCGGCAGTTTCGCAGACTGAATGCCACGACGGCCGGAGTGAAGGACGTTCGCGAGTTACTGGTCGAGGCCGAAAATCGTCTTTCCGGGAGTGGTATTCGCACGGTCGTGTTTATTGACGAACTTCATCGCTTCAGTCGCAGTCAGCAGGATGTGCTGTTGCCCGATGTGGAAAACGGAATCATCTCTTTGATTGGTGCCACCACCGCCAATCCCTGTTTCGCCCTTGTCGCGCCGTTGTTGAGTCGCAGTCAGATCTTCGAATTTCGTGAACTGACTCAGGAAAACATCCTGCAACTGCTGAAGCTGGCGCTCAAGGATTGGGATCGGGGGCTGGGAAAGGTTTCTGTTCAGGTAGAAGACGATGCGTTAGTGCTGATTGCCGGAATGTCGGACGGCGATGCTCGCAGAGCTCTCACCGCGCTGGAGATTGCCGTGCTTTCTGTGGCATCGACGTCAAAGGTGGTCGATCGCCATGTGGTTGAGGAGTCGCTGCAGAAGAAATCGCTGCGCTATGATGCCTCCGGCGACGAGCACTACGACGTTGCCAGTGCGTTCATCAAGAGCATCCGCGGCAGCGATCCCGATGCCGCCCTGTACTGGCTGGCTCGCATGCTGGAATCCGGTGAGGATCCTCGCTTCATCGCTCGGCGGCTTGTGATTTCGGCGTCGGAGGATATCGGCAACGCAGATCCTCATGGCCTGCTGATCGCGACGGCCGCATTTCACGCCACTGAGACAATCGGGATGCCCGAGTGCAGAATCAATCTTTCACAGGCCACAACCTATCTCGCCTGCGCGCCCAAGTCGAATGCCGCGTATCTGGCGATTGATGCGGCTCTGCATGACGTTCGGACTCAGGCCATTCTTCCGGTGCCGCGCCACCTGAAGGATTCTCACTATCCGGGGGCTGCTGAGCTGGGCCACGGACAGGGCTACAAGTATTCGCACGACTTTCCCGATGGCTGGGTCAGTCAGGACTATCTGGGCGTTGAACGCGAATACTATCAGCCGGTCTATCGTGGAAAAGAAATCGAATTCCGCAAGCGACTGGATGACCTTCGGGCTCGTCGAAAACCATCTTCCGACAAGCCCGAAACATGATGGTGTCAGTGCACGTTGCACCGTTCATGCCGGAACTGTGTTCCTTCCGCCGACCACGACGTGCATCTGCAGGCAGAGAAGTCATCACGACAACGCCTCCCGCGCCGGGCAACGGAAGACCACTTCTTGGGCACCGCAGCCCTCTGGCGGCCGACTTCTGAATCGACTGCTGCTGGATCGATCGTCAGCTATTCGCTGACGTCGTAGCACATCAGGACATTTTGTTCTCGAAGATACAGCCGGCCATTAACGACAACCGGGTGTGACCAGCTGTTGCCTTCCTGATATTCCGGCATGAACGAGCCCATCAACTGATAGCTGTCCGGCGTTGCCTTGACGGACGCGATGTGACCGGACTGGTAACGGAACAGCAGATTGTCGCCCACCATCGTGACGGCCGCCGAGCCTTTTCCGACTCCCCGGAGTTTTCCGCCCCATACAACGTCACCCGTGCTGATTTTCAGGCAGGTGGGAAATCCTTCGTTATGGCCATGTCCGCAGTAGAGGAAGTCGCCGACGCGAATCATGCCTCCGTGGTGATTCTGGAGAGTCCCTGCCTGAAGAAAGTACTCTTCATTCGCGGTCAGCTTGTCGCCTTCTCTGACAATGTGGAGCAGGGCGGAGCCGGTGCCGTATCCCGAGGAACAAAAGACATAATCGTCAAACGGAATCGGCGTTGGAATGTTGGCCGTTTTGTTGGCCACCGGGGCGTAGGTCCACAGAGTCTGCCCCGTTTCTGCGTCAACGCTGACCACGCCTCGACCGGCCAGAGTGACATATTGTTTCACGCCGCAGGCCATGCTGATGACGACAGAAGAATACCCCGCGCCGTCTTTCCCGTGATCAGATTCAAAAGCTTTGCTGGCCCAGATCTGCTCACCGGTCATTCGGTTCAATGCGACGATCAGTGCATTGCTGCCTCCGGGGGTGCAGATCACTCGGTCGCCGTCAATCAGCGGTGATTCTGAAAATCCCCACTTGCTCATCATCTCACCATTCCAGTCGGAGGTGAAACTTCGAGACCACACCAGTTTCCCATCGGCCCGAGTCAGGCAGACAATCTGTCCGTCGGAGGTTACAGCGTAGACATGGTCACTGGTCACAGACGGAGTGCATCGCGCACCGGGATAACCGTGTTCCGGAGCCTGACTTGTGATGGAAGTTGCCCAGATTTCGCTTCCGTCGGATGCCTTCCGCGCGATGACGGCCTGACCTGAGGGAAGGTTTCCTGTCGTGTAGATCACACCGTCCACAATGGCCAGACTGGCATAGCCCTTACCGACGCCTTCCGTTCGCCACAGAAGTTTGGGTTCACCGTCCCTAAAGTCCAGGTCCACATTGGTTTCTGCAGAACGCCCATCCCTGTGAATTCCTCGCCACTGAGGCCAATCATCCGCACAGCTTGTGGAAAGGACGATGAACAGTAGAGTTGTCGACGCAGTGAACGAACGAACCATAGTTGTATCTTGTTTAAATATGTGAACGGCGAAAGGGCAGGGGATTCGGGGAGCGTGCATCAGATGTCAGACGTTAAGCGTTTCTTCACGCTCAGACAAGCGTCTTTTGGGGCCGGAAACCAGGCATCCGCTTCGAAGCGAATCTTGGTGTCTTACGGTGATCGACCGTCCCAACTGGTCGGGACTCGAACTTGAAAAAACGAGCGTCGGGAACGAAAACATGCGTCTGCGGCTGAAATCTGACGTCATTGGTGAATAATCTGGCGTTGGCGAATTGGATTCGTTCCGGAATATCTCGTGGCCGGTCGTAGTTCCTGCTGATTCACGGCGTTGCGGGTTCGCTGTGCTGACGTACCAACACCCCTGATTTCTCGTCTAAGTTGATTTTCTCATGCCCAATCACACGTCCATCGACAGAAACCCAACTCGCCCGGTCCGGATCGGAACGATCACCATCGGGGCGGGTTTTCCAATCGCTGTGCAAAGTATGACGGCGACTCGGACACAGGATATCGATGCGACGGTCGCTCAGATCCAGTCGCTGGTGGCAGCCGGTGCAGACGTGGTTCGCGTGGCGATTGACAGTCAGAAAGACGCCGAGGCTCTGATCGAAATCCGCAGTCAGGTGACGGGAAACCTTTCGGTTGACCTTCAGGAAAACTACCGGCTGGCGGAAGTCATTGCGCCGTATGTGGAAAAGCTGAGATACAACCCCGGGCATCTGTACCACCACGAGCGCGAAAAGCCCTGGGAGGACAAAGTTCGATACATCGCTGCCGTTGCCCTGGATCATGACTGCGCGCTGCGAGTTGGCGTGAACTGTGGTTCGGTTGATCCCGAGAAAAAGCTGAAGTTTGATGCGCACGATTCCATTTCACCGATGCTGGAAAGTGCATGGGATCACTGCCGGCTGCTGGATGAAATCGGGTTTACTCGGTACTGCGTTTCGCTGAAAGATTCTGACCCGCAAAAGGTGATTGAAGTCAATCGGCGATTCGCGGAGCGTCGTCCCGATGTGCCCCTTCATCTGGGGGTGACGGAGGCCGGTATGCCGCCTGACGGCATCATTAAGACTCGCATCGCTTTCGAGCAGCTGATCAGCCGAGGCATTGGAGACACAATTCGCGTGTCGTTGACCGTTCCCAACGATCGAAAATCAGAGGAGATTGCTGCGGGGCGGCAGATTCTGGACGATATCGCCGCCGGTCGAGTGCGTTCGGTGGTCGACTACGGTCTGAAAACACTGAACATCATCAGTTGCCCAAGTTGCTCCCGAGTCGAAAACGAAGCCTTCGTCGAACTGGCTCAGCAGGTCAGGGAGCTGACTCGCTATGCGGAAGACTACGCGATCACCATCGCCGTGATGGGCTGTCGAGTCAACGGGCCCGGCGAAACAGACGATGCCGACCTCGGACTCTGGTGCGGGCCGAACCACGTCAATCTGAAGCGAGGCCCGGAAGCTCTGGGAGCCTTCAGTTACGACGAGATTCTTCCCAAACTAAAGGCAGAACTGGATCAGCTGATTCAGGCCCTCGATGCCGCCCCGGCTTCTCACTGATCCTTTTGGCCACGAAATAGGTCGATTTCTCCGAAAGTCCGGTGCCATTCCGGAAGTTTCGTCCAAAGCCAACGACGAGGGACTCGGCTCCTGAAAAGCAGTTCTGAAACCGATGCTGCAAGTTGAATATCGAAGCGAAGATCTGGACCAGTGACGTTCCGAGCCGGTTTCACAACGCCCACAACTTCACAACCCCGGTACCTCGTCGCGACCGGCCTACCGGTTGGACAGTTCCTTCCTGATGGCCGCAACTGCCTGAGCGGCAAGTTGCCGGGAACCTTCCGGAGTAAAATGGACGTCCGCTTTCTTCTGAATTTCACCGAGACGACCGATTGCAAATTCGTATTGATCGTCCGTCGGAATGTTGTTCTCACTCATGATCCTCGCGGCGATCTCATTGTATTTTTTCGCATCACCCACAACTCGACCTTTGGCACCTTCCGGTACCGGTGTGGTTGATCGCCAGATCAGTCGAGATCCGGTTTGCTTCAGGCGAGCCACCAGTTTTTTCAGGTTGGCTTCGTATTCTTCGGGTGGTACCTGCTGGTGACTGTTTGCTGCGGAAGGATCGGCGAGATTTTCTCCGTTGGGCCCCATGTATTTCAGGTCATGCAGGCCCCAGTTGAAGTGGATGACATCCCAGCCGCCATCTCCCAGCCAATTGTCGATCTCCGCGAGACCTTTTGTCGTGGGGCCACAGTTGGTCAGAGGTCGATGAACGTTTGCGGTTCCCTCCAGCATCTCTCGAACGGGAACGGTGTATCCGATCGAAATGGAATCGCCGATCAGCAGAACTCGCGGCAGGCCTGGAACATCGGTGGTCTTCTCCATTGCCGGATTTGGACGGCGGATGGGTTGAACGCGAGCCGGTTTCTCGTCGGCGTCGGCCAGCTGTGTAAAGCAAGCCGCCATCAGAAACAACAGAGCCGACCTTTGAACACGAATGTTGGTAAAGACCATGCAGTTTTCTCCGGACCTGATGCAGGGAACACGGATTCACGACTGAAACAGAAGGTTTGAATCTCCATTCGACGAAACCGCCTCGTGATGATGTTATCGGGCAAGCACTCCGGGAGCCAGCTTCTGGACGACTCCAACAGATTTCTTCAGCAGAACGGAGGCTCTTCGCACCAGCCCGCACGCTGAGCGTCCAGAGAATCTATGACTCATTGAGTTCCGCAACGATTTCAATGGCGAATTTGAATTTTCGCTGAAAGCTGAAAATGGTACTGCGTCCTAAGGGCGATCCTTCACGGCTTCAATCGATGTAACTGAAGAGAAGTCCCATCGATCTTTCTGCAGAAACTGCCGATGAATCAGCCAACTTCGCCATGATGAATGCGGATTTGACGGATCTCTGCATTCGAACGCCTCGACCAGTCGAAGTGTGTATTGGGGTGGGATGGTACCGCGCTTAAGATTTCCAGCCCTGCCTGAAACTGTGGTGGTCTTCGGTTGGGGATAAGGTCGCGGCCGGAGAATTGCATGTCCGAAGCAGAAGTCATCGAAATCGTGAAGAGCAGTCTGAACGAGTTGCTCCGCTGGGTCGGCTTTGGGACACTGACTGGATTGGCAGCCAAGGCCATCATGCCCGGACGTGATCCGGGTGGTGCCGTCGGAACGATGTTGATGGGCATCGGGGGCAGCGTCATCGGCTGTGGAACCGTGTTGTTCTTCTGGCGCGACGCACAGATCGACCCGATCAGTGGGAAAGGATTTGTCGCTGCCACCTTGGGGGCATTCAGCCTGCTGTTTTTTTACCGACTGCTCGCTGGTTCGTTCTTTGCTGAGGGCAGTGTTCACGACGATCGAGTTGCCCACGAGACTCGCCGAAAAAGTCGCCGTCGCCGAATCCTTGAGGATCTCGTCTGACTCCGTCGCACACTCAACCCAGACATTCTGTTGCTCGACGCCCCGTTGCCGCCTACGGACGTCTGATCCAGCCGACTGGTCTGAGTCAGTTTTCCATGCCATATGCTTTTCGCACGTCTGCCAGCGCCTGCTGAAGGCTCCGCTGCGCTCGCTCATTGCTGCGAAACTGCCGACTTGTGTGAATGCGGCTGGCGACGGCGTCGCTCAAGGCCAGAAGAACCAGCCAAATCGACAGCAACAGCAGCACGATGACGTAAACCGTCGCAAAAACGGGAGACTCCTGAACAGGCCGAAGCACCCCGAACAGCCCAATTAACGCACCCAGCGTAACTGCCAGTGCCGAAGTCTGCATTCGCCTTGCGTATTGTCTGGCGAGAAAATCTGCCTCAGTCTCATCCTTCATCTGTCGTTCTGTCCGTGGCGAATAGTGCTGACGGACATGGATCGCCACAAAGATGATTCCGACCAGTGAAATCAGCGAACCAAAAGCGAGATAAACTGTGGGGCCGGACATAGTTTGACCTTTCGAGCACAAACTGCAAAACGATCCGCGTTTTGAGATGCTGACATTTCACAGGGGAATAGCTAAAGGCGTGCTTCTGCGGTTCATGCTGTATTTTTGAACGACACCGTATCAATTCCGGTCGGTGAACCATCCGGATATCTGCTGTCTCTTGGTGTTTCTGTCGGCCACTACCTGCTCAATGGGTGTCGTCCGGTCAACACATTGGCTTCTGAACATGCGTTTTGCAAGCCTGCCGTTGACCGAGACCGACGGCCGTTGTCTTCTGGTTTGGCAACTCTTGTTCCACATCATCGAATGGCGCTTTGGGAGTGGGCATGAGTGTCTGCGATGACACGAATTTTCTGCCCCCGCTTTTGGATGATATCGAAGGAATTATGGCGACCATCGAATAAATCGCTGGGAACGGTTCATTCTGGGTTAGGTGTATTCAAACTGATTTTTCAGTGTTGACTTGTGGTTGATTTGATATCGGCGATTGTGTGGCTCAGCGGCCATGATGGGACCTTGATTTTGTGTTTTGTTGAGAATCTGCACGAAACCAAGGTGGTTGCCGCCGAATTCCTTCGGATCTCTTCTTTAAGGGGAAACAGTCGAACGTTTTTGCAATCCTCGCGTCTTACTTTTACGTTCTTACAAGGAAGTGGTGTGAATCCTGAGTCGATTCGTTCACATGTTTTTCTGGGTTTTACTTGGGATTTGAGAATCAGGTCTTGAAATCTTCACCAGAGATGGGTGCTCGGTACACGGGTTGCATTGTGTCTTGGTGAACGCAACACGTCAGGAAGTTGGTCACGACTGAGGAGGTTTACAGTGATGTCTCGATATCGATCGGAACTGGTTGAACGGCTCGCAGAGCAGCAGTCGAGATTCGCCCCCCAAGCAGTTCGCCGTCGGCAAATTGCAAGTGCAGAAGACTTTCTGGTTCAGGTCCGAAGCGACTGCGATTACGCGTGGGGACATGTGTGTCGTTGTGTGACCGGATACCAGACCGATGAGTCAGCGGATGTGGAACTCAACGGTGCCGAGTTGGCTCATGATTTGCGTTGTTTCATTGAGGACTTGTCGGACAGTCTCGATTTTTCTTTGAAAGACTTGGGTGAACCGGCGTTGACCGTTCGGGAAATCAGTGCGCGGTACTGTGTGTCTTCCAAGACTGTTGACCGCTGGCGTGACAGAGGTTTGGCGAGTCGCCGCGTCAGTGTGGACGGGAGAAAGCGAGTTGTTGTGCCCGAGTCGACATTGCAGCGGTTTGTGGCCACTCATCAGGAAGAGATTGATCGGGGAAGGAATTTCAATCAGATGACGGATACAGAGCGCGAACGACTGGTGTCGGACGCACGGAGCCTGGCGGGGCAGGGGTTGGGGTTAACCGAGGTAAGTCGCGAGCTGGGAAGACGTTACGGCCGAGCGACAGAAACGGTGAGATATACGCTGCGTGATTTTGATCAGGCCAATCCGGAAAAGGCAGTTTTTTCATGTCCGGAGGTAGAGATGTCCCAGGAAAATCTGGCCCTCTTGTATGACCTGTTCTGTCAGGGCGTGTCGGTCCCCGATTTGTCCCGTCGGTTTGGGCGATCTAAGCCTGCAATTCACTCAGCCCTCGCAGATTTTCGTGTTCAGCGCGTTCGGTCGATGGCCATCGACTTCATGTATAATGAGGAGTTCGATAGCGAGGCTGCGGAGGCGGTGATCTGTGGGGAGCCACCGGAATACGACCGGGAAAAGACGTCGGTCAGAGTGCCATCCAATCTCCCTGCTTATTTGGCGGAGTTGTACAAGGTTCCGTTGTTGAATCGAGAACAGGAGCAGTACTACTTCCGGAAGATGAACTTCTTGAAGTACAGAGCGGCAACACTTCAGGGGAATCTCGGGGGGCG
The DNA here is from genome assembly GCA_020426485.1 of Planctomycetaceae bacterium. Taxonomy (GTDB): domain Bacteria; phylum Planctomycetota; class Planctomycetia; order Planctomycetales; family Planctomycetaceae; genus JAGQPY01. The sequence continues at coordinate 15,588 of JAGQPY010000076.1, forward strand.
TCGGGGGGATATGGTGGCGGTCAAGCAGATTGAGGAGTTGCTGGACAAAGCAAATGACGTGAAAAATCTGCTTACTCGCTCGAATCTTCGCCTTGTCGTGTCCATAGCAAAACGGCACCTGAAGCCCGGTGTGAACTTCTTCGAGTTGGTGAGTGACGGCAACATGTCGCTGATTCGGGCGATCGAGAAGTTTGATTACAGTCGTGGCAATAAATTCTCGACCTACGCCTCTTGGGCCATCATGAAGAACTTCGCCCGTTTTTTTTGTGCCTGCGGAACACACTCGGCTTGATCGGTTCCGGACCGGTTGTGACGATGTTTTCTTCGAGTCTCAGGATCCGGGGACGAACGCTTTCGTGGAAGAGCGTGTCAACATGGCTCAGCGGAAGGCGATTTCTGAAATCCTGAAGGAATTGGATGGCCGGGAACGCCGCGTTATTTCATGTCGATTCGGGCTGACTCGCGGAAGTGAGCCGGAGACATTAGAAGAGGTTGGGAATCGGCTTGGAGTCACCAAGGAGCGAGTTCGTCAGATCGAAGTTCGGACTCTGGAGAAACTGCGGAGAATCGCTCGCCGCAAGCAGGTTGACATTCCAGGGATCTGAAAGAACGTCTCAATTTTTCGAAAACCATTGCCGACTACATCAGGACCGGAAAAAGCTGGTTCTGAGCGTCGGCAATGTTTGTTTTCAAGGGGCATCCACTGAATCGCTGCTTTCAGAGATACTCCTGTGATCGATTTGAAGATCAGCCTTGCCTGGCGTTTTTCGATTGCTATA
>JAGQPY010000770.1 GCA_020426485.1 Planctomycetaceae bacterium
TTGATGAGTAGGACGGTCTTTCCAGGCCGTCAGCTCAATAGGACGGCCTGAAAAGGCCGTCCTACAGTCACTCATTTGAATATTGACAGACCAAAAGTGGCCCTGTGCCGAACTCCGTCAGATTCTGCCGACGATTCCCGCACCGAACCGATCTCCTGACCAAACCGCCGCAAGGCCGGAAACACACGCCATGAGCGACATTCGGCCGCCATTGTTTCCGAAGGAATCCACGGTTATCCTGCCTCGGCTGAAGAATGAATGTTTTCCGAGGCTCCGTTTCCTGCGTTTTGAATCGCGAAATTCCCATGAAGTATGTTCTGGTCATTCCTGATGGTGTTGCCGACGAACCTCAGCCATCTCTGGAAAATCGCACACCACTGCAGGCCGCGCAACTGCCCAATATGGACGCCGTCGCCGCTTCAGGAATTGTCGGCCGCACAGATAATGTCCCGGCCAGCATGCCCAGCGGCAGCGACGTCGGCACTATGAGCCTGTTCGGATACGACACGCTGAAGTTCCATACCGGCCGCGCACCCATTGAAGCGGCCGCTCAGGGAATTGAACTTCACGACGGCGACTGGGCGATTCGATGCAATCTGGTCACGGTTCTGAACGAAACCATGACCAGTTTCACGGCCGAACAGTTTCCCAACGACGCTGGTCGACAGTTGGTCGAAATTCTCCAGAAAGACCAGTGCGGCGACAGTCACTGGAAATACTACGCCGGCGTCAGCTACCGCAATCTGCTGATCTACCGCGCGCGAGGTGAAGAGGCACCTTTTACTCGGGAAACGGCCAGCACGCCGCCGCACGATATCACCGGTCAGCCGATCGCCGATTTCCAGCCAACGGGGCCCGGTGCCGACCAGTTGAAGGCTCTGATGGCGCGCAGTCGCGAGCTGTTTGAAAACGCACCCGCCAATGTGGCTCGCCGAGCCGCCGGAGAACTGCCGGCGACTCAGACTTGGCTCTGGGGATACGGTCAGCGTCCGGCACTGGAACCATTCGTCGAAAAATTCGGAGTCCGCGGCGCTGTGATCACGGCCGTCGATCTGCTGCGAGGAATGGGACGATTGATTGGCTGGGACGTGGTCGAAGTGGAAGGTGCAACAGGCTACCTGGACACGGACTACGCAGCCAAAGGTCGAGCGGCCATTGAAACTCTGCGGCGTGATGACGTGGATTTCGTGGTTGTCCATGTCGAAGCGACCGACGAAGCATCTCACGAAGGCAGCACCGACGAAAAAATTCGTGCGGTGGAAAACATCGATCGACACATCGTCGGTCCGGTACATGACTGGCTGAAAAAGCAGGGCGATTACCGACTCCTGATCTGCCCCGATCACCCCACGTTTCTGCGGACAAAGACGCACAGTCACGGCGACTGTCCGTTTGCCATGTGCGGCACAGGTGTCGCCGTCAACGCACCGGCAACGT
>JAGQPY010000771.1 GCA_020426485.1 Planctomycetaceae bacterium
TCAGGCATATGGAGATGACTGTGAGCCTCGGTCTGGAGACCGGAATCACAGAGCCGCGAACCCCATCAACCCTGGGAACGACTGGCCTTTTCTTCTTCCCACCGTTCCGGCGAATAAAGCACTTCGCGAGCATTCGCACCGTTATACTCACCCACGATGCCATCAGCCGCCATCCAGTCGATCATGCGGGATGCTCGACCGTAGCCAATGCCCAGGCAACGCTGCAGCAGAGAACAGCTGCCCCGCCCTTCGCGAACGACAATGTCAATGGCGCTGTCGTAGAGATCGTCGTGCTGACGAGGTCCCGAGTCGGCGGACGATTCACCACCGGCCGCCTGAGCACTGTTGGCGACGACTCGCTGCAGTTCTTCGCTGTATTCAGGTTCGACATCACTGAAGAAGTCAATGACCGAATTGATTTCGTCATCGCTGACATACGTTCCCTGAGCACGCGTGAGATTGCTGGTGCCAGGAGCCAGATACAGCATGTCACCGCATCCCAGCAGTCGTTCCGCCCCGCTTTCATCCAGAACAACCCGGCTGTCCATCTTGCTGGCCACCTGGAAAGAAACTCGAGCCGGAAGATTCGACTTAATGAGCCCTGTGATGACATCCACGGTGGGCTTCTGAGTCGCCAGGACAAGGTGAATGCCCACGGCTCGGGACTTCTGAGCCAGACGAATGATGTGAGCTTCCACATCTTTGCCGCTGGTCATCATCAGGTCGGCCATTTCGTCCGCGATGATGACGATGTACGGCATCTTGTGGGGAATATTCTGAGCTTCGTCGTGCAGTTCGCTTAGCCCAAGTTTCTGCAGAATGGCGGGGCGACCAAGTTTGTTGAAGCTTTCCAGATGACGCACGCCCACCCGTGAAAGCAGGTCGTAACGTTCTTCCATCTTGTCGACAGCCCACGCCAGAACCGCTTCCGCCTTCTTCATGTCGGTGATCACCGGATGCATGAGGTGCGGCAGATTTTTGTACGGGCTGAGTTCCACCATCTTGGGGTCAATCATCAGCATCTTGACTTCATCGGGGCGACGAGTCATCAGCATCGACAGAATCAATGTGTTCAGACACACGCTTTTCCCGGTACCGGTGCGGCCTGCGATCAGCAGGTGAGGCATCTTGGCCAGATCCACCGCCAGAGCATGCCCGCTGACATCCTTTCCGAAGAACAAGGGAATCTTGAAATCATCCGCGCGGCTTCCGGATGACTGAATCAGTTCTTTCAGACGAACAGTCACCTGCTTGTCGTTGGGAACCTCCACACCGACCGTATTCTTGCCGGGAATCGGTGCGACGACGCGCACGGCGGGGACTCGAAGTGCGATCGCCAGATCGTCTTCCAGGGCCGTCACTTTATTAAGACGCAGGCCGGGTTCCAGATCGAGCTCAAACTGCGTGACTGCAGGGCCCGTATCCAC
>JAGQPY010000772.1 GCA_020426485.1 Planctomycetaceae bacterium
GACAGCGCCAGGTTGTCTTCCGGAGTGCGGCGACTTGTCACCGCTTTGGCTTCGATTCAATTCGTCGATTTTCCGCCAATGGCAGAGAAGAATTGACTGACAACAGAATTGGAAAGAGTTCTGAATCGCTCGGAATTCTTACGAATTCCGCGGCAGACCCTGGGACCTTCGCTCCTGCCGAGCGCCTGATTCAACGAAGAATCGGTGCCTCCTGAGTCGGGGTGAATGCTTTTGAAAAATCAACGGCGCATTTCGGCGATCATCGTTCAAAAAAAATCCAAAGCGGCGACGAGTCGCAGCACTCCAAAGTAGCGCTGTCCATTTGCCATTCCTTGACCAAAGTCTCATCACACATTGATGGCCTGCACCTTTTCCGCCCGCATTCTGCGATCAACTTCGCAATCCTGATGCTCAATGGGGCCGACGAGCCCACCAATTTACTGGCGTCCAATCCATTCGTGACATGGATCAGTATGAGAATACCGGGATTTTCGGCGTCAGTCAGTGGAAGCACGAGCAGTAGGAGATCCGAACAACCGTACCTCGTACCACGGGACACGCAATCCCACGCTCCGTTGGCACTCCACCCCCAACGTCGCCGTCACGCCCCGCCGTGACGAGCTGGCACGGGAGGCTCTGCGCAACCCGGGAAAAGTCATCGGAGCCAACATCTGTCGCGAGGGTCGTTGTCGGGCAACCCCGTTTTCAAAAGCAGTCTCGTCAGAACGCAGCTCGTCCGGGTGACTGTGCATTCTAATTCGCAACCCAAACCTGCGCGGGCTCAGCACGCGGAGCGTGTTGGCAATTTTTTCGGAGGGAATACTTTTTTATACGGAGGGCCTTACTCACGACGAAGGAAACGAAATTCCGCGTTTCTCGTGCCGATGGCGGGACGACGCTCAACCGGTGAGCATCTGGTTCGGCGATGGGACTGAAGGCGATGGGGTCAGGTATTTTTCGCAGGAGGTTCAGACGTTTCTTCCGGGTGTCGATCGCGCCCGGCTTATGCCGATGTGAAAGCGCATCGAGGCCCGTGATCCGCTGAACCGTGGAGGATACTTGTCTCGGTGACGATTTGCGGACGTGGGTGACTCAGTTCGTTGGGCATTCGTCCCAACGAACAACGGCCGGAACACAAAAGCGTTCCGGCCGTAGTCATTTCTTTTGGGCTCTGCGTTTTGCCTTGGATTCAGCAGACCCTGACGTTCCGCCTGTCACTTATCGAACGGCTGATGGATATTGGCTGGCCTGACGATCGGTGGGCACGTTCTGCGGTTCTCGCTGGCTCTGCTGGAAGCGTCCAGGTTGTTCCACCACGATGGCCTCGTATTTGACATCCTTCAGCGTTCCGTCTTCCCCGTAGTCA
>JAGQPY010000773.1 GCA_020426485.1 Planctomycetaceae bacterium
CAGACGATCGCTCAGTATCACGGATTTCTTTCAGGCTTTCTTCTTGGCGTACTTGGTTGGCTGGGGTTTCTGTTCGCAGGCGTTGGATGCATCGGTGTGTGGCACCTGACGAAATCCACCGAAGCCACTGGAACATTTGGAGGCGTCGCTCTGGTGATCGCCATCCTGGCAGAACCCCAACTGTCCGCAGCGCTGTGCATTCCGATTGCCATTACCTTTTTTGAATCACAAGCGTGGAGAAACGAACAACAACAGTGGTTCCGCAAAGTCGCCGCGTTTTTGACAATCGGAACAATCGTGGTCGGGATTGCTGGCCATATGATCTGGGGAACACCACTCAGCTTCCCAGCGTTCCTGATCGTGGCGGGCTACCTGTTCAGGTTCCGCACCGTCCGAGCGTTAACCAATCGAAATGGCGTATTTTCCGTCCTCGGTCTGCCGACGAAATTCCTGCACGATCACTGGGGCGGCGGAAATTCCGTTGAGTTTCATTCCCGACGTCCACAGGTTGGTTGAAGCAATCCTGAAGAATCGACATCGCCTGGGCACAGCGAATCGACTGGCGAAACCCGCTCTGTAAAACACCGTGAAAAGCTTGGAGGCGGGAATACACCGTTCGTTTCACCCGCTGCCGAAGGCGAGGAACGGTGCATTCCAGTACGGCCAGGCCTGTCGAATTCGAGCTAACCGAAGAAAAACTGTTCACGGCGTTGCGTTCTCCGATGCTTGTCAGGGTGGAAAAACGGCTTTAATCCAGCACTATCCTGCTTCGGGAGATTCGCGTCACATCAAGCCCCGGAAATTGTTCTGAGGGCTTTGTACAAATGACAGTTTTTCGAACTTCGCCTCGCGGTTTGTGTCGATATAATCCGGGCAGGTGGCCTGATCGACGTGGCTTTCAGACTCAGAGTCGGTGAAAAACGTTTTCGCTGATGGCGAATTTTCTTCGGGATCGGTCCGAAGTCGGCAACGTCAGACAGGGACTACTCATGTGTTGATACGAAGGCACCACAGAAATGTTGGTGCAATGAAAAGGGGGCGATCGGATTTGACTGGGTCACTGTAGATCCGGGTGGCGTGTCGTGGTTGATCAGTTGGCCACGTAAAAAGCTGATCAAACAATAACTGCAACTCCGCAGTACTCTCTGGCTGCCTAGAAATAGGCCGTCCCGAACAAGGAATCCCTGTCTGAGGAGTCCGAAGTTCGGTTGCAAATTCAGACTGGCATCAGCTCACTGTTCACTACGGCTTTTGCGAGATCTTGTTGTGAACTAGCGTTGGACGGTTTTGTTCGGTGAACCTCGTCAACGCGAATTCAATCAACGGACTACACACGTAGATGCCTTGTTCAAGGTACCACAGGAC
>JAGQPY010000774.1 GCA_020426485.1 Planctomycetaceae bacterium
GTTTCGGCGATCATCGTTCAGAAAAATCCAAAGCGGCGACAAGTCGCCGCACTCCACGGGTGATGCTGTCCGGCTAATGATTAAAACGAAACTCGGCACTGCACAACAGAGCCCACAGGACCTGAGGCAGTCGATGCTCGGCGTCCTGTTGACAGAATTCCGCCACGCGAACACGTTCGTCAGCGGTTGGTAACCGACCGAAGACAGTCGTAAACAGGTCGTCCGCCCGCTGATCCACGTCCGTGATGTTTAACAGTGTCGGCACAAGGTGTGTTGGTTCTCGGCTTGATGCAATCAAGTCGTTGATGGCGGCATTGTTCGTCAGGAACAGAGCATCGCCGATGGATGTCACGCTTTGTTCCGGCATCACGTCCGGCAAAGCGTCCCGCAGCTTCACGGTTAATGGGTGATCGTTGCGAAAGCTTCCCTGCACGGCAACCTGTATGGAACGAGACAGCTGTTCGGCGGTCAGAGGTTTCTCCAGCGTCCAGGCAAATGTCGACGGATCGTTGATTCCGTCGGGCCGGACCGATGTGAGCTGATAGGGCCGACTCAACACGATGGCTTTCACCAGCTCTCGAATGTCTTCACCACTGTCTTCGAAGGCGCTGGCCAGATCGGCCAGCAGTTCCGGATGCGACGGCGGGTGAGCACTATCCATCTGATCAAACGGATGCACGATGCCTCGTCCCATCAGCATCGCCCAGACTCGATTCACAAAGGCCGGTGCAAGCAGCGGATGATCCGCAACGATATGATCGACCAGCTGCTGTCTCCGCGAAAATCGAGGAATGCGGGGTTCGTGTTCGCGCGGAGGTGGCATGTATAGATCGTCGGCGTCTACCTGTTTTTCGCCATCGGCTGGACGTTGTTCGTCAACAGTGGGCGACTGAAAGAAAGTCAGCAGGTTTGGGCTGCTGCTGCCTTCCAGATTGGCGAAGTCTGAAAAGCCACCAATGGCCGACTCTTCAACGCGCGGGCCATTTTTGGTTTTGACGTTCTGGCTGCGATTAAAGAACGCGACCAGCCCCCAGTAGTGCCGCTGTTCGATTTCGGAGGCAATCATGTGGTCGTGGCACTGAGCACAGTCGATGCGAATTCCGAAAAATGCTCGAGCAACGGATTCCGCGATCTTCTGATGGTCGTCTTTTCGTTCGTAAAGAAACCACACAACGCCTCGGTCGGAATTGGATTCCGGTCGAGCCAGCAGGATTTCCGACACGGCGTCTTTCCAGGGACGGTTTTCCCGAAACACACGTTCCAGCCATGCTCGCCACTGGTTGTTGCTGCGGTCGCGATATCGCTGCTCGTTTCCCCGGTCCATCAGCAGAGTATCAAAGACA
>JAGQPY010000775.1 GCA_020426485.1 Planctomycetaceae bacterium
TCTGACGATGTCGCCGTCGCTGCGAGAGGCGGGTGATAATGAAGGGATATGAGCCCGGCAAGAGGGATGGAAGCGATGATTTTTCGGAATCCTTTCCGAACCTGCGCGTTCGGCAGTTTCAACCGGACGATTGTTAAGTTCTCGGCAGAAACCGTCTGTCAAGGTTCCATGATGCCACGACTGCTGCAGGTAACTTGCGAATTCTGCAGATGCGTCGCGGTTCACAGCCAGACCGCGATGTCGGTTTCCATGAGCCTGGAAGCCATGCGAAATCTGTTTTCGATTGTTTGCCTGCGGCGTTGCGTTGCGATAGAAGTTGATCGCTGACACCTGATGTTCGGCTGGTTTCAAAATCTTCCCGGGGAATCCTCTGTATGCGTCGCAGTAAAACTCTGGCCAGAATTCGTAACGGCGAAACCGTGCGGATGTGCTGCCTGGGCCACTTTGTTCCGTCCTTTGTGAAACACGCCGCTCACTTCGGCTTCGACTGTATCTGGCTGGATATGGAACACCGCAGCTACACCAGCCGCGAAGTCGAAATGCTGCTGGCCCTGTCGCATCTGCACGACATTGACATCATGCTGCGACCGCCCACGCTGGAAAAAACACAGCTCTATCGGTACCTCGAAGACGGCGCGGCGGGACTGATGATTCCGCACGTCAATGATGCCGCGAAGGCTCAGTACCTGGTGGATTCCACGCGATTTCCGCCGGTTGGCGATCGTGGCCTGGATGGCGCCGGACTGGATGCAGACTACTTTGTGAATGGTCTCACCGGCGTCGCGGACTTCGTCAAAGAAGCCAACGAACAGACATTTCTGGTGGTTCAGGTGGAAACACCAACCGCCGTGAACAACGTGGAAGAAATCGCAGCCGTGCCCGGACTGAACGGTATTTTTGTCGGTCCCGGCGATCTGGGCCTGCGACTTCGCACCACACCTTGTGACATGACCATTGATTCCGCCTGCGAACGAGTGGCCGCAGCCTGTGCGAAAAACGGAATTGCCTGGGGGTTGCCCGTCGGGACCGTGGACGATCTGGTTCGACGGCAGAATCAGGGAGCTCAACTGCTGAATCACGGCGGCGACTTTTCCGCCATGCTCAAAATGCTGGAAGTCTGGGCTCAGGACTTCGAACAAAACCCTCGCCCAACGCCGTGAAGGGTTTTCGTAGCCGAATTCGTGAGAATTCCGAAGCTGGGCCATGCTCTTAGAAGTCTTACGACTTCTGCTGCGTTCCTCTTCCTGTGGAAGCTGGTGACAGAATCTCTTCACGGCATTGGGCTTCGCCCCTGACCCGA
>JAGQPY010000776.1 GCA_020426485.1 Planctomycetaceae bacterium
TTCGGATCGGGTCGCGGCAGGCGAACCGGACGCCACCGCATGCAGCGGATCGAGCGAATTCTTCATCTCACGGGCGAAGGCGCGGCATTCCGGGCAACCTTCCAGATGGGATTCGAGCAGAGGATACAAGCGGGGATCGTGATCTCCGCCGACCCACAATGCCAATTCGCGACGAGCTTGTTTGCATCTCATGATTCGTCCACCTCTGAGGCAGCAGTCTCCATTTGATCCGCGTCGAGTTCATCCGAGTCCGTGAGGTTGTTATTCCCCAACCGGCGCAACCAGAGACGCTGGAATCTGGTGCGGGCTTCGGCCAATCGCCAGCGAATCGTGGCCTCGCGGCGATTCACGATGGCGGCGACTTCCGACGTCGAAAAATTCTCCAGATCTCTCAATACCAGAATCGTCCGATACTTCTCCGGAAGTTGATCCAGAACCTGACGAACTTCCTGTTCCAGATCCAAAGCCTGTCGGGGATCCGGCACTGACGGCCCGGGATGCCCCGATTCGCTCCGGTCGGAGAAGAGCAAAGTCCATCCTCTGCGCTTCTTCGAGCGGAGATAGTCGAGAGTCAGATTCACTCCGATACGAAACAACCAGGGGCCGAAACGGCGGGAAGGATCGAACTGGCTCAATCGCTCAAAGGCCTTGATGAAGGTCTCCTGAGCGAGATCCCGTCCCAATTCCGTATCCCTGACAAAGCGATGAATCACGGCCTGCAAGCGTCGCTCATAGCGATGCACGAGTCCGCCGAAGGCATCCTGATCCCCCCGTTTGACCATTTCGATCAACCGGGCGTCGGTCTCGATGGTCGAAATCGACTGTTCGTCGATCGCTTCCTGAGTTTCGCCGCGTGTTTTTAGAGCCATGATCGGTTCCTCTCTGAAAAGAATTACGTCCAGAGAAGGGGGCGCGTTGGGATTTTCGGGATTTCCGGTTGGATTTTTCAGAAAAGGGGCAGACGCCTTAAGATTCTGTCACACAACCAGTTATACCCGCTCCCAGAGGCTCCGATAGATCGGAAGGCCGGCCTGGCGTTTTTTTCGCTCGAAATTCGTCAGGTAATCCAGATCGTGCTCGGCGGGACGTTCGGGAGGGTCGGGGAGACGGCGGAAGCTCCCGTCTGCCGTCAAAGTCTCCACCGTCAGCTCAAAATACTTCTCGACATCCGTCCAAAAGTGAAGCTTTCCCCCGGTTTTGAGGGCTTTTGCCAGCTTGGTGACGAATTCCGCTTCGATCAGTCGCCGGGAATGATGCCTCCGCTTCCACCATGGATCGGGG
>JAGQPY010000777.1 GCA_020426485.1 Planctomycetaceae bacterium
AAGATCGGATGTTCCAGAGGAATTTCGGTGGCTTCGCGATCCGGGAAAACTCGTCGCAGTTCATGCAGAAAATTGTCCAGCTCATACTGCCCCCAGAAGTCATCCACCATCAGGAAGCCGCCATTCAGCAGGTAACTTCGCAGGGCCGTTACCTCTGCTTCTTCGAAACTCAGGTCTCCGGGTTCAATGATGTAGATAAAGGGATAGTCGAACAGTTTGGGGTCGGTCAGGTCCAGGATGATGCCGTCAGGATGCGTGTGAAGCGACGTCAACTGTTGCAGGCGGTAGGAAAAGTTGAGATCTGCATCGGGGTAGTCGGTGGCCCATTTGCCCCAGCGGCCATAACTGTTGTAGCGGATCCGACAGAACGTAAAGACGTCGTCTTTAAATTTTTCGTCGATCTTCCAGTCCGGGACGCCACGACGATCGGGCCGTCCATCGGGGCCGACGATATCACGATCTCGTCCGAAACGACGGTAGCCTCCAAACTGAGCGATGGCTGTCGCCGTGACAACGACCACCATGACGGTTGTCAGCAGCGAGATCCGGTTGCGATTCATCAGCATCATTCTCCCTGAGGCGTCCGAAGTCGTAAGCCTGCCGCGACTTCGTGAGTTACTGATTCCATCCGAAAAGTGTCTCAAAAGACACATTGGGAAGCTATCAGGAATTGAGACAAATCAATCGACGGGATCGGTTTTGGTTTTTCCCACTGCATCCCGATTTCGGACGGCAGAAGTGCAGTTCTGTCCCTGTTGAAAAAGGATGAGTCCACGCGGCCTGGGAATTCAACGGTGGAGATAACTTGCATCTTTGTTCCCGTCCGGAAATGATGAAGCCCGTGTCGGTTCCCCTGCTGCTAACCCCGAAAGAAAAGAAATGATCCGCACGATTACCTTGTTTCCGGCCGTCGCAGTGGCGTTCGGTTTGCTGCAAACGTCCTTTGCGGAAGAGATTCCGGGGATTGGTCCTGTCGGCAAAGTCCAGCGTCTGAACACGGAATTTGCATTCACCGAAGGTCCCGCCTCTGATGCGAACGGCAATCTTTATTTCACTGACATTCCCAATAATCGCATTCACAAGCGAGATGCCAGGGGGACACTAACGGTTTTTGCGGAACCCTCCGGTCACTGCAATGGACTGATGGTGGTCGACAATCGGCTGCTGGCATGTGAGATGGACGGGCGACTGAAGTCGTTCGATCTGGCAACCGGCCAGGAAACAACGCTGGCCGACAAGTACAACGGTGAACGTTTCAATGCACCCAATG
>JAGQPY010000778.1 GCA_020426485.1 Planctomycetaceae bacterium
CGCGAACCAACAGTTTGTGCTTCAAATGCAGGGATTTCCAGTTGTCGTAGCTGAAGAAACCTCGGTCTTCCATCAGCAACGCGTCGTCGGGAATGGCGGCCCAAAGTCCTTCGACCTGCTTCTTTTCAGAGTCCTTCCATCCGCCAGACACGAAGGCGAATTCGATGTGCGTCCCAAGCTCCACCAGACTGACTTTGCGCAGTTGCGGAAACGCGGCTTCGCCTCGACTTCCCGACGAGCGTCCCAGATGTTGGTGAGCTTCACAGTCGGGCACATCCATCACGGTTCCATCAATGGCAACTTTCCTCATCCCCCTGTAGAAGGCTCCTGGAGTCTGCTCGGTGGCCATCGGCCGGACGACCGATTCAAACAACGCCACCAATGGCTGGCTGCCGAGTCGCTGTCGCGCCACGCACAGAGCCGATCGGCACGGAGAAGGTTCTCCCTGGCGAAGCCTTCGACAGGCTTTGAAGACCTGACGAATGGGAAGTTCAGTAAACAGCCCCATGGCGAGCACCACCCACATCATCATTTCATTGGTGAGCCGACACCGACGAACAGACTGCTTGTCGGTGACCTTCAGCGCGTTTGTGATTTGTTTCTGTGAGATGACCTTCTCCAGGCCAGCTAACCGATCTAAGATCCGTCCACTCTCATCCGCGGACAACGTTGAGCGTCCCTGCTCGTCCATGTCGTGACTCCTTGCTGAAGTTGGTTGTGAGAAACACAACTATAGCAGGAGTCACGACTTGCATTTTTTGAACGGTATTGCGTTTAACCCGTGGCCGCAGGCGAGGCTTACCGCAGAGAGAATGTATCTTCGACTGCGGCATCGGGTGAAGTGAATGGTGTTTTCCGGTGAGAATTCCTTACAACCTTGCCCGTGGCACCTTCGTAACGCTGCAGAGCACGGTCGCCGCGGCTTCGTCCATCGTCAAGCGATCGCGAGCCAAGATGGCGAGAATCACAATCGACCGCTGACGGGGAGCGTGATGGCGGAAGCTCACAGCAAAACTGAGGCATCGCACACAAGCCGCCGCAGAATGCGTCAGGCATCGAAAGGATTATGGACTGCCGATGTGTTCGGCGGCGAAGCGTCAATGCATTCAGAAATTGTTTCCACAACGGCCCCGCCACGCGGCCCTGTCGGAACGCCGATGGGGGCCGTGTGAGGATGGTTACCGCGTGCAGCACGTCGCTGCTCAACCAGCTCGCT
>JAGQPY010000779.1 GCA_020426485.1 Planctomycetaceae bacterium
ACCGCGTAAAAGATGCTCACAAATCCCAGGAAACCAAGGAATACCCGTGAGCCCGAAGAACGCTGTCCCGCGTGCTCGTTTGTGTTCTTCAAGTCAGACATAGGATGATGAGTGAAACAGAGTTCCTGAGACTCATTCTTGCGCTGATCGCAACGTCAGCTGAACGCAACGTCAATCGAGAGATTTCGTCAGTCGGCACGAATTTCCTGTGTGATCTTTGAGGTCTCAAGTCCCCCAAAACAAAGAGGCTGGTTCCTCATCGACTGGAATGCGACATCGACGAAGAACACAGCCATCCTGTTCAACGGACAAGGCACAGCAGCGTGAAGTTCATCACTGCTGAGTCTGAAAACCCGACTGAGGAAAGCCGGCTTTGTCCAAAGCGGCAACGGCATCTGTTCCGGAAACAGAGCCATCAAAATGAACGGTGACACGGTGATCGTTGATGATGCCTTCTTCCTCCTGTGGAACCAGTTCCACTTCAGCCACTCCGTCGACTTTCTCCAGAGCTTCCTTCACCTTGGGGTAGCACATGATCGCGCAGCTCATTTCCGGAACTTCCATGGTGGCGGTGTCCCCGGCTTCAAAATTCACTGCCGTCATTATGGCTTGAGAGTCCGAAGCCGGATCCGCCTGATCCGTCACCGCAGATGTGTTGGGCTCCGCACAGCCCACGATCAGAGTTGCCGCACACAGCAGAAAAGAGTACCTACTCATATTGATGTCTTTCGTCGAATTCCTGATTGGGAAGGTGCGAACACGCCGCCCGCATTTTTGTGATGCCGGGTTCCGCCCCGGCGAAGATTTCGTCTTCGAACGCCCCAACAAAACCCGTTTTTGTCAGGTCCTCTGAGCGTCGTATTGGTTCATCTTAGGCATCCCCGTTCGCCTGTTAAGTTTTCATCCGCCCTGGAAGAACCGTTTTCCAACATCTGAGCGAACGAATCCTTACCAACGAACTTCGCGCTAAACCTTTACCAATCAGACGCTTACGCCTGTTCACTGCCACCTCGTGAACGCAAACCGCTCGACGGGAACCACGGGGGGCAGGCCAGACTTTGGTGTTTTGGATGAAATCTTCGGCAATGAATTCAAGTCGTCCCCGATTCGTGCCGAAGTCATTTACGGAAACCAGACCGGCAGAAATCGCCGGTGAATCAAAGAGTGTGCAACGAGTCGCCATGCATCCGGACCGAAAAATCGGCATC
>JAGQPY010000077.1 GCA_020426485.1 Planctomycetaceae bacterium
CGTGCAAAGCGTAGGTGTACAGCCGAAAGTTTCATTCTGTATGCGGTATCAGTTATTGGGCATTGTCCACCGCCGGAAAGACCACGAAAAATGCTCATCTCGCTTCGCAATCAAAGCACGACACCGGACTGGGAAGAAAATGTTCGGCAGGAAATGTTTCAGCTGATCCGTTTTTTGCCAACAATCACTGCGTCGACCAGGAACAGACGAGTTCGCGCATGGGCGCGGAAACACAAACGTCGTTAGGGATGTATTGGTGGCTCTGTGTGAACAAACCTCGATTGGGCAGGACTCAGCAACCGAACGGTGCGTCATCGGTTTGGATTTGTTCTGATTAATGCGCACAACCCAGTTCGATGTTGTCGAGACTTAACCCGACCGACTGGCCCAAAACGATGGCATTACAGCTCTCGGTCCGACCGAAGTGTGGAAAAACAGGTCGAATTTGTTCCCGATTCACGGAACGCCTGAAATCCAACGCGACTTGAAGTGGCATTACTTATCATCCGCATTCAGCTCGCGTGCCTTTCACTTTTTGGGGAACCCATCGTGAAACGAATCTTTCTGACATTGGCAACCATCACCCTTCTTTTGTTGGGTCTGGCCATTGTTCTTGGCCTGAATGTCGGAGATGCTCGCAGTCTTGATCCCCAGGTCCAGAGACAAATCAGCACCCACATGCTGACAGGGCTGGCCGCACTGACTTTTGCAACTCTGGTTCACGCCATCAGTTTCACCTACTTCATGGGAACAGGCCGATGGATTGAGGAAACCAGCAAGGCATATTCACTGCCGGAGAGCTATTTCGAACGTAATCAGAAACTCAAATATGGAATGCTGCCCGGAGTCACCATTTCGATGATCCTGTTGATCACGACCGGCGCTCTGGGTGCCGTGGCCGACCCTGCGACACCGATGTCACTGGACGGCACGATGGGGCTCACAGGTGCTCAAATTCATCTGACCGTGGCCGCACTGACAGTTCTTGTCAACCTTGTGACCAACTTTACTCAGTATATCGCCATCGCAGGAAATTCACGTGTGGTCGATGACGTACTGGCGGACGTCCATCGTATTCGGGAAGAACGGGGACTCCCTGTTTAACGACCTGCCACGGAGTGTTGTAACCTGCCGCGTTTGCCGTTCAGCGGAAGTCGATTTCGGTACCGCGCGTACGGCCAGACTTGCTAAACAGGATGAACGTGCTGTATCGACATGCAGTCATCTGATCAAACTGAACAGGCCACACGTCGCGAGAATGCGTTCGTCACGACTGGCTTACACTGACGACAACGGTTCTATTCACAGAGCGAAATTCGTGTACGACTTCCCCGCACTTACATCCGCTGTTGAAGATGGCATCCGTCGGCGGCTGCATACAGGTGTTCAGGTTTTTGTGTCCGTTGATGGAGAACCTGTGGTGGATGCCGGGTTTGGGGAGTCTTCGCCCGGCATACCGCTTTCCAAAGATACGATCATGCCCTGGCGATCCGCCGGAAAGCCTCTGACCGCAGCGGCACTGTGTGTCCACTTTGCATCCGGACGATTGTCGCCGGATTCACAACTGATGGAAGTTCTGCCGGAGGTAAAGGTCTCGGATGCCGACGCGATAACAATTGGAAGCCTCCTGTCCCACAGTTCCGCTTTACCAGTGGTGGAAACAACATGGCCGCATCAATCGTGGGAAGACTGTCTTCAACAAATCTGCAGCCGGAATCTTAATGTCGGTTCAGACGTCGCTTACCAGCCTCAGGCCACATGGTTTTTGCTGGGACAACTGCTCATCCGTCTTGACCGCCGTGGCAGAGATTTTCAAACGCTTGTGCGAGACATGATTCAGAGACCCGTCGGAATGGAGAACACCTGGTGCGGCATTCCCACGGCCGTATTGCAATCGCACGCTCATCACCTTCCCACGATCTACCACAGAGAACGGTCACAAATGGTGGAATCGAATTTTGGGTCATCGCCCTGGCTTTCCGAGCCATCACCTGGCGGTAACTTTCGAGGACCGGTTCGCGAACTGGGCGCGTTCTACGAGATGCTGATGCGCGGTGGACTGACGGCCGATGGGCAACGACTGATTGCAGAAGAAACAGTTAGATTGATGACTCAGCGGCATCGTGAAGGTATGTTCGATCGAACTTTTCAGCATGTCGTGGATTTTGGCCTGGGTGTTATTGTCAACTCCAATCGGTATGGAGTCGACACTGTGCCATACGGATTCGGACAGTTCAGTTCTCGTCACGCATTCGGTCATGGTGGTGCACAGTGTGCTATGGGATTCTGCGATCCCCAACATCAGCTTGTCGTTGTGTGGTCAGCAAACGGATTCTGTGGTGAGGGACTGCACCAACAGCGTAATCGCAGAATCAACGAAGCGATCTACACGGATCTGGGCCTCCGACAGGACTGACATTGTTCCGTCGCAGAACTCACGACGATACACTTCAGTGAACAGCACGCCACTGGTCCGTCCTGCTGCAGGTCAGACCAAAAACAGGCATGACGGCCGTCAGACTGAATCTGCAGACACCGGACGTCCAAAAGGATCACGACGCGTACAGGATTGAATGAAAATGCGACAAGGTTTGCTGAATCGAATCCTTCTGGTGTTCGCCCTGCTTGGACCTTTCTTCCCTGAGTCGTCGCACGCACAGGAAAGCAGACAATCCGATGACACGCCCCGCGAACTGTCTCAGACAGAGATCGCCGCAGCACAGCAGATGGGACAATCGCTTGGAATCGCCGAATGGCTTGGGCCGCTGGCTCCGGTCGCATTGTCGCCTTTTTTCGGAATCACATGCCTTTCCGGAATGGCATTGTACGGACGGGGCTGGGTCTCTGCCGACAACGCTTTCCTGAGTGAGAACTCACCTCTGTGCAACCCGAATGTCTTCATGACATTTCTGGTGCTGACACTGATCACCTCGATCCCACGATTCACCAAGGTCAGTAAACCGTTCGCTCAGGCGGTCGATCAGGTTGAAGCATGGGCCGGGATTATTACTCTGCTGGCGCTCAGAATCATTTTGCAGGAAAAGACAACACCCGAACCGGAAATCGCATTGGTTCAGCTTGGCCTTGTCTCATTCACCGTTGATTCATTGCTGATGTTGACCGCAGCCGTGAACATCTTCGTCGTGAATGCTGTCAAATTCTTCTTTGAGATGCTGATCTGGATTACACCGATTCCGACTCTTGACGCCATCTTCGAAGTGTTGAACAAAACCGTTTGCGGAACTCTGATGGCGGTCTACGGTTTCAGTCCGACGATTGCAACCGCCATCAATCTGACACTCTTCGCGATCTCGCTGATCGTGTTTCGGTGGGTCTATCGAAGAGAAGTCTTCTTCAGAACTCTGTTACTGGATGCTGTCTGGAATAAACTCCGACCTCAAAAACCGTGTTCGTCCACGGAACTTGTTGTATTCCCCGTAACTCAGTTTGGACCGTTCGCTGCCAGAACTCAGTGTCGTCTGTGTCGCAGAAACGGATCCTTCGAGCTGACCCAGCAGCGATTTCTGAGGTCTGACGTTCAACTTCTGATCCCGGAAGATCAGGTGAACGCAGAGATCCTGCCGGGGTATTTCTGCAACACGCTTCGTGTCAGCGGACTGACATCCGGAGATCTGACATTCAGCCGTTGTTTCAATGGATCGCTGTCCGACGTTGCACGATTACTGAACGCGGCCATCGACGAAAACAGTGCAACCGTGAGGGACCGCTCCAGCCTGAAAGCCGAACTTTGCTGACACTCCGGCTGAACGTCAGTGACATAACTCTGAACTCACGGCCCCTGTTTCTTCTCAGCCTCCGCGGGCTTCTCCGTCGACTCGTGATTGACCGGAACGACAGGAGATTCTGCTTTCTGTTCCCTTGCATCAAGCAGCTGTTGTTCAAGCACGGCGGGGTGAATGAACTGATGAGAATCAGCAATCGTCAGCGGGGAAGGAGTCTGAACAGGCTTTGGCGCGAAAAGTCTGGGCAGACGTAACCGAGAACCAGCGAATCGCGGTGACTTATAGATTGTTCCCCGCTGCAAAGGTCCGGCTCCCATCACCCAGGTGTCCTTCGCGTCGCTGCGGGCAACTGCATTTCCGGATTGCCAGACGACAGTGCCGGTTTCTCGATGATAAGCGTAAACGACAATTTTCGAAGTGGACATTGCCGCATTCCGCTTACCCACGCTGATCTCCGGTATCGCCGGAACCGCGGGAACGCCGGCAACGGCATTGGCCGCCTGACTCAGCGCGCTGCTGGCAGGAATGCCGTAGGTAACTTCAAGGGCGTCCATACCCAAGGCGCCCACTCGCGGCTCAATGACGTAGTCTGCAGAGTCTCTGGAAGATTGAATCATACAACCTGACGTCGACAGCTTATGTCGCATCGCGCTGACGATGTAGTCGGAATTGACGAACAACTGACCTTTGACGGCCGTCGGATTCACGTACGTCGTATCCAGAAAAACTTTGCGTCCTGACAGAATCGAAAAGTCCAGCTGATCCACAGTTCGGTCGACGGAATCGGACAAAAGAAGTTGCTCTGTCCCGATACGCTGCTGTGTTGCACCGCAACCTGCAGCAGCCAGCAGGCATGCGCAGCAGTACAGATATCTGAGAGTGTTCGACATAGAATCAGTCACGAAAAGCAGCGACGATGCTGGCGCGGGGCAACGCCGGTCATGCAGCAGTCTAGCTCGTCCGCTTGTGCTCCGAATCGATCGCCTGCTGCTAAATCAGCCGACTCTCGTCTGTGACCTGAACCTGCGCGGACGATTTCGGCGAGATTCGCCGTTCGAACACGGCTACGTGGCAGTTTATGCCGATGGGATGACAGCAGATCCTGCTGATTGAAGTGCAGGGCAGCCACGGGACAGCAACCGCTGTTGAGGAAAAGTGTCGATCCGTGAAGAACGCTCAACCCAAAAGCGAAAAGCAGGTCTTCTGCCAATGCTCGAGACCTGCTTCCGGATTGCTGTGTCTGCTAGTGGTGAGATCCGCGATGATAGTGATAGTGTCCGGGAATAACATGGGCGTGATTGCCATGGGGAACCACTGTCGACGGATAGTAGTCGTAGTGTCCGCGCGAACGGTAGCCGTACGAACTGTATCCGTAACTCGGTCCGCTGTTGTAGCCAAACGAGAACGAGTTGCCCGGATAGGAGTAGCGACTGTAGCTCAAACTCAAGCCTGATCCGCCGTAATAGCCGGTGCCAAGCCCGCCGCCATAGTATCCACCACCGTAATACCCGCCACCATAGCCACATTGCGCCTGAGCCGACTGCCCAAAAAACAATGCTGAAGCCATCAGAGCAACACTCAAAGCCAGAAAACGTCTCATTTCCAATCTCCCTGTTTGCGTCATGCGAAACTTAGAAACTCACACCGCAGACACACATTTGCGAGAGACGTGCCAATTCTGCCGATTTTCCGTAAATGGCGGAAAACACTGCAGTCGTGGATGAAAATGCCGAGAGATGAGGTAGCCAAGAGTGTCATCTTAGAGCGACAGATGACATCAAACCGAACACACGACAAGGAATAATCACTCTGCCGGAATCTGTTCGAGTCGGTGACCTATAAGCCGAACAGTTCGATCAACTGCCCGAAACGTTTGCTGGCACCGTCGACTGTAGAGATGTAGGTTTTCTCCTCAACCCCCAGCGCCATCATTGCGTCTGCGACCAGTTCAGAATCATCTGCCAAGGGGCCATGATTTGAACTCAGCAGGTCGTGAGCCACCTGATTGGCAATGATGATGCCATTTCCGATGTCATCGTCCCAATTGGATACAGAGTGGTGATTACGAATGGACCGGACGATGTCGTCGGACAGTTTCCACACACTGGCCACAGTGGCTCCGATATGGGCATGGTCGACACCAAGAACAAACCGTTCCGCATCAATATGGGATCGACCGGGATGCAAACGATGATAGGCCGACATCTGTATCAGATGCTCAGACGTCAGATATTCCGCCAGAATCTGTTTGCCGAAATCATGCAGAACGGCCGCCGCTCCGAAACCAGCTCCAAATCGAGCGATTCGTCGCGAATTCAATTCGTCCGCGGCAGCGACTGAAGCCACACAGTGCATCCAGTATTCTTCGACTGTCAGTCCAAATGGTGTCAGATCAATTTGAGCGGGAGGGCGACAGCGTACCGCAAGTGAAAGAGCAAGCACGGTCCCGGAACCCAACCGAACGATCGCTTCACCAACACTGCAGGCAGGTCTGGCTACCGATGATTCCGCGCTGTTGGCCAGTCGCAGCAGATTGCCGGTCAGACCGGGATCCAGCGAGACAACTCGGATCAGTTCACTGATCTCGAACAACGGATCGCTCAACACAGAAATGATCTGTGTGGTCGACTGTGGAAGCGGTGGCAATCGTTCGATTGCCTCGCGCAATTCATCCGGATTAAGTTTCGATGGAGCGATAGGTGTCACGTTGCGATCGTCACGGGTGGCCTGCTGAAAAGTCGATTCTGTCGCGAACACGCCCGAGGATCAGATTTGGACAAAGCCGCGAAAGGCACCCTTCCCGACAGGTCTTTCACAGGGCTTCCGGACCGTTACGGGAACCCGTTTCGGTTCTGTGAGCGGTTCTCAATCAACGGATTGGCACGACACCCGTGAAATCGACGGCAACGATGGAGTCCTTTCGATAAATGATTCAAGTTAGACGTCCGCGGCGGGACATCCCTGCCCGCTGGCGCCCGAAAAAGTGGTTCGTGATGGCCCCCTGGCAGTGTACAGCATCAGGGATTCCCGCCGGGGCGCACAGGGACGCTCCCCTCACACCTGCGGCGTCACGACGTAAGCGGCCAGCCCGCCGGAACAAATTGAAGTCAACGAGGAGCAGTGAATTGACCTACTTCAGACCACGACGCCTCAGCAGCGCGTCAACCGTCGGCTCCTGCCCTCGGAAGGCTTTGTAAGATTCCATCGGGGCGCGACTGCTTCCTCGCGACAGGATTTCCCTGCGGAATTCATCCCCGTTGTCACGCCCGGCTCCGCCGGTTGTCTGCATAAATGCAAACGCGTCAGCCGCCAGAACTTCGCTCCACAGGTAAGCGTAGTAACTGGCGGAATAACCGCCTCCCCAGATGTGTGCAAAGTAGGCCGTTCTGTATCGAGGAGGAACGGCCTTGATATCGACGCCATATTTTTTCAACGTCGCTGATTCGAACTGTTCGATGTCATCGGGAATCTGATCCGCGGCCAGTGTATGCCATTCCATGTCCAGCAACGCTGCCGCAAGGTATTCCAGCGTATCAAAGCCCTGATTGAACCTGCTTGCTCGAATCACCTTGTCCAGCAGTTCATGAGGAATGGGTTCGCCGGTCTGATGGTGGCGAGCGTAATGGCTGAGAATCTCCGGCTGAATGGCCCAGTCTTCTTCAAACGTCGACGGAAATTCAACAAAGTCACGCGGCGTTGCTGTACCGGAGACGGATGGGTACGTCACATCCGAAAACAACCCATGAACTGCGTGGCCCATCTCATGAAACAACGTTGTGACATTATCAAAACTGATCAGCGCGGGTTCGCCTTCTGCCGGGCGAGGAATGTTGAGCGTGTTCACGATCACCGGTTTTTCACCCAGCAGACGCGACTGATCAACGAAGGAGCTCATCCACGCACCACCGCGTTTGGAATCTCGCTTGAACGGGTCGAAGTAGAACAACCCGATTTGAGATCCATCGTCATTGAGAACGTCAAACGTTCTCACTTCCGAATGATAAACAGGAAGATCCTTTCGTTCGCGAAACTCAACACCGAACAACCGATTCATCGTGAAAAAGACGCCGTTTCGCAACACACTGTCCAGTTCAAAGTATGGCTTGACGGCAGATTCATCCACTTCGAACCGAGCTGCTCGCACCTTTTCCGCATAGTACTCCCAGTCCCACGGCGCCAGCTCGTGATCTGCTCCCAGTTCTTTCATCATGGATCGCAGGTCATCCGCTTCCTGTCGAACCCGAGCCACGACTCCCGGCACCAGATCGGTTAGCATTTTCCGAGCCGCCTGAGGAGTTTTTGCCATCTGATCCTGCAGCTTGTAAGCGGCGTGATTTTCAAAGCCCAGCAGTTGAGCTCGTTCGGCCCGCAGTTGCGCGATCTCCAGAACCAGTGGTCGATTGTCAATTCCGCCGTTCTCACCCAGACCACGATTCGCAGAAGCTTCCCAGACACGACGCCGGAGTTCCCGATTGTTCAGTGAAGTCAGAATTGGTACGCGCGTCGTGTTCGTGATTTCCAGAAGGTATTTTCCTTCGTGCCCGCGTTCGACCGCTCGTTCCGCAGCAGCGGCGATTTCAGACGGTGACATCCCCGCCAGTTCAGCCACATCGTCGACAATCACCGAACGTTCTTTTGTGGCCCCCAGCAGGTTGTCGTCGAATCGGGTATCCAGCGTTGACAACTGTTCATTTAACGCTCGGATGCGAGCCTGCTGTTCATCTGACAGCTTCGCTCCTGCACGCACGAAATCCTCGTAGTGCCGACGAAGAACCTCCTGCTGCTCACCAGTCAACCGCAGAGAATCGCGTGAGTCATACAGCGACTGTACTCGCTCGAACAACCTTCGGTTCAGCAGCAGATTATCAGAATGTGCGGCCAGTAACGGAGCCATCTCTGCCTGGATGTTCTGCAGATGTTCGTTGGTGTGTGATGACGTCATGTTGAAGAAAACAGCACGCACACGATTCAACAGTGCTCCCGACCGCTCAAAGGCCTCGACCGTGTTTTCAAAAGTTGGAGCGGCCGACTGCGACACAATCTGCTCCACCTCCGCCAACTGCCGCTTCATCCCTTCCTGAAACGCCGGCTGGTAATGTTCGATCCGGATCTGATCGAAGGCCGGCGTATGAAAGGGCAGGGCACTTTCACTGGCGAAGGGATTGTCCGAATTGAAGCCCAATACGGCTGGCGTCGTCACGTTTAATTCCCCTTCTTTTGACTTCTCGTCAACTGCAGAAACTGACCATGCACAGAACACCAGACAAAGCGATGCCGTCACCGAAGACAAAGCAGTGTTGAAGTATCGCATATCAATGCCTCCGTCGGACCGTCTGAAAACTGTGTTGATGAACGAACTGCGGTTCTGTCGCAACACAACCGCGCGGAGACCAGGTTCCGTCGGAGTCCGGTTTTATGCGATTCTGAGAAGGCGTGACAGTGTACCGCTGCCAAATGCCCCGGAATGATTGGACGAGTCTTCCCGCGCGGCTGAACTCGGCATCCCGCGGCACATCAGCAGACGCGTTCGATGAAAGCGCAGGATTGATGTCGTGCAGGTGTGTAATCCTGCCGTTTGCTCCCTGCGTTCAACAGGCTGCAAATCGGTTCGGCGATTTTTTGTCGACCGTGGCAGCCGACGCCCGGATTACTGCCAGCTTGTCTTTGAGTCACCGTGTTCCAATCGCGAACAGGGTTTCCCGTCGAGCATCTCCCTGGCCGGCAGCCACCCGCAGGTAGATTTTGCTGTCGACAACCGTCGGCGTTGCGAACGATTCCGTTCCAAGCTGATTCTGAGCAATGGCCTCAAATCGGTTCGGATTCGCACGGAAGACGTAGGTCGTCCCGGACTCGTTGGGCGCAATGATGACGTCTCCCACCAGAACCGGCGAAGCGGAAACCGGTCCTCGCAGGCGATACTTCCATTTCTCCGTTCCACTCCGTGCTTCCCAGCAGTAGGCAACGCCGCCGTCATCCACGGCGTAGAGGTGTCCGTCGTGAATCAGCATCGACTGCTCGTAGCACTTCACACTGTTCTTCCACAGAATTCCACCACGGCCATCCGCACTGACCGCGACGGTTTCCTTGTCCGGATATCCGCCGCTGGCATACACGACCTGATCATCCCAGACCACAGTTCCGCAGGTGGCCATCGTCAGACACGGCTGAGACCACAGTGGCTGACCCGTTTGCGGATCGTACGAAGAAATCATGTTCAGTCCGCTCAGCAGAAGTTGTTTCCGTCCACCCGTCTGAGCCACAATCGGGGACGACCAGTTCAGTTTCCGGGGACGATCCTGTTGCCACACAATTCGTCCGGTCTCGGTATCGAGTGCCTTGACCCATGCCACAGTGTCACTGTCTCCGGACACGATCAGTTTTCCACTGTACAGCGTTGGTGACGCGGCATAGCCGTATTCATACTGCCGTGGAGCAAAACCTCCAACGATGTTCTTCCAGATCACATTGCCCTTCAGATCAAGAGCGACGGCTTCAACCTTTTCATGGTGACAAAAGGTCGCGTAGATGTGACGACCGTCCGAACAGGCTGTCGATGATGCGTGAGTGTTCTTCTGGTGCGTCTTTGGGAAACCGCCCTGACTAATGACGGTACCCCATTTTCTTGCCCCCGTTGCCCGATCAAATCCGAAAACTCCCTGCTGCTGGCTCTGCTCATCAGCACTGGTCAGAACAATCAGCTCTCCGACGACAATGGGCGAGGAATGTCCGCGTCCCGGGACTTCTGCCTGCCAGATCACATTGGTTCGTTCGTCCCACTCTGTGAGAACATTCTGACCTGACTGGGCAATATTGTTTCCAAGGGGCCCACGCCATTGCATCCAGTCATCTGCGAGCAGTTCGTGGGGATCGCCCGCCATTTTCAGCAACCCAAAGAGGAGCAGAACGACTGAAGGCTGAAGACGACTCATGAACAGAATTCCTCTAAGAGAAACAAAACTCTACTGATACCGGGAAACGAGAGATCGGGAAACGAGAGACACAGTGGAACGATTCTTCATCTGCGGCGCAAGAACGTTGGTCGTGGCAGGCCAGGACGTCCTCTTCGAATTGGCGATATCAGAACACCTGAGCGTGCGGCCTCATTCGATCGTCTGGAACAACTCCGTGATCTCGTTCTGGTGGCATGGAACGAAGAACCGCTCACAAAACCGGGACTGGCCATCGAAACAGGACAAAAAATCCAGCAAAACATCTGTCGGGAAGGGTGGTACCTTGGTTTTGTTGTCGTCTTCTTTTCGAAAAACGCAAGTTTCCGAGGGCAGCGGAACGCTCGGTTTTTGCAGGCTTCGTCACGCCTGCATGGAATCCTGACCGTGCTGAGTTTACCGCCCCATCGCTCGACGACAGACGCTTTTCGCAGAATCCAGTCAACGTACACAGGCACATTCCGCCGATCAGCAAGGAAGACGATCCGACGGGAACGGTTGAACCAGCCGATTTCATGGGGTCAAAGCCCTTTGTGACGCGGACGGAGTTAGGACTCCAGCTTTTTTGGCTTCGGTCTCCGGGCGGAGGAATTTTGACGCCATGAAATCGACAGTCCGGGTTCTCACTGGCGAAAATGCAGGCTCGGTTGCCTCCGTCGAAGATCAAAAGTCGGAGTGTTGTGCTGTTGACGCGACCGCACGTCCGGCACAGAATCTGCAATTCCTGATGGCAATCGACACATCGATCTGAAGCGATTTCACGTAGTCTCTGCGGCATCTCCGCCGCGGAATTGCGGAGTCGACTTCCAAACATTCGATACATTGTCAGAATGAAACCAACGTAGCCGTTTTTCGCGCTGAGAATATTCCGCACCGGTTCATCCAGATTCTCTTACCGGCCAACAGCGAAATCTCATCAGCCATCCAATTCCTGACAGATGCGATATGGTCTGTCGAGTGAG
Source organism: Planctomycetaceae bacterium (assembly GCA_020426485.1). Lineage (GTDB taxonomy): Bacteria > Planctomycetota > Planctomycetia > Planctomycetales > Planctomycetaceae > JAGQPY01. The sequence goes on from JAGQPY010000077.1 coordinate 11,653, forward strand.
TCTTACCCTGCCTTCCGGAGCACACCGAATGTCCGTTGCTGACCCGCCTCTTTCTCCCGAACAACGTCACAAAGAATCCGTCGATACAGTCGTCATTCGTTTTGCGGGTGACAGCGGTGACGGCATGCAGCTGGCCGGCACTCAGTTCACGAACGTTTCTGCGGTCTTTGGCAACGACGTCTGTACTCTGCCGGACTTCCCCGCAGAAATCCGCGCTCCCGTCGGAACGGTCGCTGGTGTCAGCGGTTTCCAGATTTGCTTTTCCAGCAACGACATCTTCACACCTGGTGACGAAGTCGACACGCTGGTCGCCATGAATCCGGCCGCGCTGAAGTCCAACGTCGGCGATCTGAAGCGCGGTGGAACATTGATCGTCAACGAAGACACGTTTGAACTGTCAAATCTGCAGAAGGCCGGCTACAAGGTCAATCCGCTCAACACGGATGATCTGGCTGGCTACCGAGTTCACAAAGTTCCGATGACTCGCCTGACCCGTGATGCGGTGGACGGACTGGGACTGTCTCAGCGAGAAGCAGATCGATGCAAGAACTTCTTCGCGCTGGGACTGGTTTACTGGCTCTACGATCGTGATCCAAAGCCAACCGAAGACTGGATTCAGGATAAGTTCGGCAAGAAGCCGGAAATTGCTGAAGCGAATATGCGGGCTCTGAAGGGCGGATCAAACTACGGATTCTCCACAGAGGCATTCACTGTTCATTACGAAGTTCCTCCGGCAAAGCTTGCCCCCGGTAAGTATCGCAAGATCACCGGTAACGAAGCTTTGGCGATGGGCATGGCCACGGCGTCTCGGCTTTCCAATGCCGATCTTGTGTTTTCCGGCTATCCCATCACTCCGGCCAGCGACATTCTGCATGAGCTGTCCAAACTAAAGCATTTCGGTGCCACGACATTTCAGGCGGAAGACGAAATCGCGGCGATGGCAGCCACCTGTGGAGCGGCCTATGCGGGTGCTCTGGCCGTGACAGCCAGCAGTGGCCCCGGAATCTGCCTCAAAGGCGAAGCCATGGGGCTGGGAATGATCACCGAACTTCCGATGGTCATCATCGACGTTCAGCGCGGCGGCCCGAGTACAGGTCTGCCCACAAAAACGGAGCAGTCAGACCTGCTGCTGGTGTTGTTCGGACGCAATGGCGAATCACCGCTGCCCGTCATTGCCGCTCAGACTCCCGGAGACTGTTTCTGGGCGATTCAGGACGCTATGCGTATGGCGGTCGAATTCATGACGCCGGTGATCCTGCTTTCGGACGGCTACATTGCCAACGGAGCTGAACCATGGGCGATTCCGGCCGTCAGCGACATTAAACCCATCACTGTGAACTTCCAGACAGAAGCAAACTCCGATGAAGGCTATATGCCCTACAAACGAGATCAGCGACTTGTCAGACCATGGGCTCGCCCGGGAACACCGGGACTGGAACATCGCATCGGTGGTCTTGAAAAGCGGGATGTCACGGGCAATGTCGAATACAGCCCGGCCAATCATCAGCACATGTCGGACACACGCGCCCGCAAGGTGGCGAACATCGCGGATTACATTCCGGAACAGGAAGTCGACGGTCCGGACAACGGCGACCTGCTGGTGGTGAGCTGGGGGGGGACTTTTGGTTCCGTCCGGACAGCCGTTCGTCAGGCCCAGAAAGACGGTCGCAGTGTGGCACACGCGCACATTCGTTACCTTAATCCGTTTCCGAAGAATCTGGGACAGATCCTGAAGAGCTACAAAAAGGTACTGATTCCGGAACTGAATCTGGGACAGTTATCACTCGTGATTCGTGCCAAGTACCTGGTCGACGCACAGTCCTTTAACAAAATTCAGGGCAAGCCGTTTAAGGTTGGTGAACTTGTCAACAAGATCAACGACGTGCTGGCTGAATAGACGACAGACCCTGCCCAGCCGACTGTGATGTTCCAGCGGCTGGCATTTCTGACTGCCTCCCTGATCCAAATCGCAGACGCGAATTCTTCCTTCACAGGACTTATCAAAGATGTCAACCCTCCTTCCACAACTCTCCGCCAAGGATTTTGCCAGCGATCAGGAAATCCGCTGGTGTCCTCGATGTGGTGACTATTCCATTCTGGCTCAGATGAAGAAGGTACTTCCTGAGCTGGGTATTCCCCGAGAAAAAGTGTGTTTCGTGTCGGGGATCGGCTGCTCCAGCCGCTTCCCTTACTACATGAATACGTACGGTTTTCACAGCATTCACGGTCGAGCCCCTGCGGTGGCCAGTGGAGTCAAGCTGGCGAATCCGGAAATGCAGGTCTGGATTATCACCGGCGACGGCGATGGCCTGTCGATCGGCGGCAACCATCTGATGCACATCATCCGACGCAATCTGGACGTGAACATTATCCTGTTCAATAACCAGATCTATGGCCTGACAAAGGGACAGTATTCCCCCACAAGCCCGCTGGGTGCCAAAACAAAGAGCACTCCGTATGGCTCGGTCGATAATCCGCTGAATCCGCTGTCTGTGGCAATCGGATGTGAAGCCAGCTTCGTGGCTCGATCAGTCGATGTGGACATCAAACATCTGGCGGAGGTTCTGCAGCGAGCCGCAGAACACAAGGGTACGTCGTTCGTTGAAGTCTACCAGGACTGTAATGTGTTCAACACAGGTGCGTTTTCTTACGCCTCCAAGAAGGGCGAAAAAGAAAACAATGTCGTGTATCTGGAACACGGCAAGCCGCTTCGCTTCGGAAAGAACAACGAAAAAGGCATTCGTCTGAACTCACATGGCCGCCCGGAAGTTGTTGAAATGAACAGTGGGATTTCTGAAGACGACCTGCTGTTCCACGACGAGAACGCCGAGGACCCAAGTCTGGCGTTCCTGCTGGCTCAAATGCGTTATCCGGAATTCCCGGAACCGCTGGGTATCCTGCGAAGTGTCACTCGGCCGATCTATGACGAAGAGGTTCGAAAACAGGTCGAACGAGCCAAAGAAAAACTGGGGCCGGGCGATCTGGAGGAACTCTTCAACAGCGGCGACACCTGGACCGTGACTTAGCCCCCGCAGCAAACACTGGCCCTGCAGCATTCCGGCAGCAGGGCTTTTTTCTGCGCGAAGGTGAGTCCACAAACAGGACCTGTTGTCGCAGGGAATCAACAGCGTTGAGCAGACGGACAGCCCGGATTTCTTCGACTCTCAAAGGATCATGGGAACAAATGCCTGTCGGCCCAACGAGCAAAGTTGGCAAGGAGACTGTAGCTGAACGATCAGCCGACGATTACACTGGATGTCTCGCGAAACTTATTCAGGGTAAACCTGACCTTCAGAGCGTCCCGCCAGAACGTGACCAAAGATCTGTTTGCTCCGGCCGAAGTCCGGCAGCGTGAAACTGGTCGATCAGAAGGTCGAGAATCCATTTCGACCAATCGTATGCCTCGTCAGATGAAATCCTTTCTGACAGGAGAGGTTCGCTGCCTATGACGTCGGTCAGACTTCCATCATCGTTCGGTTTCTCACAACCTGAGACAAATTCACGGCGATCGTTTCTGGCTCAGGCGGGGGCCGGGGCAGGCATGCTTGCATTTTCCGCCATGACCGCCTCGGGTGCTTCGACGGCGAGCGGTGCAAACTTTGCCCCGCGAGCCCAACGCGTGATCTGGCTGTTCATGCATGGTGGTCCCAGCCATGTGGATCTGTTCGATCCAAAGCCCGCGCTGACAAAATACTCCGGGCAGCCGCTGCCGGAAGAATTCGGGCACGTGATGACTCGGCGAGATGTCGCGCGAAACCCACTGCTTGCACCAGTCAGACGGTTTCGACCTCGTGGAAATTCGGGCATCGAAGTCAGCGACTTTCTGCCGCACTTCGCCGACTGTGCAGATGACATTTGTGTGGTGCGATCGCTGCACGGTGACAGCGTGAATCATCCTCAATCCGTCTACCAGATGAATACGGGCAGCATTCTGATGGGCAATCCCAGCGTTGGCAGCTGGGTGGCCTATGGACTGGGAACAGAGAATCAGGACATGCCGGCCTTTATCGTTCTGCCGGATCCGGCCGGTGGTCTGAAAGGCGGTCCGGCAGCATGGGGCAGCGGCTATCTGCCTGCTGCGTACCAGGGCGTCACTGTTCGTTCGACGGGCTCACCCATTATCAATCTGCAGCCGCCGTCCGGAGTTTCTGCAGACCAGCAGCTCCGTAACCTGAAACTGATTGACTCGCTGAACGAACGCCATCTGAGGGAACGTGATCACGACGATCTGCTGTCGGCTCGAATTCGTTCGTACGAACTGGCTTTTCGAATGCAGGCGAAGGCTCCCGAGGTCGTTGATATCCGCGGCGAAACATCGTCCACGCTGCAGATGTACGGTATCGACCAGCAGGAGACTCAGGAATTCGGTCGCCGCTGTCTGCTGGCTCGTCGGATGATTGAACGCGGTGTTCGATTCGTTCAGCTCTATTCCGGCGATACCAATGGCTGGGACGCTCACTCCAACGTCGACAAGAACCATTCCGAATACTGCCTGAAAACAGACAAACCTGTCGCCGGCCTGCTGAAGGATCTAAAACAACGTGGGCTGCTGGAGGACACGCTGGTCATCTGGGGTGGAGAATTCGGCCGGATGCCGATGAGCGAGCAGGGCAAAGGTCGCGACCACAATCCTTGGGGTTACTGTGCATGGATGGCA
>JAGQPY010000780.1 GCA_020426485.1 Planctomycetaceae bacterium
CCTTGATGGTCTTGACCAGGATGACCGTCGGCTGGCCCCGGTGCGCGTTGGCGGCATGGAAGGCCGCGTACACCTTGGCGGGCTCGTGGCCGCCGCGGCGCAGCTCAAACACTTCTTCGTCGGACATGTGCTCGACGAGCTTGAGCGTCTCGGGGTAGCGGCCAAAGAAGTTCTTGCGAACGAAAGCGCCGTCGTTGGCCTTGAACGCCTGGTAGTCGCCGTCGAGCGTCTCCATCATGAGCTGCTTGAGCTTGCCGCTCTTGTCGCGGCGCAGCAGCTCGTCCCAGCCGTTGCCCCACAGCAGCTTGATGACGTTCCAGCCGCTGCCACGGAATTCACCTTCCAGTTCCTGCACGATCTTGCCGTTGCCACGCACCGGGCCGTCAAGCCGTTGCAGGTTGCAGTTGACCACAAAGATGAGATTGCCGAGACGCTCCCGGCCGGCCAGCGAGATAGAACCCAGCGACTCGGGCTCGTCGCACTCGCCATCGCCCAGGAACGCCCAAACCCGCTGGTGTTCAGTCTTCTTAATGCCTCGGTCTTCCAGATAGCGATTGAAGCGAGCTTGATAGATCGCCATGATGGGGGCCAGTCCCATGGAGACCGTGGGGTATTCCCAAAAGCCGGGCATCAGCCAGGGATGGGGATACGACGACAGACCGCCCTCCGGCTGCAACTCGCGACGGAAGTTGTCGAGGTTCTCCTCCGACAACCGCCCTTCTAGGAAGGCCCGCGAATAAGGACCCGGCGAGGCGTGGCCTTGGAAATAGATCATGTCTCCGTCGTAGCCGGATTCACCGCGGCCACGGAAGAAGTGGTTGTAGCCCACTTCGTACAGCGTGGCGGCCGATGCGAAGGTGGAAATATGCCCGCCGATCCCCTCGAACCGCTTGTTGGCTCGGACCACCATCGCCATCGCATTCCAGCGGACGATGCTCTTAATGCGACGCTCAATCTCGCGATTGCCCGGATACGGAGGTTGACGTTCCCAGGGAATCGTGTTGATGTAGGGGGTCGTCAACTGCAGCGGCAGTTCGACACCAGCATTGACCGCTTGATTCTGCAGGACAGATAGCAAGAACTGAGCCCGTTCACGGCCTTTGCTGTCAAGCACGTATTGCAGCGAATCCAGCCATTCACGCGTCTCGGCCGGATCCACGTCCGCGATCTGAGGTGGTGGTG
>JAGQPY010000781.1 GCA_020426485.1 Planctomycetaceae bacterium
ACCGGTCGTGAATCAGGTCGCGCAGTCTCCCCAAATCGGGATTGCCTTTCCTTATGAATCTCCGGCTGCGGCGTCTTCGAGTGGCCAGAATTCCGCACTGACCGGCGGCTCCGGAGGACTGACACTGCCACCTCCCTACCACGCTCAGGTAGGACACACAGCGTTCAGCGGCACCACGCACACATCGTCCGGAATGTTCGGCGGTACGCCCACAGCAAACGTTCAGCCATCATATTCTCAGCCCCCGTTTTCTCAGCAGGGGAATGGTCTGTTCGCAGGGAACAGCGGCAGCGCTCTTCCGCCCGGCGCCACGCAGATTGTCAACAACCGCGTCTTTGATATCGCCTATCAGGTTGAAGACGTTGGACCGTCGGGGGTCAGTTGTGTCGAACTATTCGTCACAGAAAACAACGGGCGCGAGTGGTTTCGGTACGGAAACGATGTCGATCTTCAAAGCCCGTTTCAGGTGGACTCACGTGGCGAAGGAACATTCGGGTTTGCCGTTCGAGTCAAGAACGGACTGGGCTTCTCAGAAGCACCTCCGCAACCGGGCGAATTTCCCAGCATCGTCATTACGGTCGACCAGAGTCCACCGACAATCGAATTCGCGCCGCCTCAGGTGCTGCCCAGCGGTCAGGGCAAGATTCGACTGCAATGGCGCGTCACGGATGCCAATCCCGCAACCGCACCGGTGCGACTGGAATACTCTGTCAGCACCGCTGGCCCGTGGAACCCCGTCTTCGACTGGCAAATGGATCCGCATTCATTCGAACTGCCGATTCAGCCCGGCATGCCGACAGCTCTGCACTTTCGTTTGCTGGCCCGAGACCTGGCAGGCAATGTCGCAACCGCACAGACTCACCAGCCCGTGTTGATTGATCAGCACCGACCGACCGTCAAGCTGCTCCGGGTTCAACCCGTTTCAACCACCACACAACAATTCTGACAGGAACACTTCCGGTCCATCTCTCCCCGAGACTAAGAACTCCTAACTGGACAGCGCCACCCTGGAGTGCGGCGACTTGTCGCCGCTCTGGATTCTGCTGACGACTGATCGCCGAAAAGCGTCTGT
>JAGQPY010000782.1 GCA_020426485.1 Planctomycetaceae bacterium
AGAGGGCAGTTGCCAGTTCCTGATTGAATCCGGACGGCTGCAGCTGAGGCGGCTGAGCTCCGGCCGATTTTGCAAAACGAACTTCCGCCACACTGAACCAGCCGTTGCCTTCATCCAGAAACTCCAGATAGGCTCGATGGCCAACATATCGATGAACATCGTTCCCCAGACGAATCCAGACAAATCGTCCTTCCGTTTTAATGTCGTGTCGCGCGCCGCGGAACAGCAGTTCGCTGAATTCATTCATGACATAGCCATCAATGACCAGTCGCACGCGACAGCCCTCTCCGGCAACTCGAATCAGGATTTCCGGATGCTGCAGTTCAAAGGTGGGACTCTGCAGAGAACCCCGCAGCTCCGGTGACAGCGTGGCCGATGAAACACCACCGTCTCCCTCCGGTCGATAAGCCAGTTGCTGCCCCTGCCACTGCAGCCCCGAAAACGATTTCGTCTTCGACCGTGGATGGAAATTCTGCAATCCGGACGTTTCACCGCTGAGCCCCGACACCACTCCGTTGGCAACGTTATCAGCAACGGCTTCCGCCGCGCCAGACGCGGAGTCCCATGCGAAGGCCTGGCCGTTCACGAACCAACCGTCGGGAAGTCCGTGAGTCAGGTCCGCCATCAGAACGGTCTCGGAATCCTGAGCCGAATCCACCGGAAGGTTCTTCGCCGCCCACTCCGTCAGCGACACGCCGACCGATTGCCCCTGAGCGGCATCAATACAATGGCGAAAAACAGCGAGCGGTGAACTCTCCGCCTGCACACCCATGTCTTTCAAAGCCAGCGCGACGGTGCGGAGATCGTTGGCATCCAGTTCATCCGCCTCACTGACTTTTGCAATCGCACGGTCGATGCGATCACTGCTGCGGTCCGTGAAAACAATTCGATCGATATCGGTATGTCCCCAGCCACCGGAATGGTGGTCGATGATTTCCAGTCGTGCAGTCTTGCCACGCAATTCGGAGACATCCCAGGAATGGACTTCCATCTGATCCGTGTTCTTCCCGGTCGCGGTCCGCACCGTCTTTCCATCGACCACCAGATTGATGCACGTTTTGTGAGG
>JAGQPY010000783.1 GCA_020426485.1 Planctomycetaceae bacterium
GGCAATGCCTGCCACTGCGGCGGGGAAACTTTTTTAAAATCCTCAATGGCTTGAGGGTCTTGCGAGTGATGTTTGGGTCGGGCTGCCAGCTTGCGATAGCCCATCGCCCGCACTTCACGACTCAACGTCTGCTCGCTCACCGAAACGCGAAACTCTTCCCAAAGCCATTGCGCCAGATCGCACAGACGCCAACGAACAACGCCATCGAGATAGGGTGTCGGCCCACGCTCGATGGCTTGTGCCAAGGCCGCACGTTGCTGATCGTTCAACCGTGATGTGGGCCCAGGAGCCTTGCCGTTGATCAGCCCGGCAGGACCGCGCTCGTTGAAGCGCATGACCCAGTCCCGAACAATTTGGAGCGTAACATTGCCGAGCCGGGCGGCATCGGAACGGGAACCTCCATCGTAGATCGACGCCAGTGCCAGCAGACGTCGTGCCTGGGCTGCGTCCTTCGACTGCCGCGCCAGCCGCCGGAGACGTTCTCCATCGAAATCTTCACGCAACGAAATCCCTGATCGCATCGTAAACCTCCGGATTGCGCCAGAGATTCAGATTCACCGCCTTTTGGGAAGGCCAAAGAGTCGAGGTCAGCGAGGCTGCGCATTATAAGGTCGTAAAATTCGCGACCGACATAACAGCGATCAAGCTCAAGAGTGCCGAAGAAACAGGGAAACTCGATGCCATCTCGCGCGCTCAGGCCGTTATCGAGTTCACGCCGAAGGGCGATATCCTGACCGCCAACGAAAACTTCCTGAAGACGCTCGGCTATCAGCTGTCGGAAGTGCAGGGCAAACATCATTCGATGTTCTGCGATCAGGTCTACACGAGCAGTGACGACTATCGCAGGTTCTGGGCAAGGCTGGCCGGCGGCGAGTTCGTATCCGACGAATTCATGCGCATCGGCAAGGGCGGCAAAAAGGTCTATATCCAGGCGTCCTACAACCCGATCTTCGACATGAACGGCACGGTGTTCAAGGTGGTGAAGTTCGCTACCGACGTCTCCGAGCGCGTCAACAATGTCGAACAGCTCGCCGGCGCGCTCCAGGCAATGT
>JAGQPY010000784.1 GCA_020426485.1 Planctomycetaceae bacterium
GTGCCGTGTGTGCCAACGCGGCATTCGATTCCGCCTCTGGTCACACCGGAATCGCGTTATTTGCCGGGGCAGTCATGTTCAGCCTGCAGGTTTACTGCGATTTCGCCGGATACTCGAACATCGCCATCGGAACGGCAAAGCTGTTTGGTTTTGAACTGATGCGAAACTTTGCGTTTCCATACTTTTCCAGAGACATCGCCGAGTTCTGGAGGCGGTGGCACATCTCACTGTCGACTTGGTTTCGCGACTACGTCTACATTCCGCTGGGAGGCAGTCGCTGCAGTCGACTGCTCAGCGTTCGCAACGTCTTCGTTGTCTTTCTGCTGAGTGGTCTGTGGCACGGTGCGAACTGGACGTTTGTGATCTGGGGAGCACTCAACGCCTGTTATTTCCTGCCTTTGCTGCTGTTCAAACGCAATCGAGCCAACCTGGACTCTGTGGCCGCCGGTCGTTTGTTCCCGTCGATCCGTGATGCCGCGTCTATCCTGCTCACCTATAGTCTGACCGTGCTTGCCTGGGTCTTTTTCCGAGCCGACTCGCTGATACATGCAATCAGTTACCTTGAAAGATCTGTCAGCGGACCGTTCTGGAAATGGCCGGAGATTCTGTCCGTGCAGACAGCACTGCTGGCCGTCGGCTTCCTGCTGGTCGAGTGGATTGGCAGAGAACAGGACTATGCTCTGGCGGGGCTTGTTGTGAAATGGCCAAGGCCGGTTCGCCTTGCCACCTATTATGGGCTGTGTCTGGCCATCGCAGGTCTTGCTGGCGCACAGCAGGAGTTTATTTACTTTCAGTTCTGATCAATACGGGCAGCACACATCGCTGCGATCCTCCTGAACTGATGTTGTGAAGGCGACTGTCTGTTCAGTCGACCCAGCACAAGGATGTCACTGTGGATAAGTCGGTCATCTCGGAATCACATTCAGAACTGCGAAAGTTTCTGCGCAGAGTTCTGATCTTTGCGGCAACACCGCTGCTGGCGTACATCCCTTATCTTCCGGTCGGTATTTT
>JAGQPY010000785.1 GCA_020426485.1 Planctomycetaceae bacterium
TCTGGAACTGGCAAGGACACTGCGAAGTGCCAAGACCGTCACGGACGAACAACGAGCCGAACTGACGCTGCTGGTCGAACAGTCTCTGGAAGCTCGACTGAAACAGCAGGCGGAGCAGGTCGAACAACTGCGAGCCAAACTGCAGCAGGTCGAAAAGGCTCTACAGGACCGTCAGCAGAACAAAGACCGCATGATTCAGCGGCGAGTCGAAGAGCTGCTGGACCCCAACATCGACTGGGACAGCGTTGCCCGAGATCGGTCGGCGACGGATTCATTCGCCCCTGCGATCGTCAGAAGTGCTTCGAACTTCCGTTCTCCGAACCCATTTCGAACTTCGCCCCGTGGCGATGGCATCTCCGAGTTCTCCAGGGCTTTGGCTGGAGAGAGGTCGCAGTCCGGCGGAACACCGATCGGTCTGCCCGGACCGCCACATCTTCCACTGTCAAAGCCTGCTGAATTTCCGCCATTGACGACGCCATCGAAGTCCGAAGGTGCCACAGGAGCCACGCCTTGAGAACAAGTCTTCGTCAGCATCGCCCGCACTACAAAACACCGAAAGGTAGCATCGGCTTGTCATAGAGGTGGCAGGCCCACGCGAGGACAAAGTTTCAGCAGTCCGCATTCTGCGCACTGGGGTCGGCGAGCGATGCATGTTTTCCGACCGTGGTGAATGATACGGTGAGAAAATTCGATCCATTCCTTTTGGGGAAGGATGTCCATCAGATCACGTTCAATCACGTCCGGATTCTGTGATTCGACCAGTCCCAGCAGATTGGTGATGCGTCGCACATGAGTATCCACGACCACGCCGGATGGTATTCCGAACCATGTGCCCAGAACCACACTGGCCGTTTTGCGACCGACGCCGGGCAACCTGACCATTTCCTCAATCTGCAGCGGCAATTCGCCGTTGAATTCGTCCACAAGTTTGGCCGCCATGGCTCGAATGTTGGTCGCTTTGTTGCGAAAGAAGCC
>JAGQPY010000786.1 GCA_020426485.1 Planctomycetaceae bacterium
CATTGACGACAATGCCGGTCATCTTTGCCCCGACTTCCCGCAACTGTTCCAAAGACTGTTTCCCAAAGTCGCGCGTGTGCCGACTGAGTCTCACGCAGAGCAGAACGCCATCTACGCGGGGAGCAACACTGCAAGGGTCCGACACGACCAGCACGGGAGGCGTATCGACGACGATATATTCAAACTCTTCCCGCAATGCGCTGAGCAGGTGTTCGTACTCCGGTCGAGTCAACAACTCAGCCGGGTTTTTCGGACGACTTCCGCAGCCCATCGCAAACAAGCCCTCAACGTCCGTCTGCTGAATTGCATCTGGGATCTCGGCTCGCCCCCTGAGCACATCCACAACTCCAAGCTTGCCTGAGATTCCCGTCAATTTGTGCACCTTCGGGCGACGAAAATCGCTTTCCATCAACAGAGTCTTCTTACCAGACTGAGCCAAAGAGATGGCAAAGTTCAGGGCCAGAGTCGACTTGCCGTCTCCCGCCGCCGGGCTGGTCACCTGAATGACTCGATGCTGGTTTCCGGTCACACTAAAGCAAACCGCCGTACGAACTGTTCGGTAGGCTTCGGCAGGACGAGACCGCGGCAGGTGCTGCGTAATGGCCGTCCGGTCCATGACCGCATCTTTGGCGATTTTTCGCAACTTGCGTTCTTCCATGTAGGGTACATGCCCCACAATCGGAATGCCGAATTCCCTGATGATTTCCTCCGGTTTGCGAAAACTGCGGTCCGCGACTTCAATCACGTAGCCCAAGCAGAGCCCCGCAAACCCACCCAAAAATGCGCCCAAACCAAGAAACTGCGACAGCTTGGGAAAGACCAAGCTGCCGTGCACAGCGGCTGACAAAACAGATGCCGTGACGCCCCCCATTCGAGTCGGCATTTCGGTGTCACGAACCTGCTGCTGAACGTCTTCCAGTAGTGACTCTTCCCGCTGACGACGACGCT
>JAGQPY010000787.1 GCA_020426485.1 Planctomycetaceae bacterium
TGGTGGTCGACAATCGGCTGCTGGCATGTGAGATGGACGGGCGACTGAAGTCGTTTGATCTGGCAACCGGCCAGGAAACAACGCTGGCCGACAAGTACAACGGTGAACGTTTCAATGCACCCAATGACCTGGTCATCGATCGTGCCGGAGGAATCTACTTTACAGATCCGCGCTTTCGAGCTCCGGACCCGTGGCCTCAGGGTAAGGAAGCCGTTTACTATCGAGCGGCCGACGGTAAAGTCACTCGCCTGATCGACGACCGCAACGCGCCGAACGGCGTCATCCTGTCGCCCGACGAAAAGACGCTGTACGTGATCCCCAGCATGGAAAAGCAGATGTGGGCGTATCCCGTTGAGTCTCCCGGAAAGATTGGAGCGGGACGAGTCTTCTGTGAATTGAAGCAACCCGAGGGAAAGGACAATACCGGCGGTGACGGTCTGACGATTGACAGCAACGGAAATCTCTACATCACCTCCGGTCTTGGGCTGCAGGTCTTCGACCCCAGCGGAAAGCAGCTGGGAATCATTGCCATTCCGGAACAACCCGCCAACGTGGCGTTCGGCGGCAAAGAACGCAAAACGCTCTACGTGACGGCTCGCACGTCGCTTTACGCGGTGGAAACAACAGCCACCGGACATGTCTTCCCCGGAAAATAGTTGCAGAGGAACGCTGGAGTGCAAAGTTGTGAGTCGGTTCTGTAGCCGGATTCGTGAGAATTCGGACACCGGTCGGCGATCTCAATAGCTTCACGACTTCTGCTTCCGGATTTCTCCGTGGAAAATACTTCACAGCGTTGACCACCGTAGTTCTTCGCGAATGCGTTACGTGTGTGATCCTGTCTCTGTCAAAGGTTGCTCTTGCCCCGATGGTTGCCTTTCGAACTGCTGTTTCGCTTCGGTATCGATTTGTCC
>JAGQPY010000788.1 GCA_020426485.1 Planctomycetaceae bacterium
TGTTTGTTTGTTTGATGTTTGTTCGTCTGATGTGGGTCCGTCCGTTGCCGGTGCGTCTGATGTCGGGGTGGTCGGGGCTGATGAAGTTTCGCTGTTGGCGGTGTCGCTGGTCTCAGCTTCCGGAGACGTGTTGTCGGTCGAAGGCATCGCGGGTTCGATCAGCTGTCGTTGTCGCAGAGTTTCTCCCAGATTCAGTCGCCAGACTCCGGCAGCATCCTTCATCAGGACGTGGCGTCGATCGATTTCTGTGATCTCTGCATTGATGTCCGCTTCAACAATGTGCTGGCCGACTCGCAGTTCGGGTTTACGATTCTGAGCCTGATTCCAGAACCACGCCATGGGGACTCCGTCTCGATCGACAACGCCCGTGAACTTGGTCATCGCGGCGGTGTCGTCCTGCACCTTCAGATTCACGATTCCTGTGGCCGACTTCGCCGGTTCACCGGAATCCGTTACCGTGACGTTCACCTTGTATTCGCCAGGCGAAAACGTGCGCGGAGGCGTCCACTTCAGAACGCCCTGTTTTTCGTCGACGGCTAATCCGCTGGGAACGTTGTCGCCCGTCAAAGAATAATGCAGGCTTTCTGTTGGACCATCGTCCGACGCGGCGACCGTCAGAATGAATTCTCGCCCGATGACAGCCACGGCTTCCGGCGGAACTTCGATGGAAGGAGCGTCATTGGGTAACTGCACGGTCACCGTAAAGTCCTTTTCGACTCGCAGTTCGTCGTTGTTCTTCTGAGTCAGAATGACCTTTCCGGAATACCTGCCGGGAGCGATGTCAGCGGACGTGCTCCATTGGATTTCGCCGGTTTCAGCGTTGATGGACATGCCTTCGGCGGCGGCTTCCAAAGCAAACACAGGCGTGCCGACGTCCGGATTGAAGTCTTCCGCTTTCGCGGTCATGC
>JAGQPY010000789.1 GCA_020426485.1 Planctomycetaceae bacterium
TCTTTCCGCTTCCCTTGAGAGTCGCTTTCCCTTCCTGCAAAACATCATATTTTGAGGGATCAAACCCGGGATTTCGCAGCGGTCGAATCGCCTGAGTGTCGACCAGATGCTGTTCAATCAGCCGATCCAGCTGTTGTACTCGATCAGGAAACTGGTTCGCGAGATTGTGTGTTTCGCCGACATCATCCCTGAGATTGAAGAGCTGGTAACGGTGCGTGCCGTCTTCGCCCCCGTGAAAGATGCGGATCAGTTTCCAGTCGCCACTGTGCACGCTGACCGACGGAGGCAGCCAGTCCGGAACGCCTGGTGCGTGCGGGAAGTAAGTGAAAATGGCTTCCCGATTCAGCGTCCCGCCTCGCAGTGCCGGGACAATGCTGATTCCATCGAACGACTGCCCGGGCTGAGCTTCAACCGAAAGTAGTTCCAGCAGCGTTGGATAGTAATCGCTGCTCTGGATGATTGCATCGCTGCGTGACCCCGGTTCGACTGTTCCAGGGTCAACGACGATCGCAGGTCCTCGCACGCCGCCTTCGTACATCGTCGCTTTGCCGCCTCTCAACGGAGCGTTACTTGTGGGCGTCGTCCCGTCGACCTGGTTGTACATGTTTCCGCCATTGTCCGACGCAAAGATGATGATCGTGTTGTCCGCAATCTGCAGTCGGTCCAGTGCGTCGAGCAGCGTGCCCACGGCATCATCCATGCTTTCAATCATCGCGGCATACGTTGGACTGCGCTGCGGATCGTTTGGATCGACTCTTTTGCGATGCTGATCGATCAACGCCTGCCTGGCATCGAACGGAGCATGCACACTGAACATCCAGTAATTCAAAAAGAAGTGTTCGTCTTTGTGCTGCTCCAGAAACGCCACCGCTTC
>JAGQPY010000078.1 GCA_020426485.1 Planctomycetaceae bacterium
TGTCGCCGTATCGAGCCGCATCCAGCCAGTAGCGGGCTCGATGTTCGCCCCATGCCGGAAGTTCCATCAGTCGATCGATCGCATCCGACAGAGCCGCGTCACCTCGTTGTTGATAATTGGCCGTGAACGCGGCAATGTCGGCCGGAGCCGGGGGCAGTCCCGTGATGTCCAGATGCAGACGGCGAAACAGAGTCCGGCTGTCGGCTTCCGGTGCCAGACTCAGGCCGTGTTCCTGCAGGCGAGCCATCACGAAATGATCAATCGGGTTTTTGGATCGGGTGGCATCGACCGCGGTCGGAACTTCCGGACGAGACGGCGGAATGAAGGACCAGTGAGGTTCGTATTCTGCTCCCTGAACAATCCACTTCTGCAGAATGGCTTTCTGTTCGGCAGACAGATCTTTTTTGATGTCCGGCGGCGGCATCACCAGTTCGGCGTCGGTGGACAGAATACGTTCCACCAGACTGCTGTCCTGCGGATTGGATGGAACCACCGCGCCGGAATCGATCGCCGCCTGACGCTGATCCAGCCGCAGTTCTCCCTTGCGAGACGCACTGTCCGGACCGTGGCACGCAAAACAGTGTTCGGCCAGAATCGGACGCACGTCACGATTGTACGACAACGGTTCCTCCGCACGCGCACCGTTCGACAGCACCACAGCTGCCATCGCCAGCCACACAATCGCGCGGCCGCTTGATGATCGTTGGATCGAATCGGGTGTGGATATGGCCCACATTTTCATCTGTTGTGTCTTCATTTGGGTAACCCGCGGCTCCAGTATTTCAATCCCGATCGAATATGTTGTGTCATGGCTTTGGATGCGGCAGTCGCATCGCCCGCCAGCAGAGCTTCAATCACTGCCAGGTGTTCACGTGCTTCTTCGGCAAATCGAGGCAGATCGGCCTGAGAACGGCGGTCCCAGGCCACATCGCGAAACGTTCGGAACAGCAGTTTCAGCCGTCCCAGTTCCTTGGTCAGAAAGCGATTGCCACAGGAATCCGCAATCAGATCATGCAGCCGACTGTCGACTTCCCGAGCCACCTCGATGGCATGGCCAATCACATCGTCCGCTGAATCCGGTGTTGAGTCGCCTTCGTCGCGGCCGAATTCAGAAATCAACATCGCACTTTGACGTCGACAGGCCGCTTCCAGCTGTCGCAGTTCCGACAGATCCGTTCGACCGCACGCCAGCCGCACAGCCGCGCACTCCAGGGCTCGCCGCACCTGACAGACTTCCCGAACATCGGTCTCCGTCACTCGACGTACGACGGCTCCGCAGTTGGGAGCGATGTCGACAATGCCGATGCCTTCCAGTGTGACCAAAGCTTCACGAATCGGCGTCGGGCTCATGCCAAACCGCCGAGCCAGACTGTTGATCACCAGGTGTTCGCCGGCCTTGATGCGGCCCTGAAAAATGTCGGCCAGAAGGTCTTCCACCACGGCTCGCCTGCGCTGACCGTGTTCGACCTTCTTCGACACTTTCCCGGACGTTGTCGCGCCGACGCTGACCATCATTCCCCCTCAGGACGAGCCGCGTTGGCCCAGTTTCCGGAATAATCTCGCCCGCTGACCACGACGCCCTTTTCAAACCAGTTGCTTCCGGCAATGACGTCAGGAGTACAGTAGCGCAGCGTCAGGCCACAGCGACGACGGTCAGAATTGTTCGCTTCCGAACCATGCAGCAGCAGATCGGAATGCACCGAAATCTGTCCGGCTTCCAGTTCGTCGATCACGATTTCACCGTACTGTTCGGCATTGTCGACGGACTGGTTCAGCACGTTGTGATCCGCTTCGGTGCTTTCCCGGTAGGTCATGTGACCAAAGTGCTGAGAGCCCGCAATGAACTTCATGCAGCCGTTGGCAGAATCCGCTGCATCCACGGCCAGCCACACTGTCAGACTTTTGGAAGGCGATAACGGCCAGTAACTGGCATCCTGATGCCAGGCAACCGCTTTTCCATCATGCGGCATCTTGCAGAAGAAGTGACTTCCCCAGCCAATCACATCGTCACCCAGAATGTCACGCACAATGGCCACGATGGCCGGGCGAGTCAGAATGTCCCAAACCGGCCCGTACTTCAGATGAGCCGTGCTGATCGAATAGCTGTTGCCGCCGGCCGCAATGGTTCGTTCCAGCAACCCGTCGAAGTAGTTTCGCAACGAATCAATTTCGTCCGTCGAATAGACTCGCAGACACTTCAGATATCCGTCGCGGTTGTACTGTTCAATGTCACTCTTCGACAGCACGGCAGGAGCTTCCGTCATCGACGGATAAAACCGCAGATCCCGCTCCATCTGCTTCAGGTCATCCGCCTCGGGAATCGCCTTGAACTGAGTTTCCATATCACCGACCTCTCAACCAACGCCGGACAGTTTCGCAATCTGTCGCCAAGATCAGAGACTGATTGGCAACGTTCCCAACAGCCTGCACACGTCGCCGCTTCCGCAAGCCTTTTTCGCAAACAGTGGCACTCAGCTTCGATCTCAAAACGACACCGCCGCCAAGTCAGATCATCGATAACCGCCATCAGATTATCGATAATTTGAGACGCCGTCAAGAATTCACCGAGAAATTGACTCGTCGCCGGGGGCACCAACAGAAAACTCTGCTCAGTTTGTGCGGGGAACAGATCGGCACCACCGGCGAAATCGGAGAAGTTGGAACGAACCGTTTTTTGCCTTCCAAAGCCTCGCCTTTCGGCAAATCTGGCCCAACCAGCAAAGAGTCGCCGGACGATACAGTGTCCCGGGGTTCACATTTTCTGTGACGATATTTTGCCACTCTCTGCGATTCTCCGGCTGCCATTTCTTTCAGCAGTCGCAGGAAATTTGCCGAGTGCACTGGCTCTTGTGAAGGCTTTTGGAATGAACGCTCGTGTTTTGCTGCTGGTGCTGGTCACCGCAATGTTTATGGCAGCATGGGATGGTGACGGCAAGGCTGAGCAGAAAGCCCTGGCGCGTCGCGATCAGCAGCGGCAAGCATTGATCGCCCAAAAATCGTCCGAGGCGTCTGTTCCAGTGACACTGCAACACCGAAAAGCCAGGGTGAAGGGTCGCGAAGCCGCAGATGAATCTTCAGCGGTCGCTCCGCCACTTCCGGAAGCCATCGCCGCCGGAAAGTACCAGGTTGTCGGGCAGAATGGACAGACCGTTCGCATGACGGTCACTCGCAAACAGGCCAGCAGCCGCCACCCGCGAGATCTCTACTTTGTCGACGACAGTTCGGGTACGCGGTGGGTGTTCGTCAGAATCCAGGCTGATTAGACCGCCACTTTCCGATTCCGAGAGACAACTGCACGCCACGCCGACTGGAGTCAACAAGATTCCACGGCGTCGGCGGACACACAGCCGCTCAGACGTCTCACGTTATCGATGCACAAGCCTCCCCGTTCTTTCACCACAATCACTCCCGGCACCTCCTTGAACCAAAGGCCAGCGCCTGATCTTCGCTTCAGACTTCGAACGGTATGGTGAAAGATCCGTTTGAATTAACAAATACTCGTCGTCCATGAAGTCCGGCGTTCAGAGAGACAAGATCGCCGTGTTGCCGGCGAACGCCGTACAGTATTCGCGTTACCGGTCAGAACACCGGATGAAGGTGGACTTGGAGGATGAAACTGCGGGTGCCGGATTCAGCCAGCTGGCGATTCTGACGGCTCTGTTTGCATGGAAAGGCTGGTCCACTGCCATTCGACGTCAGTTTGTCCGGCATCGTATCTGGATGTGGAGATGCTATCTGTTGTTGTGCTCGGCTGTGACACTCCGGGCAATTGGCGGTATGGCACTTCTGCTGAACCAGAATCCAGCGTGGACATATACCATGGCCGCATGGATCAGCTGGCTGGGACCAATCTGCATTTTTGAATGCGGCCAAACACTGCGGGGCTGGCAGCGATAGTGCAGAGTCTCACGCTGTCGTTCATTGCACCGGTGGCTGAGTTCTTGTGAATTCCTCAGGGCGTCCGAATTCTTACGAATCGGCGACATGTCGATGCTGTGCAAGAGGATGAAACGAACCTGAGAGACACGACAACAGACACAGATGAACGCTGATGAACACAGTTTGCGAGACCTCCGGCTTTGATCTGTGTTCATCGGTAGGCGTCTGCCGCTCTTTCCTGAGCCATCTGCCCTTCCAACGGTTCCGGAACAGGCCGATCCGCGATGTCTGTGATCTTCGGAGTGCGACGACTTGTCGTCGCTTTGGATTGAATTCACCAACTCCGTTCGTTTGAGACGCATATTCAACAGTCTCCAGAGGCTGGGGGACGGCCAAGAAACCTCGGCATAGAATGGAGATTGCGAGTCTGCCCGGTGGCCACTCCTGTGACTCGGGCGGGATGGATACCTGTCTCAGTTTTGTTACGCAAGTCGGTGTTGATAGCCAAAGCGAACAACGGGAGCGACCCGGCGCACGAAACTCTCCACGTCAAACCGCAATCCCACGCCTTCGGGGCAAGGGCGAAGTCCTTGTCAGGGAATGAAGGAGGTGGAGTCGTTGACGGCCAGGCAGAATTCGGCCAGCAGGCGAGCCGCGTTCTCCAGGTCTGACAGTGCCACGACTTCCACGGGGCTGTGCATGTAGCGATTGGGAATGGTGACCAGTCCCGCAGCACAGCCGCCTCGACTGACCTGAATTGCGGCTCCATCGTTGCTGGCCGGGCGAGCCAGCGCGTTGATCTGAACGGGGACCTGATTGCTTTCGGCGGTGTGAATCAGCAGATCGAAGACGCGAGGATTGGCATTGGCACCTCGCACAACCACCGGGCCGCCGCCCAGCAGGATTCGACCGTGTTCGTTGTTGTCGATGCCGGGGCAGTCGGTGGCGTGAGTCACATCGACGGCGATGCCGACATGAGGATTCACGTTGTAAGCGCTGGTTTGTGCTCCACGCAGGCCGATTTCTTCCTGCACGGCGGACACGGCATAGACGGCCGCCCATGGTTTTCGAGCGGCGATCATCTTCAGAGCCGTCATGACGACCCACACACCGGTGCGATCGTCCATGGCAACTCCGGAAATGCGGCCGTTGCGAAGTTCAGTCAGCGACGGTGCCGGTGTGACGGAATCACCGATGCGAACCAGTTCCTGAGTTTCCGTGGACGACGTCGTCCCGATGTCGATCCACAGTTCCTGAATTCCGGGAACCGTCTTGCGTTCGGATTCGTTCAGCAGATGAATGGGCTTGCGAGCAATCACGCCGGGAATCGGACCGCTGGACGTATGCACCAGCATCCGTTGGCCCAGCAGGATCTGCATGTCCCAGCCACCGACCGCGCTGACTCGAATAAAGCCCTTGTCGTCAATGTGGCGAACGATCAGGCCGATTTGATCGCAGTGAGCATCCAGCAGAATTCTGACCGGGCCGTCCGGGTTGACGGCTGCGATCACATTTCCGTGCACGTCGGTCGTCACCGATGTCGCAAACGGCGACGCGAAGTTGCGAACGACCTGCTGAACCTGCTGTTCGTACCCGGAGGTTCCCGGAGTGGCCAGAAGGTCTTTCAAGAACTGATCAACCACCACAACAATTCCTTCCTCAAAGGGCTTCGCCCATGACCCGATGGCGTGGGCTGACGTTTGACGTGGATACACTCAAACGCCGAGACGCTCACGTTGTTCGCTTTGTCGATTGGGGTGTGTCCGGCACAGTCGGACCAACACACCGGGAAGCTGCAGGGCAGCAGAAATCAAGCACAGACAGAAATGTCTGTGCCACCAAGACAACCCCACACACCGTAGCTGGCTACGATTTTTGTCCGTGAGCGGCCAGCAGTTCGGCGATCTGAACGGCGTTCGTGGCGGCACCTTTGCGCAGGTTGTCGGAGACGCACCAGAAAGCCAGTCCGTTGGGGCTGGAGATGTCTTTGCGAATACGTCCGATGAAGACATCATCGCTGCCGTCGCAGTTGGAAGGCATTGGGTAGACACCGTTTTCCAGATCGTCGACGACGGTGATTCCCGGCGTGGCGGCAAACAGTTCGCGAGCCTCTTCCACACTGACGGGGCGTTCGGTTTCGACCAGAATGCTTTCGCTGTGACAGTTGGAAACGGGAATTCGAATGCAGGTCGGGCAAACCTGAATGGAATCGTCGCCAAAGATCTTGCGAGTCTCGTACACCATCTTCATTTCTTCGCTGGTGTAGCCCTGTTCTTTGTGACCGCCGATTTGCGGAATCGCGTTGAAGGCGATTGGATGTTTGAAGGCTTTGTAAGCATACGCTTCGCCGTTGACGGCTGCCTTCGTGCCCTGCAGCAGATCTTCGCTGCCCTGCAGTCCGGCGCCACTGGTGGCCTGATACGTGCTGACGATGACTCGGCGAACGCGAGCGGCATCGTGCAGTGGCTTCATGGCCAGTGCCATTTGGGTGGTCGAACAGTTGGGGCTGGCGATAATGCCTTTGGCGTTCAGGGCATCCTGAGGATTGATTTCGGGAATCACCAAAGCCACGTCCGGCTTCATTCGCCAATAGCCGGATTCATCGATGACTTTGCAGCCGGCTTTGACGGCAGATGGCAGGAATTCGGCCGCGGTATCGTCCGGCGTGCTGGCGATGACCAGATCGATGCCGTCAAAGCAGTTGTGGGTCAGTTCTTCCACGGTGACGGTCTGGCCCGCCAGTTGAACCTGTTTCCCCGCGCTTCGCGCGGAGGCGAGCAGACGGTATTTTCCGGCAGGGAAGTTCCGTCGCTCCAGCAGTTCCAGAATAATTGTCCCCACAGCGCCGGTGGCGCCCACGACAGCAACAGTATCGAACACGACAAATCCTGTTTGGCGAAACAAATTGGTGAAAATGTAAGCCGGAGGTTTGCCTCCGGTTGGCGTTCCTGACTGTAGAACACTGAATTCAACGACCGACCCTTCGCGGGAACAACGGCGCCAAAGCCGCGATTTCGAACGAATTCCGCAGTCGAATGGCCGGTATTGTTGATGGAAGTGTGCAGGAGAGTATCAGTTTCTTTCAGATTTTTCATTTCTTTCAGACAAAGAAGTCCGGCTAATGGATCTGTGAGAATGCCGTGTCTACAGAAACCCACACAGAATTTCATCGATTGTTCCGAGCCTGTGTCAGACTGCTGACTCAGGACACCCAGCGTGCGCTCGGTGAAATGTTTGATCTGACGGCTTTGCGGCTGGTTCGGATGGCAATGAACATTACCGGCAATCAGTCGGATGCCGAAGATGCGGTTCAGACTGCCTTTTCCAGGATTGCCGGAAAACCAAAACTGCTGGTGCGTGCGGAATTGCCTTGGCCCTATCTGATTCGAGCCGTTCGTAACGAAGCGTTGCGAGTCATCCAGAAACGGCGAACCTGCAGTCTGGGCGAAATGGATACACAGTGCGGGACGGAAACCGCCGAGCTGTTGATTCAAAAAGAAGAGACCTCGGAGGCTGTGCAGCGAATTCTGAGAACTCTGCCACGTCCGCAGTACGAAGTCGTCATTCTGAAGCACTGGGAAGAGTTAACGTTTGCAGAGATCGCGGACGTTCTGGGAAAGTCACAGAACACGGTCGCCAGTCGCTACCGATACGCGATGGAAAAACTTCAGAGAAGTCTGGAGCCCTTGATGGAAGAGCAGCGTCCGGTCCCGCCGCCGGTACGAGCCGCTCAGCATTGACCGATATCGACTGACGGAAAGTGGTCAGAAGTTTGTTGTCGAGTCACTGTTGCTGTCTGTTGAATCTTTGATCGTCTGTGCATCTCAAACTCCGGTTTACACCGGACACACCTTCTACCATGACCCACCGCCATCTCAACCTGCCTGAACCTACGCTGCCGGAGCACGAACTCATTCGCGCTGCGATGCCGATGCCGGAATTGTCGTCCGGTTTTCGAAGTCGAGTTATGAAGGACTGCTCAACAAGTATCGTGATCGCTCGACGTAACTTTCGTTGGAAAGTTGCTGCGGTGCTGGCGGCCGTGTGCTGCCTTGCCGTCACACTGTCCTTTGTGCTGCCACCGAATTCCGAATCCAGCCCTGACGTCGTCGAACAACCGGAACCCACTCTGACGCCCGGCATGTCACTGGGATCTCACGGACTGGCCGTGGATCAAAGTCACAACGGTCCCTCCGGTGGCGGCGAAATGGATTCCGAACGTCGCGACATCAATGAAATACTGGACGAACTGAAGGGGCGCCAGCGAATGTTCGATGCCAGCATGCTGCCGCGATTGTGAACATGCCCGCGACGACTCTGATGTCCGTATTCGCCGGCGGAATTGCTTCACTGAATCCGGAACGCGACGACTTTGTGCCTCGACTGGTGGACTTGATCCTGCAGTCAGCTCGCGAACACCGCGCCAGTGATGTCCATCTGGTTCCCGACGAACATCGTCTGGTCATGCGTTGGAGAATCGATGGGGTGCTGCAAACCGTGGCCGCCTTCGAAGGTGATTTGAAACAACGCATCATCGCTCGCCTGAAGGTGATTTCCGGACTGCTGACCTACCGCACCGATGTGCCGCAGGAAGGCCGGGTTTCTGTAACCGGAACGTCCATCGGCCATGCTTCCGCAGGTGTCGATTCAAACGCACAATCTTCGGGAAAGACGTCTCTGTCATTGGCGGCTCTCCGCAGACTGCGTGCACCGCGCGGCGAACCATCAACCGCTTCATCACAGATGACGTCGACGACTGTGCCGGGGACCACTGTATCAGGGACGACGGCGGACGAAGTAACATCGCCTGAAGTCGTTGCCGGAGAAGTGCGGGTGACGACCTTTCCAACGTTGTTTGGAGAAAAGGCCGCCATTCGATTATTCGCCGATCACAGCCGATTCCTCCAAGTCGACGATCTGGGTCTGCCCGACGATATTCGAGAACGATTGCAGGAACTGCTGCAGCAGACGTCCGGCGTCATTCTGCTGACCGGTCCGTCGGGCAGCGGAAAGACAACCACGGTGTACGCCTGCCTGCGAGAAATCGTTCGCACGTTCGGCGATCAGCGCGGTGTGATGACGCTGGAAGATCCGATTGAAGTCGTGGTTCCCGGAGTCACTCAATCACAGGTGCGGCACAGCGTCGGGTTTGACCTGGCGTCCGGTCTGAAATCGATGATGAGACAGGATCCGGATGTCATTGCGGTTGGGGAAATTCGTGATGCAGCCACAGCGGAATCCGTTCTGCAGGCGGCTTTGACCGGACATCTGGTGCTGACGACGTTTCACGCGGGAAGCAGCGTGGAAGCGATCACTCGTCTGATGGAAATGGGAATGGAACCGTACCTGATTCGCAGCACGATTCAGGCCGTTCTGTGCCAGCGACTGGTGCGACGGAGATGTCCGGAGTGCCATTCGGAGAAAGAAGCGAATTCGGACGAATCGGTTCCGGCGGCGGCCACGTCAGAGTCTGACTCTGTCAGATCCGCGCACTGTGCGCCCATCGTTGCAGAACGATCAACGGGAGTGCTTTCGAGCAGTCGCTCAAATGGGCTGCGGGGCGTTCCCGCGTCAGAAGAAAAATTTTCGGGGACGCATTGTTTAGACAAATCTGATGCCACCGTGGGTCTGAGCGGTCAGTGTCCGGTTTGTCAGGGGCTGGGATACGTCGGTCGTTTTGTCATTGCGGAGCTTCTGGAAACAGGACATCCGGATTTTGTGCAGGGCCTGATGGAACGAGCGGACGCTCGACACCTGCACACAATTGCGAGACAGTGTGGTATGGAAAGTCTGCAACAGCGTGCGGAAGCTGCGGTTCAGAACGGACTGACAACCGAAGAAGAGGTTTTTCGTGTTCTTGGAAGGCATCGCCGCGTGTCGGCGGACTCCATTGAATCAACCGCCTCCGGTCAGTGATGAGTTTGACAACGAGGCCGGCGATGACGTTTATCGTTTGACGGATTGGTGAACGTGGCAATCACTCTGGAAGACATTCAGCATTTGAGCGATGAGATTCGTTCGCTGGTTCAGGCCGGACTTCCGCTGGAAGGAAATCTGGCGGACGCCGGCAGCGGTCATCGCCCGCAACTGCAGAGACTGACGGAGCAGATTTCACAGGATCTGGCGTCCGGTCGTTCGCTGCAGGAGATTGTGAATGATGATCGCATGGGCGTTCCCAGAATTCTGCAGGCGGCCGTTGCGGCCGGAGTGGAATCGGGGCAGCTGAGTTCGACCATCGAAATGCTGGGCGACGTCGCCGCTGATCTGTCGGAACTTCGCCGACGAATTCTGCAGGCGTTGTCTTACCCGCTGACGGTGATGGCGATGGCCGTGATTCTGTTTGTGGTTTTCATTCGAACATTTCTCGATCGCGTTCGAATGGTGGTCACGGATTTTCATCGTGCTCCGGAAACTGTCTTTGACCATTTGTTGCTTCTGGATGAACGCTATTCGTGGTGGCCCATCATCTTTCCGGCGGCATTGCTGTTCTGGATCGTGCTGTGGCTGTTGAGTGGCCGTGCTTCTGCGGTGGCGTTTCGAGGTCCCGAGAGAGTTTTCTTGCTGCTGCCTGGAGTCCGCGGCCTTATTAGAGATTTGCGGTTCTACACGCTGTCTCGAATGCTGAATCTGCTGGTTCACCGGGAGACTCCTCTGCCCGATGCACTGGTTCTGTCGGGTGCGTGTGTGGGCGATCGGCATCTGGATCGAGCCTGTCAGAATCTGGCCGAACAATTGCAGCGGGGCAACATTCCGGAAGAAGCGTTGCGGCAGCCATGGGTTCCCGGGCGATTTCCGCCATTGCTGGCTGCCGGGCTGAAACAGAGCGGAACGGACGAAAATCAGCTTCGCGAACGACTGGAAAGCATCACCGGTTATTATCGCCGCCGACTGCAGATTTCCATGACCTGGATGAAGAACGTGGTCCCGGTCCTGTTGTTCTTTGTCGTCGGCGGCGGCGCGGTCCTGTTGTATTCAACCAGCATGTTCTGGTCGATCTCAGAACTTTATCGTCAGTTGTCTGACATCTAAGCGGGGAGCAGACACAGCTTGATCAATTATCGTTACGAAGCAGTCGACTCCAACGACGTCCCGGTGTTCGGCGTGACACAGGCCGAAGACGTCGTCGCTCTGCGCGATCTGCTGGCGAAGCGAGGGCTGACGCTGACGGCGTCGACAGAATTATCGCTGGACGCGCTGATTCTGGCCCACCAGGAAACTCTGCCGCGACTTTATCAGTTGCGAGTCGGAGAACAGCTTCGTGAAGCATTCCTGACAGGGCTGCCGGCTCACGAAGCGGTTCGAGCCATCGCAGCGGAACCGCTGTCGCATCCCATGGCCGAATTAGCTCTGTGGCTGGAAGTCTTTGCTGTCGTTCTGTTTCTGTTCGTCGGCACACTGTGGTGGCAGTTTGGCATTTTGAAGTTCCTGTTTTTGCTGTCAGCGCTGGCGGCGTTCGTGGTGGCTCCCGCGGCCGGATTTATGCTTCGCTGGTTTTATCGGCACCGCCCGGTGGCAACACTGCGAGCCATGGCGGATCGACTGGAAGCGGGACTGAATCTGCCGTCGCACCTGACCTTTGCCGCTCCCGCAGAACTGCGTTCTGTGATGGCGTCCACAATTGACGAACACGTCAAAGCTCGCGTCGCCGCTGACATGATGCCCGGGCTGCTGACAAGCAACATGCGGATGCAACAGTTTCTGACGACTCTCATCGGGCCGCTGGCGGTGCTGGGGCTGGTGATTCTGGGTCTTTATTCCGCCGTCCTGTTAATCGTTCCCGGTTTCAAAGCGATCTTCCAGGACTTCGGAATTGAACTGCCCGGCATGACGATGGCATTGATTCATTTGTCGGACCTTCTGTTCAAGCTTGGTTCCATCGGATGGACGGCGTTCGCACTGAGCATCCTGCTGTTCATCGGCCTGTTGGCGTTGGGAATCGTGACAGGAGTTGCATCGGAGGTTCTGTCGGAAATCCCTGTGTTTGGCATGGCCTTTCGCTGGACCATGCAGGCGCGTGTCTCTCGAATTCTGGCGTCACTGATTCGTCACGACGTCCCGTACTCCGAAGCTCTGCGAATTGCCTCCCGTGGCAGCGGCTTTCGATCGGTGGCAGAACGAGGGGAAATTCTGGCCAACGAACTTGTACAACAGACCGGACTGGCCTTTCCGACGGGAAAGCTGTCCGGACTTCCGATCTCCATGTTGTTTGTGACGGAATCCGCCACAGATTCCGATCAACGACGGATTACGGTGGCTCATACGTTTCAAAGTCTGTCTGAAATGCTGGAGAGTGCGTCCGTTGGGCAGGGCCGCATTCTGGCCGTGGTGGTGCAGTCGATTGCCCTGGTTCTGACCGGAACCGTCGTCGGTTTCGGTGTGATTTCTTTGTTTCTTCCCCTCATCAAACTCTTAAACGACCTTTCCTGACAAGGGCTTCGCCCAACGCCGTGAAGAGATTCTGATCGTTTAACCCGATGCCGCAGGCGAGGCCCGTTCCGGCGTGACCAACCTCGCCTGCGGCATCGGGTTGAACAATCAGTTTTCCTGCCTGAAAAAACAACAGCACGACTGTTTCGAACGTTCAGCATTTCTTCAAGGCGTTGGGCTTCGCCCTTCACCTGAGGGCGGGGATGGTCGTTTGAGGTGGCTGGCTTCAACCACAGAGGCGCTCAGGTTGTTCGGTTTGTGCTGGAAGCTATTGATTTAATTAACACCCATTCCTGTAGCTGAGGCGGGAGCCTGACCTGCAGACGCTGATTGATTCAAACGTTAGTCCGGCTGTGCCGGACAAGGGACGTCATGAACTCCGGACACCTTCAAACAATGATGTTCGTCCTGAACCGGCCGGAACCGATTCGACAGTCGTCGCTGTTGATGGTTCTTTCCGCGGGGATGGGCGACCCGGAATCGATGACCGCCGGCCTGAAGGCTCTGGCGGCAGAATGCAGTCCGCCCTGGAAGGACCGCGTGGAACAACTGCGAGTTCTGCTGGAACTCGGCAACACGCTTTCCTCGGCGCTGACAACGGTGCGTGAGGTACTGCCGGAAGAAACGCTGGCAGCCATCCGAGTCGCGGAAGAATGCGGCACACTGAAACAGGTTCTCGCCGATGAAGCCCAGCGACTGGTTCGGCAAACGTCGGCCAGAAATCCGATGTCCCCTGACTTTACCATGATGCTGATGCTGGTGGCTGCATTGTCGTCGATTGCTCTGAGCATCGTCAGCTTCATGATGGTATTTATCGTTCCAAAGTTGAAACACATCTATGATGACTTTGGAGCAGAACTGCCGAGCACCACCACGTCCTTCATCAATGCCTCGGACTGGCTGGCGAAATACTGGTTCATGACGGTCTTTCCCGTGATGTGTCTGATGGGCTATGGCATCAAGCGGCTGGTGTCTGCCGAAATTCGCTCCCTCAGCACCGGCCGGTCGCTTGTATCCGCGTGGCAACCTCGGTCGGAAACTCCCATGACTCTGCGTCTGCTGAGTATCACCGTGGCTGCCGGGCATTCGCTGCCGGAAACATTTCACAGCATCCTGAGAGAACTGACGCCCGGACGCGTCACCCGTCGCCTCAGTGCAGTGCGAGCGATGGTCACCGCGGGGGGAGACTGCTGGGAATCACTGCGGTCCGAAGGCTTTCTTCGAAGGCGTGAAGTCGCGTTTCTGCGAGCGGCGGAACGAACGGGACATCTGGATTGGGGCCTGATGCATCTGTCCCGCGCGATTCAGACTCATCAGGAAGCCGTGGGAGATCGCATTGTTCACGTCGCCACGTGGGGCCTGTTGCTGATCTTTGCACTGATCACCGGGTTCATTTGCGTCGCGATGTTCAGCCCGCTGGTGAATCTGACAATGGAACAGGCGACGGTTGGTTGTGTGATTCGTCAGACCATTTCAGGAGGCGGCTGATGAAGTTGGTTGTCCGCTGTCTGCCGTCAGAACGACGTCGTGGCTCCATCACGGCAGAAGTCATCGTTGCCGCCATCATGCTTTCGTCCGTGGCGCTGGTTCTGACGCCCGCCCTGCGCAGCGTGATCGATCATCGCCAGGTGGCTCGTTTCGAAACGCTGGCTCTGGTGGAACTCAACAACCTTGCCACGCAGATTCACAGCAATTCGTCGTTGGAACTCAGTCTGTCGGATTGGTTTCAACAGCGTTATCCGGGTGCCCGACTGACGGTCACACCTGACGTCGCTTCCGACAATATCCTCGCCGGAACACGATTGCAGATTGCTCGAACAGATCGTCCCGGACGCCCGGATGTGATCCGTTCTCTGGTTGTCTGGTCTGCCCGTGAAGGGGGTGAGCCATGAGAACGCATCGCTGCCAATTGTGTACGAATGCTCGCCGTGGAGCCGTCTTTCACTACTACCTGCTTTACGTGCTGATCGCTTCGATTCTGATGTCGTCGGCCGGAGTCTGCCTGCATGCGGTCCTGAAGGCGGATCGGATTGATGAAGCAGCGTCACTCTTTCTGAAAACACTGCTGCGACTGGAAGAGCAGCTTCGTCGAGACAGCCGGTTTGCGACACCTGATGGTGACAACACCTCTCTGCAGTACAGCGATTCTGAAAACGAACAAACCATCCGCTGGACGATCGATGAAAACATGATTCTCCGGCAGGCCGTTCGAGACCAGGCCATGGTTGCCATGGATCGCTATGTCTTTCGGCGTGGAACGCGGCTGGAGTTTCGTCACGATGCAGAACTCAGACTGGTTGCGCTGGTGCTCCACGAAGCCTCAGCGAATCCTGCTCCCGGTCAGCCACCAGATGCGAGCACCGCGGGCAACAGAACACTGGAAATTCGATTGCCGTCTCGACCCGTCTCCGGCACATCTGATGCAGATCCGGAGGTGTCCGAATGAAGGCACGGCGAAAGCACGTCACGTTTCGAAGATCGTCCGTTGCTGACTCATCGACGGCTGACGTTATTTCACAGCAAATGGTCAAGCGCCGCAGTGGCATGGTGACGGCACTGGTGATTGTGTTGCTGATGATCCTGGTGGCCATCGTGTCACAGTTCATGCAGCGCGTGGTGCGTGATCGGCATCAGATGCTGCGACAGTTCCATCTGCAACAGGCAATGCAACTGGCCACCGCCGGTGAATTTCGCCTCAGGATTCTGCTGAAACAGCAACCAGACATTCAAAATCACACCTGGGAACTGCCGCCCGGCACCATTCATCAGACGAATTCCGGCAGGGTTCAGATCAATCTTCGGGACGGTACGGCCACCATCGTGGCTCGGTATCCATCCAACGATGAAACCCCCGTTCAAATCTCTCGCACGATTCGAGTTCAGCCATGAAGACATTCACTGATTTTAAACGTCCGTCCGAATCGTCGCTGACGGCGGAAAACGATGGGCAGGAAGCTCATCAAACATTACCGAGACAGAACGGTTGGTCGGTCGGTCATTCAAAACTGTCCGGGTTCACTCTGATTGAACTGCTGGTAGTGATTGCCATTATCGCCATTCTGATGGCACTGATGCTGCCGGCCGTCCAGCAGGCGCGCGAAGCCGCTCGCCGAACACAATGCCGGAACAACATGATGCAGCTGGGAATGGCGATTCACAACTACGACATGAGCTTTGAAATGATGCCGCCGGGAACGGTGGACCTCGACGGCCCGATCCGCAACGTTCCCGAAGGCTATCATGTCAGCTGGATGGTTCAGCTGCTGCCCTTCATGGAACAGTATCCGCTGCACCGAATCATCGATTTCAATCAGAGCATTTATGCGATGGCCAATGCCAGGGCTCGTTCGATCGACCTGTCTGCCTTTGCATGCCCTTCAGACTTTGATCGTCGATTCAGCCCGGAAAATCTGGGGACGGTCTTCGCGTCCAACTACGCTGCCTGCTTCGGCGGAAACGATGTGGCTATTGATGATGACAACAACGGGCTGATGTATCTTAACAGCAGCACAAACTTTCGAACGATTCGCGACGGAGCCTCTAACACGATTCTTCTGGGAGAAAAGATTGCTTCGCGCGTTGGCAAAGATCTGGGCTGGACCAGCGGCACAAACGCCACTCTGCGAAACACGGGCGTCGCCATCAACAAAGGCTGGGATGTTGTGAATTACTTCGATCCCGCCGCAACCCCAAAAACAGGACCACCGAATGATACGTCAACGGGCGGTTTCAGCAGTCAGCACAGCGGCGGAGCATCATTTGTACTGGCCGACGGGTCGGCTCGTTTTCTGACCGAAAGTATTGATCCGCTCGTGTTTCAATATCTCGGTGATCGGCAGGACCTCCAAATCCTTCAACGGTTTTAACAAGGGCTTCGCCCAACGCCGTGAACGGTTTTTGTTACCAGTTTTCGCAGGAAAACGAACGTAGCAGAAGTCGTCAGGAACGTAGCAGAAATCGAGAGGAACGTAGCAGAAGTCGTGAGACTTCT
>JAGQPY010000790.1 GCA_020426485.1 Planctomycetaceae bacterium
GGCACAAAACACGCAGCCCATCGCGCAGCCAACCTGAGTACTGATGCAGACCGTTCTGCGGCCGGGGTCGCGCATCAGCACGCATTCAACCAGTTCTCCGTCAGAAAGCTGCAGCAACAGCTTTTCTGTTCGGTCCGATGCGATCTGATGACCAATGATGTTGTGGCTGGCGAATCGGAAGGATGCCTTCAGTTTGTCCCGCAGCGCCTGCGGCAGGTCAGTCATTTCATCAAAGCTGCTGACGCGACGCTGAATCATCCATTCCTCAATCTGGCGTCTGCGAAAAGCGGGCTGTCCCTGTTCCTTCAGCCAGCCCGCAAGCTGCTCCGAACTGAGACACAGAATTGCCGGCAGCGCATCTGTTCCGCTGATGACATTCAGAGACGGATGTGCGACAGAATCAGACATGAGACGTACAAGGCCGGGAGAGTGACTTGGTGAATAGTGACGCGAGGGTTCATTTCACGACGCCCCGCAATGTCTGGTCCGCCGCTTCAAACACGGCGGCCGTTCTGGCTTTCAGTTGCCAGGGCCGGCAGAGCATCGGCTGCTTTGTCTGCCAGTCTAACATGGATTCGCCATCGGGAATCGAAAGATCGACTTCGACCGCAGAATTGGACGGATTCAGAACGGCAACCAGACCGGAATGACGCACCACAACGGCAGTGTCCGCGATCACCGACAGAACGGGTTGCTGCGACGTTACTGTGGGATGCCGCTGTCTCAGGCGAATGCATTGCTGATACCACGAAAACAACTCACGATCCTGCAGATCTTCTGACCACGGAAAGCCCTTGCGGCAATCGGGATCGTGGCGACCATCCAGCCCCACTTCATCTCCATAATAAACACACG
>JAGQPY010000791.1 GCA_020426485.1 Planctomycetaceae bacterium
CGGCCACGGGTTAAACAAGACAGAACACTGCGGTCAATAAGGTCCCATCTGAATGAGGCACGACATTATCTCATAGCGTGCCCGGAAAGACGGCGGAACAGTTCAATGCAATGGCGGTCTGTCATTCCGCTGACCAGATCGGTGCATGACAACAGCTTCTGATAAACCGATGCGTGTTCCGGAATCTCGAGTGCCGTCAGTTTGAACAGGTGTTTGTGAAAACTGTTGGGACGGGATGCCATCACGGCGTCCAGCAGCAGATCCAGCAGTCCCTGAATGGCTCGGTAACCCGCAGCTTCCAGTTCAATCACGCGGTCGCTGTTATAAACCAGATCAAATGCCGTGGACTTTGCCAGAGAACACGCAGAACCGGCGGGCGAACAACTCACCAGGGATTCGCCGAACGTGCCTTCCAGAATCTCTGAGCTGTGCTGTCGAAAGACTTCGGTACACTGCTGCACCAATTCATTGATTGCCAGCGCGCGGCCCATGGACAGGCGATCGGCGTCCGGCATCGACGGGTTGCCTGTGCTTCCCGTCGAAATGGATTCCAGAATCTCCAGCGCGGTGGAGGTGGTTACCAGTCCGGCTCGACAACCGTCTTCCAGGTCGATGATGGCATAGCAGATGTCGTCGGCCGCTTCGGACAACAGTGCCAGTGGATGCCGAGCATACTGGCCTGCGGTGTCGGGTTCTCGACCAGCGATCTGAAACACTTCCGTGAACAGGTCGAAGTCATCCTGAAAGCAGCCATGTTTGCGATAACGCGGTGTTCCGTCAATTAGTGACGGTCTGGGATACTTGATCAGCGCGCCCAGGGTTGCGGCA
>JAGQPY010000792.1 GCA_020426485.1 Planctomycetaceae bacterium
CAGGCCGGTGGTCATTCCGTGAGTGAACCCGGCGGTTCGGTAGCTGCCTTCCCAATGCTTGCCGGACTGAAATGACCGATAGCCGTGAGTCGCCAGAATCCGTGGCAGCGTTGGCACAGATTCAATCAGGTAATTCGTGGACGCTCGCACGACCCGATATTGTTCCCCCGACATGTCGCGCATTTGACTAAGCCCCGGCGGCGGATGATTGAAGTGGATTCCGTGCTGATGCGGATAGAGCCCCGTCAACAAGGTTGCCAGCGACGGTCGGCAGACGCTCATCGGAACATAGCCGTTCACGAAACAAGCCGACTTCGCGGCCAGGGAATCAATGTTTGGTGTATGCACCAGCCCATTACCCATGAAACCCATGTCGCGCCAGGCCAGATCGTCGGCCAGAATCAGGACCACATTGGGCGGCTTTGGTGCACTTTCGGCGAATGAGCGTGCGTGTGAGAATATCGCAAGAAACGCCACGAGGGCGATGACGTCAGTGCGGCTTTTCATGATTTGATTGACTCGGCGGTAAACAACCTGTTGGTGCCTTTCATCAATTGCGACGCTCGGCCGGAGCATCTTCTGTGTCCGGCTTTTCCGCCGGAACATCCGTTGCAACGGAACTGAGTTCCAGCAGCAGTCCGTGCGCGTCCCGATATCGCGGCGCGTTTTCAAGAGACAGCAGCACGTGGCGACGAGCGGCCGTTGAATCACTGTCTTTCAGGATGCTCGCAAGCTGAAAGTGAATTCGTGCGGCATCGGCGGGTTCCAGTTCCAGCAATCCGTTGAGCAAGCGCACGGACAGT
>JAGQPY010000793.1 GCA_020426485.1 Planctomycetaceae bacterium
CGCCTGAACAAGTTCGCGGAATCCTCAACGGAAGAAGTGGACCAGGCCCTGTGGCAGCTGCACCGCGAAGGAATGAAAACGCTCGTGTTCGATGTGCGGGGTAACCCGGGTGGACTGCTGACCGCAGCCATCGAAATCTCCAACAAGTTTCTGACCTCCGGCACCATCGTCTCCACCCGTGGCCGCACCACGGCGGACAACATGTCGGAAGCGGCCACCTTCGAACAGACCTGGAGTGTTCCCCTGGTGGTTCTGGTGGACAAAGACAGTGCCAGTGCCAGCGAAATCTTCGCGGCAGCCATTCAGGAAAATCACCGCGGTCTGGTGGTGGGCCAGCGGTCTTACGGAAAGGGAACCGTGCAGACACACTTCCCGCTGCGGAGTGTGAGCGGCACGCTGAAGCTGACCACAGCGAAGTTTTACTCGCCGGGGGGCCGGGAGATGGCTGGAGCAGGCGTGACACCGGATGTGCCGGTTCAGGAAGCTCGTTCGGGCGGTGTGACCTCCGCCTACGATGCCGACCTGGAAGCCGCCCTGAGGGTGTCGAGCGGTGGCCGACTGGAGGAACTCGCCCGGAACGGACACCAGAGCCGTCAGGGTGCGGGAATCCTGGGTCGATAAGCCGACTGTTTCGGCCGCCTCACCGCGAGCGTCACCGGTCCGGGGTCTGCTGAAAACAACACCAGATTTTCACCAGTGAGCCTTAAGCAGGCTTCGGATCGGGACGCCGCGGAGA
Source organism: Planctomycetaceae bacterium (assembly GCA_020426485.1). Lineage (GTDB taxonomy): Bacteria > Planctomycetota > Planctomycetia > Planctomycetales > Planctomycetaceae > JAGQPY01. The sequence goes on from JAGQPY010000793.1 coordinate 737, forward strand.
GTTGAGTCAGCCAGGCAGCAACTGCTGCCACGCCGGGTCGCCTTAAGAA
>JAGQPY010000794.1 GCA_020426485.1 Planctomycetaceae bacterium
TCGGCGGCGTCAGAAATTGTTTCCACAACGGCCCCGCCACGCGGCCCTGTCGGAACGCCGATGGGGGCCGTGTGAGGATGGTTACCGCGTGCAGCACGTCGCTGCTCAACCAGCTCGCTTTGATGTCCGCCGTTTTGTGGTCTTTGTCCCGGTTTTGGCGGGCTTCTTTGCGGAACGAGTGCGGCGAGTCTTCACTTCGGCTGTAGGTTTAGTTTCCCGGGCCGACGGAGTTGGTTCCGCAGCAGCGGGGGGTGAGGTTCCCTCGGCAATCTTCACCGGCGCCGGCAAACGACGTTGGCGGATCTGTTCCATCAGGCGTCGATTGTCGATCGTGTCGGTGTCCGGAATTTCCCGAATTTGAACGCCGTGATCGAACATCCGGATCGCCAGACTGGCCAGTTGGTGGCGCAGTTGGGACGCGGTTTCCTGAGTCAGTTCTTTGGCCTCCAGCCTCGCTTCGATCCTTTGGTAAGGAGCAAGCTGGCTGCCGATGGCTCGATTCAGGTCTTTCATATACGGCGAATCCTGATTTCGAATCCAGACATCGACCAGCAGCTTTTTCAGGTCCACGATGATGCCCGGATCACCGGAAAGATCAAACCGAAATCCGGTCTCGCTGCTCATATGCAGAACGCGCAACGGCTCAGGTTCTTCGTTGCCGTAGATGCGGCACATCGTCCGATAGAGTTCATCTGTCGATGACAACACAGCTTCGACTCGGCCAATCGCCAGAGCGTCGGAGTCCGATGAAGAATGCACTTCCAG
>JAGQPY010000795.1 GCA_020426485.1 Planctomycetaceae bacterium
ACGAATCCGGCTTTCAACGGTTCAACCCGCACATTGACGCGCATGCAATCGTCGGAAAGTGTCAGGCCGCGGGGACTGAGGCTGTAACGCTCAGCATCCGGAGTGGCGTAGCTACCGTTCCAGTGTCGTGTGTATCCCTGAACTGACCACGTTGCTGCCGCGCACATCGCGGACTTATCCCTGATTGGCTGAAAGAATGTGATTTCAAATCCTTCCGGCGTGCTTCGGATCTCCCGAATCCCGTTAGGCATTTTGCTGTCCGGCACAAGGCGTTCGATACTGCCGGTGTTTGTGCCGCCCTGCCAGCCACTGTCCCAGATACTGCCGATGTAGATGGCTCCGTCCGGCCCCACGGCCGATGCAATCGGGCCCACAAAATTGCCTCCACCACCAGGCTGATCCGGTCGGCTGAGGCGATAACATGCTCCCTGCAGGACTCCCGAGACTTCCTGCACCGTGAACCGGATGAGGCAGCGGGTATCGTACTCACACGCGATCCCCTGCCCTGCCAGATCAGGGTTTGCAAAATCGTCCGGCAAAAACAGAATACTGTTCACACTCCGCGTCCAGGGATGAGGCACCATCAGCGCCGGTGATTCCGAAGGATCATCGGTGACTTCTTCATGCCGTGAAGGAACTCCATAATGCTTTCCCGGCAATATGTGATTGATTTCGTTGAACGTGTTCTGCACACCCTGATTGTCAGTC
>JAGQPY010000796.1 GCA_020426485.1 Planctomycetaceae bacterium
GGTGCTGACAACGCGGAAGGCGGTGGCGACGACACCGAGTTGTTCTCCAAAGACTACACCACCGGCAAGGAGGCGTGGGTCGTCTACGACAGCTCAGCGGAAAACCCGATCATAGCATTGGGAAATAAACTGCGGTTCGCCTTCACCGCCGTTCACGCCACCGGCGGACGAGGCCCCGACAACACCGAAGGCAACTTTCTGGACGCTGCCGAATTCGGTGTCGGAGTCGTGACCGCTCGGCGCTAAGCCAACGGGATTTGGGCCGGAGACGACTTTCGGTCTCTGGCGGGGTGGCATGTTCAAAGAACGTTGATTCAGGGGTGCCAATCTTGCCCTGCTGCGCGATGCAAGCATGGCCCCCGGCCCCAAAATCAAGCGAACAGGGCTCGGCTTTGCTCTCGTCGGTTGGGGCGGCCGGATTCGAGTCAGCCCGAAGAACGAACGCAGGTTCCGTGACCGCGTGAAGCAGATCACCCGTCGCAATCGCGGCGTGTCGATGTCTCATCGTTTCACGGAACTGCGTCGCTACTTTCAGGGCTGGGTGGGGTACTTTCGTCTGGTGCCGATCAAAACGTACTTCGCGGAACTCGACAAGTGGATTCGCCGCCGCATTTGGGCCTGTTACTGGAAGCAATGGCGCGGTGTCCGCACGAGGATCGCGAATCTGCGTCGGCTCGGTGTCAAAGACGACGAAGCCGTCAC
>JAGQPY010000797.1 GCA_020426485.1 Planctomycetaceae bacterium
GTGTTCCTGGCAACCAGTGCCATCCATCGTGAGCACAAGCTGAAGATGGATAAGCAGCAGATCATTGAACGAGCCGTCGCTTCGGTGAAGCAGGCGAAGGAATTCTGCGACGACATCGAATTCTCGCCGGAAGATGCGGCTCGCACGGAGCTGGACTTTCTGTGCGAAGTCGTGGAGAAAACGATCGATGCCGGGGCAACCACCATCAACATTCCCGACACCGTGGGTTATGCCACGCCGAATCACTATTTCAAAGTGATTTCGCATCTGAAGAAGAACGTACCGAATATCGAAAAGGCTATTCTGAGCACTCACTGTCACAACGATCTGGGGCTGGCCGTGGCCAACAGTCTGGCGGCCATCGAAGCGGGTGCTCGACAGGTGGAATGCACCATCAACGGCCTGGGCGAACGAGCGGGCAACGCGGCTCTGGAAGAAGTCGTGATGGCTCTGCGCACACGAGCCGACTTTTACGGCGTTCACACAAAGATCAATACTCAGCGGCTGATCCCGACAAGTCAGCTGGTGTCTTCGGTCACAGGCATGAAGGTCCAGCGGAACAAAGCCATTGTGGGGCAGAACGCGTTCGCTCACGAAGCCGGCATTCATCAGCACGGTGTTCTGCAGGAACGCAGTACCTACGAAATCATGCGGCCGGAAGACGTCGGTTATACCGGACAGAATCTGGT
>JAGQPY010000798.1 GCA_020426485.1 Planctomycetaceae bacterium
GTTCTATTTCGGATCACGCTGAGACCCGAATGCAGGGCGGTGAAGGAGTCACTTATGCTCTCAAGGCAGGTGACCGACGGCAACAAAATGACGCTGTTTCTGATGGGTATCGTTTCGACAGGCATCATGTTCCCTGGTTTGCTGGCGTGTGGCGTCGGCATCATTTTCTCAGCCGGATACCTTGCCACCATCCTCGTCGTCGCCTATCTGACAATGACAGGCCAGCCGATCACGCGTCCGTAGACACGGCTTCCTTATCCTCTGGCAATTAGACGGTTGATTGAGTCATGGAAGAGCATCCTCTTGTTTAACCCGTGGCCGACAGGTCTTGAAGTCGGTGAATTGCTGTTTCTGTCGTTTCACTTTGCCTAACAGCGTTACCAGGCAGGTCAGTCCATCGGAATCTGGTTGTAGTTCGCAATACGTTCCAGCTGCAACATCATGGCGTCCGGTGTCTGGTAACGATCTTCCGGGCGCTTCTGCAGCAAGTGCATGACGACGTCACGGAATCCGTCGTTGATCGACAGTTGAAAACTCTTGGGATCCTTTGGCTGCGTTTCCCGAATATCGCGTACCAGTTCAACCAGGGATTTGGTGGCAAACGGTGGTTGGCCGGTGAGCAGCGCGTAGAGAGTTGCTCCCAGGCTGTACAGATCCGAGCGATGATCCACATCAAGACCATCTCGCG
>JAGQPY010000799.1 GCA_020426485.1 Planctomycetaceae bacterium
TTCAATGTAGTCCGGCCACGATCCGGCCACGAATGCACGGCACGCTCGACATTCGCCGCAGGCTTTCAGCTCTTCGAAAGCATGATTTCGGCAAAACGCGCTTTGAGCCAGCAGGCGAGCAAACAGTCGTTTGCCGATTCCTTCCGGCCCCGTCAGGACGTAGGCATGAGACAACCGCCCGCGCTGCAGCGAACGTCGAAACAGCTCGCGCTGCTCGACATGTCCTTTCAGGTTGTCCCAAAGATCCATTCGTCCGCCCCATCAACAAACACTTGTCATTCGCAACAAAAGAACCGCTGACAAAACCGGGACAGGCACCCTTTCCGCCAGGCATTTAGAGGGTTGATGCCCCGTTGCGGGAGCCAGTCCCGGTTTTGTGAGCCGCTGTTAATCGCGCCCGAGCACTTTCGGCGCGACGGCAGCGCGGCCACGGCAAAACCGGAAATCGCCTGTCAATGGAACACCGCGCTGGCCATTGTACTACAGGAACGACACAGCAGAAGTCAGCCGAGTCACAGCATTTCTGAAGGCCACCGGGACAGCCTGAAGGCTGGGCTCCAGCGGTTTTCCGGCAGATCGGGCGACGGCACTTGGCGCTGTCCGGTTACTCAACCACTCGATTGCCAAAGTTCTGAAAGGCAGACCGAATTCGGTGAGTGACTCCGGGGCGTTCAACG
>JAGQPY010000079.1 GCA_020426485.1 Planctomycetaceae bacterium
GGAGAGCGCGCTGGTGGCTCATCCGGCCGTCGCAGAAGCAGCGGTCGTTGGATTTCCCCACGAAATCAAAGGCGAAGGCATTTGCTGTTTCGTCACGCTGAAATCGGACAACGATTCCGATCAGCTGAAAGCGGAACTTACCAAACATGTACGCGAACAAATCGGGGCTCTGGCAACTCCCGACCAGATTCGTTTTGCGGCGTCTTTGCCGAAAACCCGCAGCGGCAAGATCATGCGTCGCCTGCTGCGAGATATCGCCGCCGGACGTGAGTCCAGTCAGGACACCACGACTCTGGAGGACTACAGCATCCTGGCAAAGCTGCGGTCCGAAGATGAATAGATGCCGCAGTGAGCGAGAAAGGCAAAGGCACGGCCCAACACCTTTTTGAATACTCACAGCTGGAAAGCCCGGAGGACGTAGCCGAATTCGTAAGAATTCGGCAGTCCACGCAGCTTTCTCAAAAGTCTTTTGACTTCTGAGAACGCCCTTTACGTGGTGAAACGGCAGACCGACAGCTTTTCACGGCGCTGAGTCACTCCCCCCGCCTTTCGCTCAGTTGAGTACAATGCTGAGACAGAATCCCGGATTGCTGAAATCGGGCTCTTTTGTTATCACCACTGTTCGTGCTGCGGCGGCGCGGTGAGAATTGCCCACCGGGCTCGCTCAATTTGTTGTAAGAGGCCCTCACAAAACCGGGACAGGCACCCTCCTGATAGCTGTTTCGCAGGGTTTCTGCCCCGTTGCGGGAACCAATCGCGGTTTTGTGATCCGTACGAAGTTATTGTTCTGCAGGCCTTTGGCATGACGCCATTGTGCAGGAGCCATGGAGTTGGCAGTGGCTGGAAATACCAAACATAAACTGAGAGTCCTGTTCGTCGACGATGACGAATCGATCTCCGGACTGCTGGAATCGGAGCTTCCTCGAATGGGTCACACCGCCACGGTGTGCCGTTCTCCGGGGGAAGCGGCAAATGCCATCAAGGCCAATACGTTTGATGCGGCCATCATCGACCTCCGCATGCCCGGTGGCAGCGGCTGGGATGTGATCGACAGCCTGCGCGAAGTTTCACCCGAGACAGATTACGTCATCAGCACCGGCCACGGCAGCATGGACGATGCGATCCGTGCTGTGCGACTGGGTGCTTATGATTTCCTGCCGAAGCCTGTATCGCTTTTTGAAATCTCCGCCGTATTGCAGCGGATCGGTGACAAGAAGGCACTGAAAAACAAGAACATCGCACTGGAAAGTCGGCTGCAGCGCGTCGAAGGTCGATCGGACCTGATCGGCGATTCTCAGTGCATGCAGCGCGTCAAAAAACTCATCGATAAGATTGCACCGACGGATTCCGCCGTTCTGATTCTGGGAGAAACCGGGACCGGAAAAGAAATGGTGGCTCGACGGATTCACGAACAGAGCGAAAGAGCCAAAGCACCGTTCGTGGCGGTGAACTGCGGCGCGATTCCGGAGAACCTGGTCGAAAGTGAATTCTTCGGCCATCGCAAGGGCGCGTTCACGGGTGCGGATACGGCTAGAACCGGACTGTTCGAAGTCGCCAACGGCGGTACCCTGTTTCTGGACGAACTTGGGGAACTTGACAAATCGATGCAGGTGAAACTCCTGCGATTTCTGGAATCCGGAGAAGTTCGCCGCGTCGGTGAAAATCAGCCGTTTACCGTGGACGTACGCATCGTCTGCGCCACAAATCGCGATCTGCAGGAAATGGTTCAGGCAGGTACGTTTCGTGAAGACCTTGTGTTTCGAGTGAACACGTTTGAAATCCATCTGCCACCGCTGAGAGAACGCAAAGACGACATTCCTCGGCTGGCGCGGCACCTGCTGGCCCGACATTTAAAACGTGATTCCGTTCCGGAAAGTATTCTTGCGCCGGAAACAGTGGAAGTCCTCAGGAATCACGACTGGTCAGGGAACGTTCGCGAACTGGCTAACGTCATGGAACACGCAGCTATTCTTTCAGATGGCGAAACCATTAAGCCGGAAGACCTGCCGCGAAATATTCACCGCTCCTCCGGGGCATCGGGCAGCAGCAACGCCGCGGCGGTGACAGACGGCATTGTGTTCAGTGATCAGCCTCGAACACTTCGGGAGATGGAAGATCTGATGATCCTGCAGGTGCTGAACAAGCACGGTGGAGATAAGCCGGCGACGGCAAAGGAGCTTGGAATCGCACTGAAGACGCTCTACAACCGACTGGCTCAGCTGGAACCAAAGCTGGAAGCAGGTTGATTCCGCGGAAGCTGAATTCCACGGACATGGGCAAGAGATTCGCTGAAATCAGGTCGGCTCACTGGCCGTTGAAGATGTGCCGCATGTTTCAGTACTCTCCGAATCAGCAAACCTTCTGACGACACCGACAACGGTTCCCAGAATCTGGCGAGTCAGGACGGGATCCGATTTCTCAATCGCCGAAATTGGAACTCCACTGGACTGCGCCCGGCAGAAGGTCACGCAGTGGCTGTCGTCCAGCACGGCGACAAGGTCACCGTTGCCTCCCTCATCGGCACGGTTGAGAATCACGAAGTCGCCGTCATTGATTCCAAGACCTTTGAAGGACGAACCACAAATCTTCAGACACGCTCGTCCCACACCTTCCAGCAGGTCAGAAAAACTGACCCGATCCTCCGAAGACACGGCAGCACGAATCGCGTGGCCGGGAACGGCAGTGCCAATCAATGGTATGGTTCCCCGATGGGGCGTCGTCTCAGCAAGGCAGATTGCGCGAGACATGTGTGATTCTCGCTGAATCAGCCCCTTTCGTTCCAGCGCTTTCAGATGGCAGATCACGCCATTGGGCGAGCTGATGTTGAAGTGAATTCCAATTTCGCGAACAGTGGGACCGTAGCCACGATTTTCAATCTTATCCTTCAGGAATTCGTAGATTTCTTTCTGACGTTTGGTGAGAGAAGAACGTTTTTGCCTGACCACCATCGTTTGGCCCACCATTTCCTATTCTGACGAACAGACGGTTCGATGAACACCTGTTCAGAATCGTATTTGGGGAAGCGGGCAACCTGATCGCCGTGAAGTGAGGAAAGATTCACGGAGTTGGTCACTCAGTGATTCATTCAGTCACGGTCTCCAACCCGGCCCGCTGAAATGTGTTGATCTACAGAATATCGCTCTGAAGGGATCGTGGCAGATGCCTGGAGAAATGCAACGGCCAATCCAAGTGAGGGAATTCCCGACACGAGCACTGTAGACCCATCGCTGCCCGCCGCCTGAGACCGCCAACGAACTGACGAATTTGTGCGGAAACGAGGACAAAAGTTCACCGGCAGCAGCGGTGATGGTCACAAATCTGACGTAAGTGTTTTCAAAGAAACAATTTAGACGCAGGGGCGACTGAAGAAAAAATGCCTGACAAGACCGGGACGGGCTCCCCAAACGGGTCAGGAACTCTTGGAAATACCTGTCGGGAAGGCTGCCGTCCAACGCCGCGAAGGAATTCTTGATGCTGTCTGACCCGGTGCCGCAGGCGAAGACACGGGAACCGGCACCGCCTCGCCTGCGGCATCGAGTCAAACGAACGGTGTTCAGCGGGCTAAAGTTTGTCCATGAAGTTGGTACCTTCACGGCGTTGGAGCCAGCCGCCGTTTTGTCTGAGGGTGTCAGCTCCGGAACAGCTGTCTCATACGGGTGACCAGCTGGTCGTGTCGAACGTCGACGGCATGGACCGTGCCTTTTCGGTCGATGAGCCAGACACGAGCGACACGGGTAATCCCCCAGAACTTGACAAGGGGAGAATTCCATCCAACTTTGTCGGAGTCCGTGAACAGGATGTGATCGCCGGGAAGCCTGCGAGCCGCGAGACAGGTTTTGCATTCTGCAGGGTCCGCATCCACGTTCACACCAACAAAGCGCAGCTGGTTGTTGGCAACATCTTCGGCCTGGTGAAGCAGGGGCAGAAGTAACTGCAGAAACTCTTCGTTGGTACTGTCCCAGAAATACACGACTGTCACCCGGTCCCTGAAATCATCGGCCGTGATATATCCACCCGTCGCAGTTGGCCCGGAAAACTGAGTCAGCGGCTTCCCCGGCAATTCAAGTCTGCGCAGTACGGCAGCAGCGTCGACGGTTTCCGGTGCATCAGGAAACGTCGTCACCAGACTGGTATAGCAGAGGCGTGCCTCTGTCATCAGCCGCTGGATTTCATTGTTACTTTGCGCCACCAGACCATGCAGTTCGCAGCTCCGCCCAGCCCCGAACAACAGTGCCACACTACGACTTTTCTGTTGAGGAAAGCGATCAGCGAATTCTCTGGCCCATCGCGAAAAGCTCTCCAGCCAGACAGTATTCTGCCCCGCTTCCAGACGAGCCTTCAGGTGAGCAAATCGAGCCAGACAGTAGATTCCTTCGGCGGCTTCCGGTGAAACAGGGGATCGATCATTCAACGACTGCACGTCCGCATACAACTGATGGACTTCTTCGTCTCCGCCCGCCAGCGCTAACTGAAGGCGAGCTTCCAGCAACTGAACGATGCCTTCCTGAAAGCTCTCAACCTGTGTTCCATCAGCAATGGTCAGTTCCAGCACCCGCGCGGCAAGTTCGACAATCTTAAGATTTCTCTCTCGACGGTTTTCGCGAGATTCGGGTATGTCTTCCGGAGGGACCTGACCCTGCAATTGTCGAATCTCGTCCAACAGCAGTTCCGCGGCCGAATTGTCGGTATCGGAACCAGTTGTGATCTCGGCCGCCGAAACGTCAGTCGACGGCATCAATTCCATGGCCATCGTGTCCATGGACACCGTGTCCGCATCGGCTGGAGAGGAAGCCGCCACATGAATTCCATCGTCATCTTTCGCAGTGGCAATGCTGTCTAAGGCCAGTGGCACCGGCTCGTTTTCAGCTTCATGTGAAGCACCACGCTGCGACCGATCACAGCCGAGCACTGTCAACATCACAACCGTGAACCCGATGAATACTAATCTGCCGTCCATTGCCCCTCAGTCCCTGAAGGTGACTTTCTTCACATGAATTTCCCTAACCAGACAGCAGCCTTTATCAAACTGCAACCGGCCTCCTGCTGAATCAGCCCCGCCTGCCGAACCAGCCTTTTCTTTGAAGGAACGCAGCTCCCGAATTCCTGCAAATCGAAGTGCATCCCAACGACGAACAGCAGTTTGAAAGAAGCCGGCGGCCATCGTCGAATGACATGACAACGCAGCGGTTCGGCTGTAACGTACCCCATCCATGGGATGGCGAAAATACAGAAACCAGCCGAGTCCCGGACAAACCCACCCCTGAATGGAGCCGTTCGACGGATCCCTTCACGGAAAAACGGAAATCGAAAACACGTCAATCGGCCAGGCCGGAATTCTGCAAAACGGAAAGTCCCTGTTGAGTTTGTTCGACGATCGTTTGCTGTGGGCAAAATATCGGCTTTGTTCACAACGGCAGCCCTGAATCGGCCTTTTCATGCTTCAAACCACGAGGTTGTACGACTGATGACCCCTTATCTTGCGGAACTTATTGGCACCACAATTCTGGTTCTTCTGGGCGACGGAGTATGTGCCAACGTCAATCTGAACAAAACACTGGGACACAAATCCGGATGGCTGGTCATCACAACCGGCTGGGGGCTGGCTGTCGCGTTTGCGGTATACGTTGCCAATGCCCACAGCGGTGGTCATTTGAATCCTGCAGTCACGATCGGGTTGCTGGCCATTCAAAAAATCAGCGCTGGTGATGCGGCCATGTACATTGCCGCTCAAATGGGAGGTGGCATTCTGGGAGCTATTCTGGTCTGGGCGATGTACTACCCACACTGGAAGGAAACCACTGACCAGAGCGCCGTCCTGGGCTCGTTCTGTAACATGCCTGCCATCGCTCACACGCCGTCCAATCTGATATCGGAAGCGATTGGAACGTTCGTACTGATGCTGGGAGTCCTGGCGATCATCACTCCGGAAAACCTTGTCCCCAACTCAGGTTTGAAGGAAGCATTTTCTCCGATTCTGGTTGGTCTGATGGTCTGGTCGATTGGAATCTCTCTGGGCGGTCCGACGGGATATGCCATCAACCCCGCGCGCGATCTGGGGCCTCGAATTGCACACAGCTTTCTGCCCATTGCCAACAAGGGCGACAGCGGCTGGGGATATTCGTGGATTCCCGTGGTTGGCCCCATTCTGGGCGCAGTCGCTGCGGCCTTCTTTTATCAAATGACCTGGCAATAGCGGCGTCCCTGAAGCAGTCGCGCGGCTGGACTGTTGGCATGGCACGTCGTGAGCGGTGCCGACGATCGCTGTGGCCCTCGAGCCAACCGGAACGTTGCTCCGTTTGAGCGGCCCATCACGTCGACAACTCTACTGACAAAGTTTCCCATTGAATTCGGTGATATGGCCCGCTGACCCTTCTTTCCGGGACGGAAAACTGCAGTCTCGAAAACGCGAACCGTTTGAGACAGCACGAGTCTACGCCCCAGCATGAGGCCACAAGCAAAGGAAGGTCTGCTACAGGCCAAGAACCTCACGGAGGAAGGCAGGGCGGTCTGTGGTGATGGAATCAGCCCCCAGCTTCTGAAACGCTTTGGCATCGGCGGGTTCGTTGACGGTCCACACATGGAATTCTTTTCCGGAACTCCGAACACTGCTCACGAAATCGGAATCGACGACCTGAAGCTTGCCCTGAGTTCCCAGTCCTGTGGCCTGTGTTGACTTCAGCATCTCAACAACGCTTTCGGGCGACGGAGACCACGGGCCGATACCGCCCTTCTGTTTGTACCCGGTCAGCCAGTTGACCTTGTACTGAGGCATCAGCTTACGGCATTCCTGAACGACCTCCTGATTAAAACAGATGATCACAATCTGCTCCGCTTTCAGGCCTGAGTTCTCCAGTTGCGGCTTCATGACCGGAAGGATCTCCGGTCCACATTTGATCTCCACAAAGATGATCTTTCCCGGCGGCACAACGGCCAGTACTTCCTGCAGAGTCGGCATGCGTTCATTGGCGTACTTTGCATTCTTCCAGCTGCCGACGTCGCGACGACGCAGTTCCTCGAGATTGGTCTGCGAGATTGTCAATTCCGGCAGACCAGGCGATACGCGTTTGGTCGTTTTGTCGTGAGTGCAAACGATCTGTCCGTCCTGAGTCAAATAGAAATCGCCTTCGATTCCGTCGGCATTCTGTTCCCAGGCCAGTCGAAACGCGGCCAGTGTATTTTCCGGAGCGTCGTAGGAAGCTCCGCGGTGAGCAATAATCAGCTGTGCCGAAGCGGTGAGTCCGTCCGCCAGAAGGATCAAAGTCAGGGCAGCTGTCGAAACGAAGCGATTCATGAAAAACTCCTGAAAACCATCGAGCCGATGACAACATCCACACCGTGAGAATCAACACCGTCGGACGATAAAAGAGGGCGTACACCGATACAATGCCGGAGCCATGATCTTTGCCGCGATTCATCCGCGTTCGTCACCGAATCAAGTGGAAGCGATTCCTCCGACTACTTACGCTGAGAAATTGTGGCCGGTCGATGCCAGGGTTCGGACGCCGTTTCCAGCGATCAGCAGATCTCAGTTTCATGTGTTCCAACGAATTCTCGTTTCCAGAGTCCCGATGGAAGTTTTCGGCTGAGAACCTAGAATCCGCCCCTGATCTGTGGGACGTTTGGCGGACCTGCTTTCTGCCACCCACGTTGACTGCAGCGGAATTCCACTTACTTTCACCGAGTTTCCACCCATTTTCACGGGTGTTTGATTGATGACATGGCCACGCGTGCTCGAATTGAAGATCGTGTTGAACAGCGCACGCAGGAAATCGGAGAAGAACTCTTTGGTCGCCTGAACCATCGTTCGCCCACAATCTTCCACGGTCGATGGTGGGAAGATCGCCTGATGAACTGGGCGATGGACGACGAAGCTGTCAAAGTTCAGATGTTTCGCTTTGTGGATGTGCTGCCGATGCTGCGGGATCACACCGCCATCGCCGAACACCTGGATGAGTACTTCGAAGACGTCCGTTCGCATCTGCCGTGGGCGGCTCGCCTGGGACTCGACCTGAGCACCAACAACAGCATTCTCAGCCGCGCGCTGGCATATAATGCTCGAACAAATGCAGCCCGGATGGCACGACGGTTCATTGCCGGCGAAGATGCGACACAGGTCCTGCAATCGGTGCGGCAACTGCGACGTTCCGGTTACGGATTCACTCTGGATCTGCTGGGTGAAGCGGTGATCAGCGAATCAGAAGCCGATCGATATCAGCAGGCCTATCTTGATCTGCTGAACGGCATGTCCGAACAGGTGGACAGCTGGACCGCGGTGGATGTCATCGATCACGATGCCACGGGAGCGATTCCTCGCCTGAACGTTTCCATCAAGCTGTCCGCCCTGGACAGTCGGTTCGCGTCCGTCGATCCGGAAGGCAGCCGACAGCGTGTCCTGAATCGCCTTAGGCCTATTCTGAGATGTGCTCAGGAACATCATGCTCATGTCCATTTCGATATGGAACAGTATGACTACAAGAACCTGACGCTGGATATCTTCGAACATGTTCTGATGGAGGACGAGTTTCGTCATTTCAGCGACGCGGGGATTGTGATTCAGGCGTATCTGCATGATGCAGAAGATGATCTGAAACGGCTGTTAGCGTGGACAAAGAAGCGAAAGACACCCATTACAGTTCGTCTGGTCAAGGGAGCTTACTGGGACTACGAAACGATTCGAGCCGAGTACCGTAACTGGCCATGTCCGGTTTATCAGCGAAAATGGCAGTCAGACGACAGTTTTGAAAACCAGTGCCGCTTTCTGATGAAGAATCATGAATGGCTGCGACCGGCACTGGCCAGCCACAACCTTCGCAGTCTTGCTCACGGACTCGCCTGGGCCGAAGAATACAACGTGCCTCAGCGCGGATATGAAATTCAGATGTTGTACGGCATGGGCGAAGAGCAGGCTCAGCTGTTTGCAGAACGCGGAAATCGTGTCCGCATCTACACTCCGTTTGGCGAACTGATTCCCGGAATGGCCTATCTGGTTCGTCGACTGCTGGAAAACACATCCAACGATTCCTTCCTTCGACAAAGCTTCACCGAACACGTCTCACCGAAAACTCTTCTCATGAAACCTTCCAGCCATTCCGTCGCCGAACCGGTTGAAAACGAAGCTGCCATTCCTGAATTCCGCAATGAACCGCTGACTGACTTCAGCATCGCGGAAAACCGTCAGGCGATGCAGCAGGCTCTGGATGATGTGCGAGCAGAATTCGGGCAGACGTATCCGTTGGTCATTGATGGCAAGTCCAGCGAAAGCCGCAGTACGCTCAGCAGTCGCAACCCGTCCAATAACGCCGAGATCATCGGCCACGTGGCGTCGGCTTCTGTAGAACAGACAGCGGACGCCATCGATGCGGCTCGGCGAGCGTTCCCGCAGTGGGCGGCTATGGAAACCAGCAATCGCTGTGAGTATCTGGAAATGATCGCCGCCGAAATGCGGGAGCGGCGCTTCGAACTGGCAGCGTGGATCTGTTTCGAAGTGGGAAAGACATGGATCGAAGCCGATGCCGACGTCGCAGAAGCCATCGACTTCTGCATGTACTACGCCCATGAAATGCGACTTTTGGATGTGCCTCAGCAGTGCGATTTCAAGGGTGAAGAGAACAGCTACAGCTATCGTCCACGTGGAGTTGCCGCTGTGATTGCTCCGTGGAATTTCCCACTGGCAATTCTGTGCGGCATGACGTCAGCTGCGATCGTCACCGGCAATACCGTGGTGATGAAACCTGCCGAACAGTCTTCCGTCGTAGCTGCTCGATTCATGGAAATCATCCGCAATGCGGGAGTCCCGGACGGTGTCGTGAATTTCCTGCCGGGAAGTGGCGAAGACATTGGTCCGGTACTGGTTGCCAGCCCCGATGTCGACCTGATCTGCTTCACAGGTTCACAGGCGGTCGGTCTGGAAATCAATCGTCTGGCCTCAGACACAGATTCCCGACAAACCAGCGTCCGACGTGTCATTGCCGAGATGGGCGGCAAGAATGCCATCATCATTGATGATGACGCTGACCTTGACGAAGCTGTCCAGGGTGTGATTCACAGTGCGTTTGGATATTCGGGACAGAAGTGTTCCGCGTGTTCGCGCGTCATCGTCCTGGAAGCGGCCTATGATGCCTTCCTGAAGCGGCTGATTGACGCCACAGAAAGTCTGGCGATCGGTCCGGCAGACGATCCGGCCACACAGATTGGCCCGGTCATTGACAAAGACGCTCAGGACCGGCTGACAAAGGCCATCAAGTCCGTCGCGCCGGATCACGGTGAAGATGTGGCTCTGTCAGTGACTGTCGACAGGAAGCTGGCGAAGCAGGGCACCTTTGTGGGACCGCACATCATTGTGGGCGTCCATCCCGAATCCAGTTTGGCTCAGGACGAACTCTTCGGGCCGGTCCTGGTCGTCTTCAAGGTGCGAACTATCGACGAAGCATTCAACATTGCCAACAACACTCGCTACGCTCTGACCGGAGGGGTCTACAGTCGCAGACCGTCCACACTGAAGCGAGCTCGCAATGAATTTGAAGTGGGCAACCTGTATCTGAATCGTGAAATCACCGGAGCAATGGTTCGGCGACATCCGTTCGGCGGTTTCCGAATGAGTGGCATTGGCAGCAAAGCCGGCGGCCCCGACTACCTGCTGCAGTTTCTGATCCCAATCAATATTACGGAAAACACCATGCGTCGCGGCTTCGCGCCGCCGCCGGACGAATCTGCCTGAACAAACAGGTGATTGGCCGACGAAAGAACCGTCAGGAGGTGAGCGATGTCAATACTCTGGACTCTGATTGTGGGGGCCATCGCGGGCTGGCTGGCCGGATGGCTGACCAAAGGCCGCGGCTTCGGGATGATCCGTAACATCGGAGTCGGCGTCATCGGCGCCTTTGTTGGAAGTCTGCTGTTCGGATTACTGCAGTTGTCAGCCGGTGGAATGATCGGAGAAGTCATTGTGGCCACAGTCGGAGCACTGGTTTTTCTGTTCATTCTCCGCAAGCTGTGATGTCGACCGTCAAACACAGCACGCGACAGTCATCGAGTTACGGCTTCCGTACCGGAGCCATAATTCCGGACGGAAACTGTTTGCTGTGATGGATGGTGTTGGTGGCCTTGACCGCGTCGTCAGGAAAGTCGATCGTCAGAGGCTTGCCATTCTGCGGATTCGGCTCATACAACGGCGTGCCTGTACTGGAGACCGTCACTCGAATGCGGTGACCGCGGTTGAAGATCTGACTGATCCAGCCGACTGGGAACTTCACCGGATACACAGTTCCCGGCGTCATCAGTTCTTCATGGTCAAACCCGTTGCGGTAACGCATTCGCCACGGATAATCCACAATTAAAATCGACCGACCATCAGGATAGACGTCACTGACTCGCACAATCACGTCGGTGTCCGGAGCAGTCGACGACAGAAACAGCTCCGCCTGAATCCGTCCCGTCCACTCCACCGGTTCCTGCAGAGTCTCGGTGGTAAACGTACGCACCTCGGACTGCTGTTCGAAACTACGAGCATCCCGAGCACCAGGGAATGATGTTCCCGGAATCTGCATGGGATGGAACGGATCGCTGACAAAACTGGTGACACTGTCCGCTTCCGATGGAATTCGGTCCTCCAGTTTCCCATCAGCATGAAAGTACATCGGCACAGGCTCTGCAGGCGGCGGAAAGTCAGCAGCTTCTCGCCAGATATTGCCGGGGGCATCCGGTTCCTCAACGGCCCCCATCACGAAGTACCGCACCACGGGGTCCTGTTCCACCGCATTGTCTTCGCCACAAAGATAGTGACGAAACCAGCGAACCATGTGCTCGTGAACCGGCCATGCGGCAGCTTCCGGATAAGTCAGGTCCCCCACACGGAAACCTTTATTCGTTCGACCGTGCAGCCACGGACCAATGATCAGCTGCTGTCTTCCCTTCGAATTCAACCCACCATGGTGCTGTCGCCCCTGAAAACTGGCGATGGATCCCTGATTCATAAAGTCGTACCAACTGCCAATCGTAAAGCAGGGAACATTCATGCGGTCAAAGTGCAAAGTACAGTCTTCGGCCTTCCAGTAGTCGTCGTAGTGCGGATGCTGAAACCATTCTTCCAGCAGTTTTCGATTGTCGTCCGGATTCCGACAAACGCCGGCCAGTCCCTGAAAGCGATTCGGTCGAGTCGTCCCGCCAATCCGGTATCCTTCATGAAACAGACTCAGGCCTGTATCCACCATGTACTGACACACCAGATGAGGTGGCTGTGTCACGGCAAGATAGTTCTGAGCATAGCCACCCTGTGAACTTCCGAAAGTCCCGACCTTTCCCGTCGACCAGTCCTGAACCGCCAGCCATTCGCAGACATCGAATCCGTCCTGTTGTTCTCCCCACTGCATGGCCCGATACCCGACCCACCGGCCTTCGGACAGATGTGTGCCCCGATAGTTGACCAGTGCGACAACGAACCCTTCCGATGCCAGGCGAGCAGCATCCTTGCGAGTTACAGGCGATCGCAGACTGGCATATCGCTGTTCAAACACCACGGGCCAGGGACCTGCACCTTCCGGAAAATACAAATACGCCGACAAATGCACACCATCGCGCATGGGAATCATGACGTGGCGTTCTCGCAGTTGTGCTTCATCCAGCGATTCCTGCGCTGGACAGGCCGCCATCATCAGAAACATCACGCCAATCCACATTGATGGCAGTTTGCTGAATCGCTGTCGAGAACACGGGCTGAGTTGCATCTGTCGTCCTTTTCCAAACAAAACAGGGGTGCCCGTCTCAGAAGATTCTTTTCGAAACTGATTCGAGCAGTCTCCACAATGTACTGAGCGCAGCGATGCAGATCCAACCTGCGACAATGACTACGTCTTCGTTATAATGTCGGCCCCCGAACCAAACCAAACGGACAAACCCATGAAATCTCACTATGCAATCCTGCTTCTGTTCTGCGCAGCGGACAACATCTGTGCGGCAGGCCGGCCTAACATTCTGTTCTGCATATCAGACGATCAGTCGTGGATGCACACCGGCGCGTATGGATGTTCGTGGGTGAAAACGCCGGGCTTTGATCGAGTGGCCGCGGAAGGGCTGCTGTTTCAGAACTGTTACACTCCCAATGCCAAATGCGCGCCGTCACGGGCCTGTATTCTGACGGGGCGGAACAGCTGGCAGCTGGAGGAAGCCTGCAATCATTGGCCGTTCTTTCCAAAGCAGTTTGCAACGTATCCTGAAGCCCTTGCGAAGCATGGCTACTTCGTCGGCTTCACCGGCAAAGGCTGGGCTCCAGGAATTGCGGTCGACGCCGACGGTAAACCACGTCAGTTGACCGGTAAACCGTTCAGCAGCAAAACGCTGAAACCGCCCACGCGAGCAATCAGTCGCAATGACTACGCGGCCAACTTTGCCGACTTTCTGGAAGCCGCCGGCACTTCGCCCCGGGCTCAGTCTGATCAATCATCACACCAGCCATGGTGCTTTTGGTACGGCAGCACAGAACCACATCGTGGCTATGAATACGGAACAGGCGTTCGAATCGGCGGGAAATCTCTGACCGACATCGATCAGGTTCCTCCGTTCTGGCCGGACAATGAAGTGACTCGCAATGACCTGCTGGACTACGCTCTGGAAATCGAACACTTCGACACTCATCTGGTTCGCATGTTGAATCTGCTGGAAGAAAAGGGCCAGCTGGAAAACACCATTGTCATTGTGACTGCGGACAATGGGATGCCGTTTCCTCGCGTCAAAGGACAGGAATACGAAATGAGCAATCACCTTCCATTGGCCGTCATGTGGAGGAAAGGAGTTGCTGCAGCAGGGCAAAAGGTCGACGACCCGGTCAGCTTCATCGACTTTGCTCCAACCATCATGGAAGCCGCAGGTCTTTCGTGGAAAGATTCCGGAATGGCTGCAACTTCCGGGCGCAGTCTGTTTCCCGTCTTTCAACGAACCAATCAGGCTGACGCCGAATCATCTTCGCCACATCGCGGCTTTGTTGTCTTCGGCAAGGAACGACACGACATCGGACGCCCCAACGATCAGGGATATCCGATGAGGGGCATTGTGAAGGACGGATGGTTGTATTTGAAGAATTACGAAACCAGTCGCTGGCCGGCCGGCAACCCGGAAACCGGCTACCTGAACTGCGACGGCAGTCCAACCAAGACCGAAATCCTGAATGCTCGGCGAAACACAACTGACACGGCAGGTTTCTGGAAGATGTCGTTTGGCAAACGTCCGGCCGAAGAACTCTACGACATCAAGACCGACCCATACTGCATGCAGAACCACGCTGCCAACCCGGAATTCGCCGCAAAGAAGGCTGACCTTCAACAGCAACTTCTGGAAACACTGACAGCCGAACACGATCCGCGAACTCTGGGACAGCCGGACTACTTTGAAAAGTTTCCCTACGCCGATGACAAGGGCCGTGGCTTCTACGAACGCTTCAAAGCCGGAGAGAAGCTCAACGCCGGCTGGGTTGAGACATCCGATTTTGAACGAGAAGTGATCGAGGACTGAACGAGGTCTTTCACCCACAATAAGCCCCGATCACGCTTGACGCTTCCGCAAGACCTCACTTCGCCATCTCGTCCAGTTCCGACAGCTTCAGACGAACGCTCAGGATGTAAGGCATCTGATTGTTTGACCAGTGACCATAAGTAGTGGTCACAATGGTCTGATCCGGAAGAACTTCAACACCGGGATAGGCACAGTCCGCTCCTTTTTTGTTGTCCTTCAGGCGAACGACATACTGGCCTTCTTTGCCGTTCACCAGATCATCATAAGTTCCAACCCACGCCAGCCAGTCGCCCTGATGATCAGCGCTGAGTCCCTTTGGCTGCACGCTGCGGAACGAAATGAACAGTCGTCCGTCCGCCAGATAGCGACCGGTATGTCGGTCGCCATTCAGTGAAGCCGGCAGGTCGCGGTGCTTCGTCCAGGTCTTTCCTTCGTCGTCACTGAAGATAATCTGTGAATTGTGCTGACGCGTGTTCTCACGCAGCAGTACTGCCAGCTGCTTTCCGTCCGGAGACCGAATGATTCCGGGTTCGCAGATGTGATGCGACGATGAACTGTCGATGACTTCCGGGAACGACCAGGTCAGGCCACCGTCAGTGGACAAAGTTTTATACAGCGTAAACGTGACGGGCTTTGTTTGGTGAGGTTTCGACGTAAAGAAGCGACCATCATCATGAAACATCGCCATGTAGTGCCCGGGTCGGGTGTTCAAATCAGTCACGCAGCCCATCGTGACAATGCCGCCCCAGTCGCCGACGGGTTTGATATCGGACCATGTCTGCCCGTCGTCTTCCGTGACAGCCATCCGACAGGGATAAAGCCCCGAAAACATGATGATTCGCTTTTTTCCAGCCGCATCAACGACTCGATGCAGCGTGGGAACCTCTTTCGAAGTCAACCAGGATTCCGGAGTCGGCAGTCGATCGCTCCACGTCAACCCGCCGTCGCTTGATCGTTTGTAGACAATGCCACCACGACCGTGCCCCTTTGGATAAACGCACAACATCGTCCGGCCGTCTTCCAGCAAGACTGTTGTCGGATGTCCCAGATACTGACCGGCTTCGTGATCCACAACCACCTGGCGATACAGCTGATCGTCCAGATCCAGATACGGAATCGAATACGGCGAGTCTGCCGCATCAACGGTCGAACAGAAGCAGACAGCGGCAGTCAGCAGCACGATCATGGCATTCGGGCGAGGGCAGGGGAGCGACATAGGAGGCGCAGTCTTTCAATTGGGATAAGCACGAAGGGATCCCGGGAACCGGGCACGCACAATCGACATCATGTCCGTTGCAGACAAGTCCGAACTTCAGAGATCGGTAGCCAAACTCCGAATCAACATGGGCAAAAGGCAGGTCTATTTGCTGGACAACAGATCCAGAGCCTTTAGCGGAAAGACTTCGGACGGCACGTGCTGTTCGGCCATCATGGCTTCCAGCTTCTGCAGGACATCCGGATGCTCCGCGGCGACGTCATGCTGTTCTCCGACGTCGCTTTCCATATCGTACAGTTCCGTCCTGACGGTTCCTTTGCGAAGGTTCTGGCGAACGGCCTTCCACTTGCCCACTCGAATGGTCTGCTGACCACCGTAGCCACCGAATTCACGATACAGGAACGGCCGTTCCGGCTGGTCTTTCCCCAACAGAGTCGGCAGCAGACTGATACCATCCACGTCTTTGGGAACTCGGTCAGCTCCACCAACGACCTCCATGATGGTCGGCAGCCAGTCTTCAAAACCGCTGATTCGACTGGATTCGCTGCCTGCCTTGAT
>JAGQPY010000007.1 GCA_020426485.1 Planctomycetaceae bacterium
AGTGACTACAGAAGATCTCATTAATCTCATGTCGGAACTCGAAATCGAGTAAACTCCCGCCCTTCGAGGTTAGATGGAGGTTCCCGCATCCTGCCATGGGTGTGGAATCAATCGAGACCTGTTTCTCCGTTGGTTCACATCGGAAAGGATGTGGCCGGAACGACTGGTTCTCACCGCTATCGGTCACCAGACCGGCCGAGCATCGCCTCGCACCAACATCCACCCGCAATCTGCCGGAATGTCATATGGCCGCTCCACATCAGTTACCGTTTGAAAAACCTGTGTACGAACTGGAATCGCAGCTCGCGAAACTTGAGTCTGAGGCGCAGCCGGGACCAGCGACGCTTGAGAGCATTCGCAGAATGCGCGTGGAGGTGGCTCAACTTACTCGGGAGCTTTACGAAAATCTCGATCCGTGGCAGATCGTCCAGGTTTCACGCCACCCCGAACGACCGCAGACTGCGGACTACATTGAGCTTGTTTTTGATGAATTTGTGGAACTGCACGGTGACAAAGCGTTCGGCGATGACAGGGCACTTATCACCGGGTTTGCCAAGATTGATGGTCGAAAGGTGATGTTGGTCGGCCATCAGAAAGGACGAACGCTGAAGGAACGCAACGAATGCCTGTACGGCTGTGCCCATCCGGAAGGCTATCGCAAAGCTATGGCCAAGATGGAGATGGCTTCGCGGTTTGGCCTGCCAATTGTCTGTCTGATTGATACACCAGGCGCGTATCCGGGAATCGGTGCCGAAGAGCGAGGACAGGCATACAACATTGCGGTGAACCTGCGGGACATGTCGACCCTAGAAGTCCCAATCGTCTGCGTCGTTATCGGGGAAGGCGGTTCCGGTGGTGCTCTGGGAATTGGAATTGGAGACCACATTGCTGTTCTGCAGAACGCTTATTACTCCGTCATCAGTCCGGAAGGATGTGCAGGCATTCTCTGGAAACACTCAAAACACGCCGACAAGGCTGCCAAGGCACTGCGTTTCACCAGTAAAGACCTGATGGAATTGGGCGTGATTGATGAAGTGGTCCCCGAACCACTGGGGGGAGCCCACAGGAATCATCGCCAGATGGCAACGACTTTGAAAGGATTTTTGGTGGACTCGCTGCAAAAGCTGGAGTCCATTGAAAAGTCGGAACTGGTAGAACGCCGCTACCAGCGGTTCCGACGCATCGGTGTCTTTGATGAAGGCGCTGTTTCAGCCTGAATAGGTCATCGCACGGTTCGTAGCGACTGCGATGAAAAACCGATAGAGACTCCTCTGTCGTGGCAATCAGCAGGGCTGACGATTGAGCAGCGCCTGCCAGAAGCCCGGAAGTCGTGCTGAATTCCCGCTGTTCCGAAATGGAAAACGACGGACTGTCAGCGACGATTCATGCGTTTGAAAACGCCATTCCGCGGTCGCCTCAGAGCAACGATCAGCACCGCGGCCTTTGAGGTGGAACATTCAGAATTCGTCCGGCATATCGGACCCACAAAACGCCACGCATCAATCAAGTGCGGCGGAAGGGCAAGGAACGATGATGGTCAGCAGGAACATCGCGTCCTGAGAAAGATCACCGTTGAAAAACCAGAGCGTCAATCAAGCCATTTTTCACACACCTGCAACGTCCGATAATGTCCGTTATGTTCGGTTAATGCAGAAAAACAGGTGATTTTCTTCGAAGCAAATTTGCATGCATCAGATAGCGACCAACAATGATGAACGGAAAGGAAACAAGCGACCAGGCTCCACCCAAACTGATCGAGACCTGCTCAACGCAATGACTGATTCAGCCGTTGTTGAACCTCGTAGCTGAGCCGATTCAAAGAGACACCGGCCTTATCCAGCTGGCGAATGATTCGATCGTCCAGCCGCGTCTGAATGTTGGTCTGAGGATCCGGGTCCGTGGCCAGCATGCTCAAATCGGCATACCAGTCCGCAATAACCGCCTGTTGAACTTCCGGCGGAATCCCTGCCAGATGTTCCTGAGTTCTCTGTACGATTGTGTTTCGGTCACGGTAGATATCACCGATCTGGTTCAACATTTCGGTCGCACTTCCCTGACGCCCCGTCGAACCACTGGTGCTCTGCTGACTCACGCGTCCAATAAAATCAGTGACAATCGCCGGCATCTCAAAATCGAAGGAACGCCCCAGATTTGTGATCAGATTCTGTTTCTGCTCCGGAGTTGCTGAATTCCACTGGCGCTGAATCTGAGCCCCGAACTGATCGCGAAGCTGCTGAGGCATGGCACGCAGCAGTTGATCCAGCGACGGAGCCGCCGGCTGAGCAGGCGTC
This sequence comes from Planctomycetaceae bacterium, assembly GCA_020426485.1. Taxonomy (GTDB): domain Bacteria; phylum Planctomycetota; class Planctomycetia; order Planctomycetales; family Planctomycetaceae; genus JAGQPY01. The sequence goes on from JAGQPY010000007.1 coordinate 2,292, forward strand.
GTCGAATCAGAAGGCAAAGTTCCGGAGTCACCAAAAAGATCTGGTAACTCGAAACCACCCCCCTGCCCTGAATTACTCGTGCCGCCGCCGGAAATTGGGCCACTTCCATTCCAAATGTCCGGCAGACTGGTTTCGTGCCCCAGTTGTTCATGAATGGGACGAAGCTGCTCCCGATATTTCACCAAATGATCGTGAAAATAGTCCGGGGTCAGAGGTTCAATGTTGTCCAGAATGATGCAGGCGGCGTAGCCGGTCCTGGACTGCAGAACGGTCGCCTTCAGCGATTCCGAAAGGGTCACCGCAAAAAAGGTAATGACAAGACAAATGACGACCCCTTTCAACAGGCCAAAAAGACCGCCGAGATGGCGATCAAAATCCTTGAAGCGAGCCTGCTCCAGCCAACTGTTGAGCATTCTGGCAACAACAAAAGAGCCCAGGGAAAAGCCCAGATAAAGCACAAACATCGCGATCCAGTGCTTCAACGGCTGCTCAACATTGATCATGTGCTCAATTGAGGGAGCCAACTTGTCTGAAAACTTGAAGCAAAGAATCAGAGCAGCAATCCATGCCAGCTGAGTGACAAGCCCTCGCTGCGCACCCTGCCACGCACAGTAAATCAAGACTGCCAGCACTACAAAGTCGTACCAGATCATCGCAAATCGTCCATGACAATACGCCCGCGCAGAACTCACGCACTGAATCGCATCGCTAAGTATAGGTTGGATGCGGCTGCCGCGAAAAGAGGTCTTCCTGGCTGACGCATCCCGACCGGCTTTCCCAAACCATCTACCGGAGATAGGGTTGGACTTCTGATTCGGGCGAACCCGCTCACGTGGAATCAGGTTTTCAGAGCGACCAACGGAACCGTTACCGAGCAGCAGCTCGAATGGACTGATCTACCGCCTCGTCAGAATGTTTTTTTACTGTCGAGCAGCATTGTCACCGGGCCGTCGTTCACAAGATCGACCAACATGTCAGCCTGAAACGTGCCGGTCTCCGTCGGCACACCCAACCCTCGCAACTCTGCGACGAAGCTCCGGTACAAAGACTCTGCCAGTTCCGGACGAGCCGCACCGATGAAGCTGGGACGCCGGCCTTTCCGACAATCGCCCATCAGCGTGAACTGACTGACAACCAGAATCTTGCCCCCAATATCCTTGACGCTCAGGTTCATTTGCCCCTGTGCATCCGGAAAAATCCTGAGGTCGGTCGTTTTCTGGGCCATCCAGATAACGTCGTCCTGTGAATCATTGACGGACACCCCCAGCAGAACCAGAAGCCCCTTCCCAATCACCCCAACCTGCTCATCATCAACAATGACAGCAGAACGCTGGACTCTCTGAATGACGGCTCTCAAGAGTTAATCCACTTCGTAAAATTCGGCTATCTGGAAATCATGTCCAGGAGAGGAACATTGACCCAATCTACAGACTTTACGCAAACCCTTCCAAGCACAACGTTTGTCAGCAATGCAGCAGTCCCGGGAGACATCTGCAGTCCTGAACGGAAATGTCCACAGGCGATGCTCAGATTACCCAAATCAGCCAGTCCTCCTATAAAAGGCAATTCGTTGGGTGATGCCGGGCGGAGCCCAGACCAGGATCTTTCCAAGGTGGCTTGCTCAAGAGCCGGAATGAGATTGCCTGCAAACTCCAACAAACTGGAAACGCCACCCAATGTTGCCCCTTTCTCGTATCCCACCCTTTCTTCAGTAGAACCAATCAGAATCAGTCCGTCTGGTCGAGGCACCAAATACTGCTTCCCCAGTTCGACGACGGAATGGAAAGGCAATGACGACACGCGAATCTGCGCGATCTGGCCACGAACAGGAGAAACAGGCAATTTAATTCCAAGCGGCTCCAACAATAGGGGAGTCCAGGCACCGGCAGTGATGCAGACGTGTCCGGCCGAGATTCTTTGAAGGCCCGTTGTTAACTCAACAACTCGACCTTCATCGCTGGAAAGCCGCACATCCGGACAGTTCTCAAAGAATGTAACGCCCCTCCTGCGGCATGCCAGCGAAAGCGCTTTGAGGTGTCGGGGGTTTCGGACCTGAGCAAAATCCGGAACAAAAACGCCATGCTGAAATGTTGGACGAAGTCCGGGAATGCGAGACTGAAGCCTGGCGGCATCCAGAATTTCACAGGCGATGCCTTCTGAATGCCACCCCCGCGCCAGGTCCTCCGCTGAATCCGCGGATGGGGGGCACAATTGTACGGAACCGCATCGACGGAACCCAGTATCGATCCCGGTAAGCTCCTGAAGTTCGGCAGTGAGTCCAGGCCAGAGAGAGTGACTGAGGGCTCGAAGCTTAGCTTCCGGCGAATCAACGTGCCCCGGGCTTCCGGGCGGCAACATCCCGGCACCAGCCCACGATGCTTCCTGCCCGACTTGCTGTCGGTCGACAACTGTGACGGACAGTCGTTCGCTGGCCAAACGAAACGCAGTCGTGAGCCCAATGACTCCGCCGCCCACGATCACGACATCTGATGTATGCGACATTCAAGAAACCTTAACCAATGGAATACAAGGGTGGGGCGGTGAAACAAACTTCATCCACCCCGATCTCGCACATGATGTAACCCTGAAACGTTAGCGGCAGCGGAATCAGATGTTGACCCATTACGATGACCGTCCGCAACAGATTATCGCATTTGGTGTGGTCCATGGACACCATGCAACCTGAGCGGAAGCAGGCAAAGCAGGGGGATCGACGGCAAGGATCCCTGCATTTAGACCCCACATCGCAGGCAAAGCAGGGAATACGGCGAAAAGGCAACGTTCTCCCTCAATGAAAGCACAGTTGAGCGAACCCGCAACAAACCCTGCATTTCGTTTCGGAATGGCCTGATTGAGGCGTAGAATGTGGCTTTCCGGCGTGCCCATTTCCGGCACAAATTGTCCCCGAACGCCTGATTCGTTGAGACGACATTCATGCCCAATCGCATCCCGAACGAAACTCTCCCCACAGCGCATGAGCTTACAGAGACAATATCGCTCGACAGGAATTGGAATGGTCCGTGCCATTCGGCGTTTCGAAAAGCCAGAACAGGAACCTTTCTGGTTTGGCTGCTCACAGGATGGCTGCTCGCGCTGCCGTCATTTGTTCTTGCAGATAAAGCCGATGACGACTTCTCTCTGGCCGTTGGTCTGTATCGCAATCAGCGATGGCAACTGGCGGCTCAGACGCTGCAGCAGTTCATTACAGAATTCCCGGAACACCCTCGGAACAACATCGCCCGTTTGTATTACGCATTGTCACTCAGTTCGCTGGAAGACTACGCAGCAGCTCGAACAGAGCTGTTGCGGTTCATCGCCGCCAGCCCTGAAAGCAGAAATCTCGCGGATGCGCGTTATCGTCTTGGCGAGTGCAGTTTCTATCTTCGCGATTACCCATCAGCGGTGACTCAGCTGTCTGAGTACCTGCAAGAGCATCCCAACCATGAGCTTACGCCATGGGCAACGTTGATGCTCAGCAACTCGTGGAACGCCGCCGGCCAATCGCAGAAGGCGGAACAGAAGATGAAGCAACTGCTGAGTGGCAAGATTCCTGAGCAACTCATTCCGGAAGCGCGACTGGTGCTGGCGAAGTCGCTGCACGGGCAAGGCCGATTGAATGATGCAGTGTCGGTTTACCAGCAGGTGGCCCAAACAGGGACCGAGTCGCTCTCAGCCGAAGCGATGTTCCGAATCGGCATGATCCGGTTTGATCAGGGCGAGTTCAACAAAGCCATCGAAGACTTCGAATTCGTTCGAAAGAATCACTCGGCAAGTGTTTACGCAGACCGCGCGGTATTTCAATTGGCAGTTTCACACTTCCGCCTGAAAGAATTCACTGAAGCGCTGACTCAACTGGAAACCCTGAAGGAATCTGAAAGATTCAGGGCAGAGCGGCTGCTGCTGCAGGGAATTTGCCAGAGAGAACTTGGAGAAAAAGGGGCGTCATATCAGTCGCTGGAAAAGGCCTACGCGCTTTCGGATGGAACCTCCCTGGCTCCTGAAATCCTTTTCAAGCGCGCACAGTTTGAACAACTGGACGACCGAAAGGAAACGGCCGCTCGCATGTTTCTGGATCTGGCCGACCGATGGCCGGATCATCACCAGACTCCGGACAGCCTGTACCTGGCAGCCGAAATCTGGATGGAACTTGGCGACACAACTGCCGCCGATCGAGCCATCGAACGACTGCTCAGCGACTTCCCCGATGCGACTCAGCAGGCAAGGGTGATGATTCTGAAGGGGCGTTCATTGCTAAGCCGACAGGAATCAGAAGAGGCCATCGAAGTGCTCCGCAAGGCGGTTGCCGAAGGCCGGCAGAATCCGGACCTGCAACTGGCCGCTCAGTATCACCTCGTTCGCGCTCTGAACCGCCATGGTCAGCATCAGGAAGTCATTGATCTGGTTGATCAGATTAAAGATCAACTGGTCGAAACAAAGCAGCAGGACTTCCGCGCCGCGCTTGTGGTGGGCTCCATCAGTGGAATCGAACTCGGAAATTATCCCCTTGCTGAGCAACTGGCGGCAGAGTATCTGGCGACAACTCCGACCGGCTCAAAAGTGACGGATGCCATTGCCGCACACGCAGTTGCGGTATCGCATCAGAATCGGCCCGGCGAAGCCGAATCTGATCTGCAGAGTCTTCTGAAGACTCATTCCGAGAACCCTCAGACATGGATGGCGATCCTGCAATGTGCGGAGGCATTCTGGCAGCAGTCGAATTTCGCGGTCGCCGGACGTTTCTTCGAACTGGCTTCGAGTGATGCAGCGGAAGTACAAACGAAGAATGCCGGGCTGTCGGGAGCTGGTTGGTGCTATTTCCGACTGAACGAATTCCGGAAGGCGAAGGACCTGTTTCAGAAGATCGGCGAAGTCGACCCCACAAATGTCACAACGACAGAAGCCGCATACATGAGTGCGATGTGTACGCTGGAATTGGGGGACAAAGATGAGGCGATCAAAGAATTCGAAGCCGTCTACACGTCACTGACCGCACAGACTGAACCTCATCAGGCAACGCTGAAATACCTGTTGAATTCTGCCCGAACTCTCGCCCGCATACTGGAAGAACAGCATCGTACGGAGGATGCAAATCGCGTATGGGAAGGCATGACGCGACAAAAAGGGCTTGAAACTGAAGCGCCGCTGATTCTTCAGGAATGGGCTCAGTTGAATGTCCGCGCGGAGAATTTCGAAAGTGCTGACAGCATCTACAGGCGGCTTCTGGAGCAGTATCCGGAAAGTCCGTTGTCGGGTACCGCTCGACTGTTCCTGGCAGAAAGCGCGATGCAGGCCAACAAACTCAAAGATGCTCAGACTGAGTTTCTGGCCATCGCTGCTGAGCCGGGCTACGGAGATTCTGAACGAGAAATTGCTCTTTATCATGCGATCGACATCAGCGCATCCGATCGTGACTGGCAAAGTGTCCGCAAATTGTCAGACCAGTTTACTCTGGCATTCAGCACAAGCCCGTATGCGCCGCAGGTTCAGCTTCTGAACGCGGAAGCTCTTCTGGATCAGGGGCAATATCAGCTTGCGAGTCAGCAACTGGAGTTGCTCCGAGATGCCGTCATCGACAAGAAGTTGACAGACCAGGATTGGACGCAACGCATCTGGGTCGTCTCAGCAGAACTCGCGCTCGCTGCGAAGCGATATTCGGAAATCGATGCCATTGCCGAGGACCTGCGGCAAACATTTTCAGAATCGCGTTTCGAGTTTCAGATTCTTTATGTCCAGGGACGCCGGTGGAAGCAACAATCGCCGCCGGACTTTGAACGCTCTCGAGACTACTTTACCAGAGTCATCAATGACGAATCCGGGAAGGGAACCGAAACGGCCGCGACCAGCCAGTTTATGATTGCGGAAACTTACCTGCTGCAGAATGACTACGAAAAGGCGGTCAAAGAATACTATCGCGTTTATGTCACTTACCCCCAATCTGACTGGCGGGCACGTGGGCTCTATCAGGCAGCTGGATGCGAAGTAAAGCTTGGTCACGTGGAGTCCGCTGTTCGAAGTTATTCAGACCTGTTGAAAGAGTTTCCGACATCGGAACTTGCCTCTCAGGCAAAGACCCGACTTCATGAACTCACGGCAAAAACAGAAAGCTGATCCTTCCTGCACCAAGCATGAATGCCTGTAGAAGCCTGTTCTCAGCCAGCGAGCTGAGTCTACGGCACGGCATACACCGTCGTATTTTTCACTCCGGCTTGAAAGCCATCGCCACGTGCGAAACCAAATCACAACTCAGCTCATTCTGATTGCCACACTGCTGCTCGCCCCCCCTTCCCTGCCCTGCGCCCGGGGGCAGGAAGAAGTCGCTGCAGCTGAGGCTGCCGCCGCAAAGGCAGCAGTGAACTCAGCTACGGAGTCTGCAATTCCCGGATCGCCGGAAGCCATCGTGAAAGCCATAGGCATTCCATTCACCGTGGTCTTTGCGGTGGCTTCAATCCTTGCTCTTTGGTGTGGAATTGAGCGAGTTGTTCTGCTGCGACGACGGCGTGTGATTCCCCGCGCTTTTGTCGACCGCTTTCTACAGCATCTGCGTTCGGGCACAATGAACAAGCCGAATGCAATTGCCGTGTGTCAGCAGGATGGCAGTCCGATGGCGGACGTGTTTCTTCACGCCGTAAGAAAATGGGGAAAACCGAGTGTGGAAGTTGAGCAGGCCATCATTGATGGTGGAGAACGACAGATCAGTCTGCTAAAGAAGCGGCTGCGGGTATTGAACGGGGTTGCAACGTTGTGCCCACTGATCGGTCTTCTCGGAACGGTCATCGGGATGATTCAGGCATTCAATGACATCGCCCAGAGTAACGCGATGGGACAGGCAGAGCAGCTGGCTCGCGGAATCGCCATGGCACTGCTTACAACTGCTGCCGGACTATCAATCGCAATTCCATCGCTTGCCGCCTACATGTATCTGGCTGGCCGACTCGACACTCTGGTGGTCGAAATGGATCGACTCGGTCAGGAACTCGTCCACCTGATTTCTGCCGAGGCACTGCGTGAGAAAGCTGCCGTGACGGAAGCTGCGATCACTACGACAGGCCGCCGTTCTCGAACCACTCAGACCGCCGATTAAACAGATTCGAAAGTAAGCGTCGTGCTGACAATCATAGTGCCGGTCATGAATGAAGATGGCAGCCTGCAACAGTTGTGGAGCGAAGTGCAGTCCTCAGCGGCGACCGCCGTTGACCAGTTTGAGGTCATCTTCATTGACGATGGCTCGACCGATCAATCGTGGAGCCTGATTCAGAAGCTGGCCTCAGAGCACAGTAACGTTCGGGGAATCCGATTCCGCAGAAATTTTGGTAAAGCGGCCGCCCTGACCGCCGGAATGAAAACTGCCAAAGGTGATCTGCTGATGATGATGGACGCTGACCTGCAGGATGACCCGGCGGAAATTCCGGAAATGTTGCGGCTGATTGGTGACGGTTTCGACGTGGTCAACGGATGGAAAAAGCGACGTTTAGATCCATGGCATAAGGTCTACCCCAGTCGAGTGTTTAACTGGATGGTCAGCTCAATGACGGGGTTAACGCTGCACGATCACAATTGCGGACTGAAAATGTTTCGCACGATCGTCGCTGCTGAAATTGAAATCTATGGCGAACTGCACCGTTTCATTCCCGTCCTCGCTCACGCGAAAGGATTCAAAGTGACGGAACTGCCGGTCCATCATCGGGCTCGACAGCATGGCCATTCCAAATATGGAGTCCGTCGTTTTCTTCGAGGTCTTCTCGATTCACTCACCGTGACCTTCCTGATCACGTTTGGCCGACGCCCACTTCACGCGCTGGGGGGAATTGGACTCTTCTTTTTCAGCGTTGGAGCACTGGGCCTGTGCTACCTGTCATCCCTCTGGATTCTGATGAATCTTCTTGGCTGGATTGATCCGTCAGCCATCGGCAATCGCCCGTTGCTGGCTTATTCTGTTGCCGCCCTGCTGCTGGGAGGCCAGACGCTTTCGCTGGGGCTTCTGGCAGAACTCATTGTCGCCTACACCGGCCGTTCGACGGCTCAGTACAGCGTTTCTGAACTAACGCCCCCCCGGATGTCCTGATGGAATCGCGGGCAATTGCCTGCCGAAATGCGATGCGACTCGGTAAAGCTGAATGGACTTCCACGTCCCGTCTTCCCGGATCAAATCATCGGCACCTTCCCAGGACGTCACCTCCTGTCGAGCCTGGTCATTCATCCCGGTCCAGTCGCTGAACCTGAGACAAACCGGATCCTCCAGCACGTGATTCTCCAGCAGTGACCTGAACCGGATTGGCATCACGAAGTCGGTGAACCCGTAACTGCCCGGAAGTCTGTAGCGAAGTATCTCACTCCAGTTGACGTAGATGTGCGTGATGTTTTCCCGCTGAAGAATGGAATGGATCTGCTCGGCAGGTTTCATCGATGAATTCCGCGAGCTTCCGCCTTCTTCTTTCAGCCAGAGTTCAAAGATGCTGTCGTCAAACACCGTGTTGTAGACGACTGGAAACTTCATATCGAAAACTTCTGCCTCGCCAACCATCAGAACCCGAGCATCCTGCGGTAACGACGTGTTAAGGATTCGAATATCCGATCGAACAGGCAGACGTGCAGCCGACTCCATCTTCATCAACCCTGCGTGAAACCCCACAACGGGAAGCCGGGAGAATCCATAATTGAAAACAAGAGTGATCAAGACAGCGGCTGAAATGACAGAACGCCAGACTCCATGATTGTTCCGAGCCCACGCGGCCCCGCACAGAACGGCCAATAGGGGAACCACGGGGATCCAGAATCGATCAATTCGATGTGTGAATGCCCACCACGAAAACAGAATCCAGGTACTCCACAGAAGTACGCTGCGAACTTGCGGATCCCGAAAACCGAACAGAAGTGCAGGAATAAGACACGCAAACAGAAGCCCATTCTGCCAATCATTGGCCATCGCAACGTCGGCGATGTGGTGCGGCAGGCCCGCCAGATGATGGTCTCCCGGACCATGTGCCCTGCCCCACTTCTGATCCATCTCCGAACTCCAGTCCCTGCTGTGGAACAGTGAGTCAGCCAGTGGATAGACAGGATTTCCGTGCCAGGCAGTATTCCGCAGCATCCAGGGACCAATCGAAAACAGAAGTCCCAATCCGAAAAACACACTCAACGTTAGAATGCCGTGGATGTGGTGTCGATTGTCCGTTTCAGCAGCCGCCGCCACTTGCCGCCGGCCATTCACTGCCAGAACGATAACTGCCGGAAACACGGCAGTCACCAGCCCCGGATACTTGGACGCCATCGCGCTGCCGGAAAAGAACCCGATCGCCAATGACCAGAGCTGATCGCCGCTGGGCTGTACCTGCACCCACAGCAGGCACAACATGACTGTGGCGATCACGTAGAACGTCACGGCACCTTCGGCGTAAGCAATGATCGAGATTCGAATTGTCCAGGGCGTTGATATTAACGCCAGAGCAGCGATGTAGCCGGCTTCTCGCGAAAACCAGCGCCGCCCGATTGCATAGACACAAAGAACAGACATCAACTGAAAACTGCTGATCGCCAGCTTTCCGGCCACGGCACCCGCCCACCAATCCTGGGCCAGCACCATGGCAGCCAGACAGACCATTTCACTCAGAAATGGAAAACTGGTGTAGACGTTGTGTCGCAGTGGATGAATTTCCCCGGCAAGAAACCACTCTTTTGGTCCCTCCAGGTGGTACTCACGAACGTCGAAATCGAATGGCGGAGTCATCCCGCCCAGCAGAATATGAACCACAAACGGAGCCAGCAGGAGACCACAAACAATGCAGCCCGTGTTTAGCCGATGTCTTCGATTCGGCCTGGCCGACGCCTTCTCTGGATCGTTATGTGCAGCGTTCGTATCGGAGGTGTCGCCAGATGAATTCAGTGGCTCTGCATCCGAACGCTGACACACCCCGGTGCCGGTCACGCGGGTCTGACTACGCCCGGCCTTCGCATTGAGTCGACACCGAAACTGCCCTGCCCCTAAAGACACAACAGAGACAATCGCCGGCAGCCACAGAATCCACGGCCGCAAAAGGCTGCTCAATCCACAGGCCAGAATCCACACGGAAAACAATGACGTGCCGATTCCGAATGTCAAAACCAGCCGTTCGCTCCTCAGGAGCTGAACCTTCAATGAAACCCGCCGAGCCCAGGGCCAACCGATGCACCAGACAATGAACCACGTCTGCAGGGCCACGGCCATGAACGGCAGTCGCTCCCGAAGGTTTCCCCATCCGGCCGTATCGTCAGCGCCGAACGTATAATCGAAGGGATTTAAAATCGCCGGCGCGCTGTCAAGAATCAATTGCCAGATGTCAGACCTGAAGAGATCGCGAGACGTGCCGTCGGTGTCGGTGAAAGGCGAATTGTTCGGCAGCCGACTGTTAAAAAAGGCAATAAGAAACCACACAACCCAACCGGAAGCCATCAACGTTTTCATCGTAGAAAACGCTCGAGAGCGGCGAGGGCCGTCAGTCAATCCTGCTGTGTGTTTCATGGCCGAACAACCATAATGGCCGACGTTCTGTCAGTGGTCCTGTGTAATCTGCCCGGTCAACAAAAAAAGACTCCCGACCGATGACCGGGAGTCGCAACATCTTCTACGAAAGCAGATCCAAAAACGCGAATTCAACTCTCAGAACTATTTCGAACCGCTCACAAAACCGGAACCGGCTCCCGTAACGCGGCAGAAACCCAGTGGAATAACTGTCGGAAAGTGCGTCTGTCCCGGTTTTGTCAGGGCCTCTTAATTTTTCTGATACCCGAACGTATCGATCAATCGCAGTCCGGCGCCAGACAAAGGATCGCGGGCCGGTACCGGCGGCGGAATGACAGCAACATCTGAATCATCATCTGGATCCACTGAGAATCCGACCTGCTCAGCAGACGGTGAAACGAAGGCGAGAGTTTCTGATTTCTGAACCGGGTCTGCAGCTGTCAGACCACTGGTCTCGGAATTCTGCGTTGTACTGCGAGACAAACGTATCCCGGACGAAAACGTTACACAACAGCCGTCTTCAATTCGGTAACCACTCGCCTTCAACGCCTGTTCCGCCTGCCGGCGAACCGAAGGATCACAATCACCCAGCGCGGTGGTCAGTGCGCGGATGACAGGGCTTCCGCAGATGCAGCGATTGCGGCGAATCTGGTCACCAATTTCATCGGCTGCTTTGGCACGCACGTGCTCATCTGCATCGTTCAGGGCATAGATGAACGCATTCATGATCTCCGGATGGCAGCAGCAGTCAAAATGGTCACCCAGCCGATGGATTGCACGGCGACGATCGGCCGCATAACACCCTGTCATTGACTGGTGGATCAGTTCCGCAATCGCACAGCAGGTTTCTCTGTCAAAACACTGTCCGGTGCAGCCTTCTGAGCACCCCGCTGAACAGAAACTCCCCGTGGGCAAATCCATGTCACTGGCGACTACAGAACAGGACTCCGGAGAGCACAGGCAGCCTTCTGCCATCGACGGTTCCGCGCAATCAGGTTTCCGACACCAGTCCTTGCGTTGGTAGGAATAGACGTTGATACAACACGGACGAGCGATCGTTGGTTGACAACACTCCGGCGAACAACCGTCGGCACATCCACCAGACTTCTGCCCGCCGACAAAGCGAAGAACTCCGGCGAAACCCTGCGTCGAAAAAAGCAGAACGCCGGCCAACAGAGCAAACGTCCTCAAGGCAGACACAGACATGATTGCACTCCTGACAGATCGAGCAAACAGAACCATCACCCGCTCCAATAATTCCTTTGAATCCAGACACAGGACTTCAAAGGATTCCAGGTGATATGGTGGCTGACGGCATCGCATGGGTTGTAAACAAAACCCTGCTCCGTCCGGATCTATCGACTGTGCCGAACAATTCGCTTGATACAACGGGCCGCGAGTCTACTCGTACCTGATCTCCATGTTTCAGCGGTCCTGTCGGTAGCGAAAGGCAGTCAAATCCTGACGACTGTGCGGCATTTGACGATCGTTCAGCCGAATGCCCCACCGGAGAGCAAAGGGAGCCGTGAGTTGCGAGTCGCGGTGAGATTCCGGGCGAATGCCACTGAAAAGCGGGAAGTTCCGGCCTGCTGCAAAGGCAGATCATTCAGAACAACCGGCCTGCATACTCAGATCGTCGCCATCGGAGCATAAGCAGACAGTTCGAGAGATCAGAGGAGCCTATCGTGCTTTTCTGATGCAGTCCACGGCCATGAAGATGGTGATTCCGGCCCCCAGAATGAACAAAACGTCAAAGGCCGATTGTCCACCAAACAAAGCTCCGGTCGCAAGATCTGCAATCGCCGCCACAGCCATCAGTGCCGCGATAACGAGCGAGACGTAGACAATATTCTGAGAGAGACCCGACATGCCAGAATCCAGCTACCGAATGAATCGAAACAAATCTGTCGAAATCTGACGCCGATGATTCCGGGTTTCACAACAACCGTTGTCCGGAATGTTCGCGAACTGCCGACCTTTTGAGAGCACGTCGCTGGTCAGCGCTGTAACTCTGCAATCTGCAGCGAGTATATGTGGTTTGATTCGGCGGATACCAGTATGAATCCGCCGCAGACCAGGCTTAAATGTGTTTTCAGAGCCCAGTCGGCCGTTCTTCACTCAACAACTGCGGATTTTAATGATCACGCTGCCCGCTGCTGCGGCTGGCGACGTGGCAGGCGAACACAAAACCGACTGCCCCGTCCCGGCCCATCGCTGGACGGGTCAATGGTACCGCCGTGCTCCTCGATAATTCGGTGCGTGATGCTGAGTCCCAGTCCGGTCCCCTGCCCCGTTTCTTTCGTCGAATAGAACGGCTCGAACAGGTGGACAATGTTCTCCGGCTTCATGCCGTGTCCATCATCCGCGACCTCAAAAACGACCCAGTCGGTTTGCTCTTCCACTCGAACTGTCACTCGTCCCCCGGAGGCCGTCGCCTGTAGTCCATTCGCCACCAGATTCAGAACAACCTGCTTCATCTGAGACGCGTTGATTTCCGCCATGACAGGGTTGGTTTGCTCGAAGACGACCTGACGATCGCTGTAACGCCCCATAGGCCGAACCATTTCCAGAACTTCTCGAATCACCTGCGTCAGATCGTCGAGCCGCTTTTCCTGCTTTTCGTTCCGAGAGAAATCCAGCAGACGCCGCGTGATCTGCCCACAACGCTTCGATTCGCGTTGAATCATTTCCAGACGTTCCATGGCTTCCCGTGTATCCGGAGCGTCCGGATTCAACTGATCACTCAAACGCATTTGAAGCGACTCAGCCGCCATGGATATGGCCGAAAGCGGATTGTTGATTTCGTGTGCCACGCCGGCAGCCAGAAATCCCACACCGGCAAGCCGTTCTGAACGAACAAGCTGCCGACTGCGTTCTTCAACTTTGGCATTCAGATTGTCTTCAGCTTCCTGAAAGCGATCGGCCATTCGATTGAAGTTGGTCGTCAGCTCTGAAAACTCATCATCCCATCGAGTAACGGGTTGCAGGCGATAATCGGTATCGCCGTTGGCAATTCGAGATGCTCCTTTGGCAATTGTTCGCAGTGGATTGGAAACCCATTGAAATCCGCAGTAAATCGTAACTGCGTACGACACACACCCAACACCAACCAGAGACAACACGAGGTTCAACAGCGCCGCGGACTGATGTTTCTCCGCCTCAAGCGAAGCCAGAACGTTCTGTTCCTTTTCGTAGGACGGCAAACGCTGAAGGTTGTTGAAAATACCCGCCTCCAGCAGGTCCAGCTTCAACATCGTCTCGCGCAGAAGGAAGTATCGCGTTTCCTTGCGGGAATCCGGTGAGTACCGAAGCTCATCCGCCAGGTTGGCCATCGTCGTCAGGTACTGGCTGACATTTCTCAGAGTAATCTCCTGAAACGGATGCCTCCCCCGAAGTCCCAGCGCCAAACGATGAGGATCTGCGGCCGCCGCATCGCTGCGTCGCCAGAATTCGTCAAGCCTGGAACGACCATGTCGAACTGCCTGCAGATACTTCAGCCGAATATCCTGAATCGCATCGTCATTCGACAGATCCACTTTGGACTGCAGAGGAAGGTGAAGCGTCATCTGAATGCGATTGACGGCCTCAACCAGCTCAGCCTTGCTGGGCGTCTTGTGAACCAGATCTTCCAATCGACTCACTGCTTCCTGATGATGCAGCAACCCCCAAATGGCATATCCGGACATCAACAGCATAAAGCCCAGCGCGATCGTAAATCCTGTTACAAGTCGCCTGCGAATACTCTTAAGCAGGAACACAACAACCTCCATGCTGTACGTGTTCAGATTTCAATCAATCCAACTCCGGCACTACCAGCTCCGACCCTCAGGAAGCCACTGCTCAGACCGCTGACCATATCAAAAATGCCGTCGTAGACGAGATTAAGAGTCCGAAGCCACAGGGGACTCGCTGCCTCATTCACGAACTGCCGACACAAGTCTGCTGATCAGTCGTCTAATTGAGCAACCATCGATCGACTGGAGCGATCCTGAGTCTCAAGGTGTTCAGTCGGCCGAACGGCAGATTCTGCCGTTTCACGAGAATGATATGTCGTAGAGGCATGCCCGAACAGACGAATAATACCGGCAAAAAACCGGAGAAATCAGCGTTCACCTTCACAGACCACAGTGTTTGGCAGGCAAGGGCCGGCAAAGCAGAGGAATTCGTCGAACCTGTTCGGCCCGCAGTGATGGCAGCGAAGCCGCAAATCGTGACCGATCAGCTCATTCCGGCCTCTGACCGGATTCGCTTAACCCTGCATTGTGCGCGTATGGTGATAGAGTTCCTTCATCACAACATCAATCGCAGTTGCGCGAAGCTGTACGCAGCGTCCAGGATCATTCTTTTTAACTGCGTCGATTGATTGCTGACGCAGATCCTGCAGTGCCTTCGGGTCAACGGGCCAACCGTTATCGATCGCTGCCTGAGTCAATTCGCTTTGCGCCTCAGCAAGAAACTCCAGGAAATCCGGAGTCACCTCAGCCGAACTCGTCCGATACGGTGACTTCTGAGCGGGCAGTGAGCCGACTGGCAGATGCATCCCCGACCCACCAAGAATCGGAGTCGATACTGCACCATCCCCGGATGCCGTGACGCCGATGGAGGCCACCAGTCGAAAGAAGCCAAGGATCAGCGCCACACAAATTATGGAAAGACCAATACCATTGTGACCGAGTGCCAGCGCTGCCAGGCCAAACGTTGCCAGAAAGCTGAACAGGACCAGGGACCATTCACTGATCCGGCGTCTGGAACGCTTCTTACTCAAAGCATCGGTTGTCCGCCCGAACGAGACCTCCTTTGTCGCATGATCAACGACCGGACTACTGACAGCAGGGTAGCTGCGGACGTCAACAACGATGGCCGTGACGTTGTCCGCTCCTCCCCGACAATTTGCCAGATTGATCAGAAGTCTGGACGCTTCCGCCGGAGCCAGACTCGACGCCACAGCACCGATTTCACTGTCGCTGACGTGTCCGGTCAGTCCGTCAGAACAAAGGACAAATCGATCGCCGCTCTGAACATGAAATGGACCTTCGATGTCGATCTGTACGCTCTGATCCGGACCAAGACATCTGGTGATGACGTTCCGCGGATGCAGCAGATCAACATTTTCGATCGTGGCACGTCCGGCCCTGATCATTTCCCATTGAAGGCTGTGATCGAACGTCAGCTGCTCAATTCTTCCAGAGCGAACGCGGTACACACGACTGTCTCCCACGTGACCAACACACGCGCCAGTCGCAGATAATGCCAACAGGGAACAAGTTGTCCCCATGTCTGAAAACTCCGGATTCTCCCGAGCCTTGTCACTGATCGCCCGATTAGCGGCTGTCATGGATGCAAGAATTCGGTCCGGAATACTCTCAGCGTCGATTTTGAAATAGGACAGCTGAACGGTCTCGACTGCGATTCTGCTGGCAAGGTCCCCAACGGAATGGCCACCCATTCCATCCGCCACGACAAACAAGTGTCCGCTGTCAGAAAAACACTCGAAGTCATTACAGAGCTTCACAGCGAGTGAATCCTGATTCGCCGCCCTGCGCATTCCGACATCGGTGCGTGAGGCATACTGAACCAAGGGTTGATCACTCATTTCGACAAGCTCAGTAAAGGGGCGTCGAAACCACGGAGGTTTCGAAGTTCGCAGGAAAGCGGCATAATCATCTCCCGATCAGAAACAGCGCCGTTTGGCAGTGTAATTGGCTGTTCGTTGATGGCAATTCAATGAAATCATGATGGGAGACCAAATCAGATAAAACACAGCCACACACGGGGAGCCCCCGCAGCCGATTCGAGCTACCGCTCGGAAATACTCCCGCTGATCATTCTGCAAAGATGCGCGCACGGAGCGCGGAACTGACAGAGTCAGACTCCAGAGGCTGCCTGACAATGGCACTACGACCAACGCACCACAGGGAACCAATCGTAAAGCATTACCCAAAAACAACTTACAACAAACCAAACCGCTACAGATCCTTCACAAACGAGAAACCGCTATTGGCCCGGTCGAGTAACATCGAGTAGCCTTCCAAGCCTGTCCCCTGCAACTGTACAGGCAGGATCCTGCCTTCGTCAGCTTCCTCAGGAACAATCTCACGAAAACCGTGGTCATGTCCCGCAGTTCACTGCTGCCAGTGCTGTTGCTGGCCTCAACTCTTACCGGATGCGTTCATCGTCGAGTGACGATCAATTCAAACCCGCCCGGTGCTCTTGTGCGCGTAGACGGGAAGGATGTCGGCTACACCCCGGCATCACTTGATTTCACCTGGTACGGAACTCGTGAAATCCAACTGTTGAAGGATGGCTACGAAACTCAGACCCAACTGGTCGACATCTCAGCCCCATGGTATCAGCGATTTCCGCTCGACTTCATCAGCGATAACTTTCTTGGAACACACATTCGGGATCATCGCCATATCGACATCCCCATGCGCACACGGACCCCGGATGATTCGACGAATCTGATCCAGCGAGGGCGTTCGCTCCGCAGCGAAGCTGTCCACGGACTTTGATACGATTATTCCGTGTTCACCTAGTGCCCCGTGTTCATTGGTAAAGCTCGCGATCTCGTGGACACGCATTGCTCCGGGACCACGTTCAAGATGGCTGCCATCCGCGTCGGCTGAGAATCCAGCGTTTGCTCTGAGACAAAGCCCGCTGCCTGAAACTCGACCAGGCCTACTGTTCAAATCCCGCTGGCACAACACCTGAGTCCTTGACGCCGGAACTTCCACGAACCGCTCCTCGAACACCAAGAACTTCCGGATGTCGAGCCACCTTGTCGCTGAAGACCTGAAGATCGGAAATCACCGGCTTCAGATTGGCCAACAGAACAGAAAGCGTGGCAGACGCGGAATTCAGGTTCCGGTAGATACCGGGGTCCGCCAATAACTGGCGAACCGTTCCCTGCTGATCGTTCGCAACAGCAGAAAGCTGTGCCAGATCTCGAGTCATCGCTTCGACATGTCCCAGAGAACCATTCAGTCTGGAGACAATTTCCGAACTCTGCGCGGCCAACGGTGACGTAGCTGTATTCACCTGAGCCACGGTCATCTCAACCTGTCGCACGACTCCGTTGACGGTTTGGAGTGTCGTGCGAGTTTCGTTCATCAGTTCAGGCAGAGCGGCAAGTGTCCGCCGCAGCTGTTCCTGATACTGCGGATCAGAAATCAGTGACCCGGCGGCAGCCAGCGTCTGTTCAGCCGTCCGCATCGTCTTCGTGAACTGTTCCAGCGAGGCAACGGATTGCTGCATTGTGTTCCTGCCGTCAGGCCCCGTACTTTGCAGCATTTGATTCAGATTTCCGGCCAGACGCTCCCATTCGCGCCCGGTCCCCTCAAATGCATCCAATGTAGCGGTCAGCCGATGCTCCATTCGAGTCACGATTTCTGCTGGATTCGGTGAGGAGTGTCCAATCAGTCGATCGCCGCTGTCCACCAGCACGTCACTCTTTCCGGAAACCACCTCGATTGCACCATCGCCAAGCAGCGACCGGGTCACCAAAGCACGAGAATCTGCGGGCAGTGCGAACTCTTCGTAAATCAGCACATCGACGGCAACTCCACGGTGATCCGGCAGCAGTTTCAGCGACTCAACCTGGCCAATGCGAATGCCATTCAACCGGACAGGCGCTTCCGTATGAAGTCCCGTCGCGTCTTTCACCAGGATCGTGATCCGCTTTCCGGGGCGCAGGTAGCCACCAACTTCACCAAACTGAAACACCATGACAACGACAGCCACCAGTGCAGCGACTGCCATCAAACCCACTCGAAATTCCTGAGATTTGCTATCCATAGCGTCTGCTTCTTCATGAAAAAGGGTCGGAACGGATTCCTTCCGATCCGAAAACCTCAAACTGCCGCTCCGGGAAGTACGCATTTACCTAACGTGAGTCGTGCCCGGATCTGACTCAATCGATCGCTCCAAACGAAACTGCTGATTCCATTGATCACTGACAAACTGCGAACATCTCACTTCATTAGTGTCCACCAAATGTGCGACAGAAACTGTCGCACCCGGCCACCGGTGTGGCATGACAGAAGGAATGAGTTTCACGCAGCGCGAATGTCGACGGAGCCTCCCGACGAAACTGCAGCACCGCCGGACTCAATCTCGTCCTCACCGATGTACTCCATGACCAGAGGATGGCGACAGCGAGTGAACTCACGCCAGGTGCCATCGAAAACAATCTGCGATTCATCGGGTCCCAGACGATTTCCGGGGACCATCATGATCACACGATCAGCCACCCGCCTGATCGTGCGAAGGTCGTGCGTGACAATCACTCCGGTCACATTTCTGCGATCACGAACTGCCAGGATCAGATCGTCAATTCGGCGACAGTTCAGCGGATCGAGGCCTGTTGTTGGTTCGTCGTAGAACATCACATCCGGACTCAACGCAAGTGCTCGAGCCAGGCCAACACGTTTCTGCATTCCACCAGAGATCTCAGATGGTCGCTTGTGCAGAATGTCCGTGTTCAAACCAACTTCATCCAGTCGTTCGATGACCGTTTGGCGAATCAACGCTTCACTTGTCACGCCCGACTGACGGAGCCCGAACGCCACATTTTCAAATATGCTAAGACTGTCAAACAGCGCGGCTCCCTGAAACAGATAGCCCAGCTTTCGCTGCAGCCTGCCGCGTTCCGAAGCAGTTAAACCGGAAACGTCGTGGTCAAACCAGCGCAGTGTGCCGGAAGTCGGCTCAATCAACTTCATGAGAACCTTCATTGTGACACTTTTGCCACAACCACTTTCTCCGACAATGGCAACGGTTTCCCCGTGTCGAATCACAAGATTCAGATCGCGCAGAACCGTCTGGCGGCCGAACGTACAGTGAACAGATTTCAGTTCCAGAACCGGATTCAAAACACACCTGCCATCAGTTCAAATCAATCAGAAGCAGTGCCAGAGAAACCGCATCCGGCCAGATGGTGTAGTAGGCCGAATTCAGGGCCACAGTGAGTAAAAGATCCAGCCCAAGAATCGCGACAAATGATTGCACAAAAGCCTGCGTCGCGGCTCTGCCAACTCCTTCAGCTCCGGCACCGCAATAAAATCCATTTCGACAGGCGATGACCGATATTGCCGAACCAAAAAAGATGCTCTTCAACAGCCCCGCACCAACGTCCCAACCAGTCACAAACTGACGAGCGTAGAGCCAGTAAAGTTCACTATTGATACGCAGCACCTGAACACTGAATAACCAACCGGAGAGAATTCCGACGGCATCTGCAAGCGCCGTCAGCAACGGAATAAGAAGCACGCAGGCCATGAATCTCGGCAGCACAAGATGCGCAATCGGATCGGCTCCCAGTGAGCGAATCGCGTAGATCTGATCCGTCACTCGCATGGTGCCCAGTTGAGCGGCCATCGCAGAACCAACTCGACCAGCAAGCATCGTCGCGGCAAGCACCGGGCCAAGTTCGGAAACAAGCGTCATCGTGATGACGGCACCAAGTCGCGACTCCATGTGCAGCATCTTGAACTGGGTATGAGTCTGGACAGCCAGCACCATTCCGATGAACGTTCCGGTGATAACGACCACCGGAACGCTGCGAACGCCGATATCATACAGGATGGGCGTCAGAATATCGCGCCGTGGCAGACGACAGCCCACGCCGCAGAGGATATGAAAACTGAAGATCGCAAGCCCGCCGACGCTGGAAACGAACTCACGTATGATTCGTCCCAAACTACAGAGTGTTGTCGTTGTGGTTGCTAAAACGAAACCAGACATTTCAGACGCATCCGTGCGCATTCGTTGAAGATTGGCATCGAATCAATCGGTCCATAAGTCACGAATCTCGCGACAGGACAGAGTGAACGTTCACCCTTCGGATTCTCGCAGAAGACATACCGCCGAGATCACCGGGCCTTGACCAGCAGATACGGCAGCGCAGGAAACAACTGCCGGCAGGCGGTTCGCCCGCCGGTGTATTTTACGACGGAGCCCCAAACTGAATCGAGACCAGTCTGGACCACCGATTCCGGGTCGGACAACACGGTGCGGTTTCCGCTTCGGCAAACCCTGTTTTCCAACGACGATGGCCTCAATAGTAGTTCAGTCACTGGACATGTCCCGGTTTTTGACCTCACAGCAGCTTCCAACTCCCGAAAACCCAGTTGCCTGCCGACTCCTCGAAGGCCTGCCAGAATCCGAATCACTGAACGTCGCCTGCCCGGAAACATTCTTTGCCCCGAACCGTAGACAAGACAACATGTTACGGCAATTCCCTCGTTTGGACTTCTGGTTACAAAGACACCGAATTCTTCATGAAGCCGCCTCTACCCAGCGAAACGGACGGCGGGCACAATGACCGTCGCGAGGTCAACCCGGACTGAATTGACTCGACAGATGAGAGCTTCCGATTTTGGCGAACTGGCTCGGGTTGAGTCAGACTCTCAGAGCGACCAACTGAAGCGTTTCCGAGCGGCGGTTCGAACGGTCTGAGACAGGACCTCGTCGGAAAATGACCATCACTCACCCGGAATCCACGAGAAGATTGAATCGGAAGGTGAAACGGGATAACCTCGTTATCTGGTTCGAGCCCTGAGTTGGCTATCCCACCAACACAACATTCCCGCCCCACGCTGTCAGAAACGAAATCTTCAGCACTCTGCATGCTGGCCGCTGAGTCGACCTCGGAAGCCGAGAAGCAGATCGTGATCAGGACAGAGTTTCCAGCTATTACTCACAGGACAAAACAGATGCTTACAAACTTTATCAAAGTGCTGGCAGCGATGGCAGCATGCAGCGTGCAGGTGTCACTGGCTGACGAACTGTCTGATACCGACAAGGCATTGATTCAGGCTGTGCGCGATGCTGGTGGTCAGGCGATGCAACTGGCGAAGAATGACACCCGCCTGACAATCGCGTTTCATCTTTCCGACAAAGAGATCGTTGACGACACTCTGAAAATCCTCACCGGTGCCAACAATGTGTACTCGCTGAATCTTCGCGGCACAAAGGTCACGGACAATGGCCTGAGCCACATTGCTGCCCTCAAGGGCCTGGTGAAGCTCCATCTGGAAAAGACCGCAGTGACGGATGCCGGCATTGCAAAACTGACGGGCCTGGAAAACCTTGAATACTTAAACGTCTATGAAACAGCCGTCACCGATGAAGCCCTCAAGTCGCTGGCAAACCTGAAGAATCTGAAGAAGTTGTTCGTGTGGCAGACTAAGGTTACTGAACAGGGCGAAGAACAGCTGAAGGCTGCAGTGGCTGGTCTGGAGATCGTGCCCGACTTTCGCAAAGAACGCCAGTTGGCGGCCCTGGAAGCTGGTCGAGCCGCTGAAGACGCCGCAAAAGAAGTGGAAGAGCTGGCGGCCGCGATCCCTGCCGCGGAAAAGGCCGCCGCAGAGGCCGCCACTAAATCCGAGGCAGCAGCGAAAGAACTGGCCGCTGTCAACGAACAGGTGAAAGCTTCCGAGGCGAAGGCCGCTGAAGCAGCCAAGGCCTTCTCCGGCGCTGAGAAGACACTTGCAGATCTGAAAAAGAATGCTGATGCTCCGAAAGCAGTTGTCGATGCGGCGGAGAAAGCCGTGGCTGACAGCAAGGCAGCGGTTGATTCGGCGACGAAGGCCGTCGAAGAAGCAAAGAAGGCTGTGGAACCAAAGAAGAAAGCGGCGGACGAAGCGAAGAAGGCCGCTGACGAAGCGAAAAAGAAATCGGACGAAACGAAAAAGAAGTCCGAAGACGCCATCCGCAAGGCCGCAGAACTCAAGAAGAAGGCTGAAGAGCTCAACAACGCTGGTTAAGAATTCTTTCCGAAGGCAACATTCCTTGTGCGGCCCTGCATTCATCAGCGGGTCATATCGATGAAGTCTGACCCGTTCCGCGTTTGCGGCACGGGTTTCTTTTTGTCGTTCTCAATGCTCTCCAACGGCAACGGAACAGAAACACTACACATGAACCGATCACACACTGTTCTCATCGGACGTAGGCCCGCATGGATTTTCCGCCGTACATTCGTGGTGCTGCTCAGCGTAACAGCCCCACTCTGCTCTCAGGCTGAGGGGCAAAGCGCCAACCGGCCGAATGTCATTCTGATGATGGCCGATGATCTGGGATTCTCAGACCTTGGTTGCTACGGAAGTGAAATCTCAACACCAAACCTCGACCAACTCGCGGCGGACGGTGTTCGACTCAGCCAGTTCTACAACACTGCCAAGTGCCACTCCTCGCGCATCTGCCTGCTCACCGGTCGATATCCGTTTCAGGCCGGCGGCGAAGCCATGTCAGCAGGTCCCACAATTGCCGAGGTCATGAAAGAGAACGGCTACTTCACATCAATGACGGGAAAATGGCACCTGCAGGACCAACCAACCGATCGAGGGTTCGATCGATACTGGGGACACCTTTCCGGCGCCACGAACTACTTCACAGGGGATAATACGTTTCGCCTGAACGGCCAGCCGTGGAATGAGTTTGGCCCCGAATTTTACACAACCGATGCCAATATCGACTTTGCCACACGGTTTATTACCGAAGCCGTTTCCAGTGGAAAACCGTTCTTCCATTACATCGCATTCAACGCTCCGCATTACCCATTGCAGGCCAAAGAGGTCGACATCAAGAGGTACAAGGGTAAATACAGCGAGGGATGGGACAGCATCCGGCAGCGAAGATATCAACGGCAACTGGACCTGAAACTGATACGCCCGGAGTTCGCTCTAAGTCCCCGTCCTGATTACATACCTGCGTGGCACGAACTAACAGACAAAGAACGTGCATGGGAAGAAGCACGGATGGAAGTCTTTGCGGCCATGGTCGACTGTCTGGACCAGAACGTTGGGCGCCTGACAAACTTCCTGAAGCAACAGAACCTGTTTGAAAATACTCTGATCCTTTTTTGTTCAGACAATGGTGCGTGTCCCTTTGAACGAACGAAGGGAAGATCGCTCCCGGCGTCCAGCCCTGAATCCTACTGGTGTTACGACGTCGGCTGGGCTCACGTGGGAAACACGCCGTTCCGCTGGTTCAAACAAAATCAGCACGAAGGCGGAATCTCGTCGCCGCTGATTGCCCACTGGCCGGCAGTGCTGAAGAATCAGGCTGACACGATTTCTCATCAACCGGGACACCTGATCGATCTCGTCTCCACCATCTGCGATGCGACAAACTCAACATTCCCCGAATCGTTCAGAAATGAACCATGTACAAGGCCACAGGGACAAACTCTTCTGCCAGTCCTGAAGGGCCAGGAAAGAATAGCGCCTGAATTCATGTACTTTCAGTTCAGCAACAACCGAGCAATTCGCGTGAACAACTGGAAAGCTGTCTCTGCGAACGGCGGACGATGGGAACTTTACGATATGACAAACGACAGAAGCGAACTCAACGATTTGGCCGACAGTAATCCGGACAAGCTGTCGGAACTGATAAAAAAATGGCACGACGTCGCTGAAAATGTCGACATGGCTCCTCGCAATCTACGGAAGCCGGCTTCGGACAAAGCACCCACGTTTCCGGAAAAATCCCGCACTCGTCGCACCGCCAGACCCGGAGGCGTTCAGGGAGTAGAAAACTGAAAGAAACCACATGACCAGATGTCGACGGAGCGAAGATGAGCCAGCGCCATTCAACAACCATCCCGCAGACGGTCATGAAAGTCGCCACCAACGGGATGGTTCCATCAGGCGGCAGCGCTCTCAAACGGCGGTGCCACCAAACGAAATCTGACTGTGAACCCAGACCGCTGAAATCCGACCAGCGCATTCTGACTAACTGGTTCTTCCCCGGAAAATCGCCCCACGCGAGCCCCCGGCAACCCAGACGGGCTTAACGACCACCGCTCTGAATAAAGGCCCGGCCAAGATTAGCGGCATTTTCGCTGTAGACTTTTTCCAACGCGTTCTGAGCGGGAGTCCCGTTCTGGATCTCCATCGCCAGTTGTTGAAGGCGAGCCGTGCCTCCATGATTAATCAGGAATCTGGTCATCAGCATCCCAACGGGCCCCACTTCGTCAGGGGACAGAGTGCCATCACGAAACAGCGTGCCTGGATCCGTGATGGTACTGACAGCCTCTGCCGCTCGCTGAGGAATCGTCTTCATAAAGGCAGAGTCAGTGCCCAGACCGGATTCCAACAATCCAAAGCCGCTGCGAAACCAGTCCGGCATCGCAGCACCACGCCTAAGGAGGAATGCCTGAGCGAGCAGTGAGTTAAGTAATTGCTGAGTCGTCAAACGGTCTGCGTTCTCAGTATCACCGACGTCGTGCAGTGCCACGTAGGCCGTTTCCAGATTCTGATTAATGGATACATGACCGGAGACTCCCGGAGGCGTTCGGCGGTTCATCAGCACCGTATTGAACTCTTCGTAATCAAATCGATCCTTCGTGACACAAACGATCAGTCGACCACGCCACGGCTGATCGCCATCCGGCAGTTTGTATTTTGCCGTCAAACTGGAAACCTGAGCTTCACCCCAGCTCGAAATCTGTGCCAGCCGCGATTCGTCTGCGTTCCCCAGAACATAAAGATTGGTCGATGTCACTGACTCAAACGATTCACGAGGAGCAACACTCTTCCACAACGTCGCCGCCTGCTGCTTTCGACGCTCCGCAAACTCCTGATCGCTCATCGACGCCAGCAGGGCAGCCTCACGCTCTTCCGGAGTTGGCACCATGCTCCGAATCGACGCTTTGGCATCTTTGCCATCGAAGTGCGCACCCTCCTGAATCCATTTCTCCAATGCCAATGCCTGTGACTTCTTCAGGAAGGTCTGATTGCCGGCGGGCATCTTGAGTGGTTCCTGGCGTAGGACCAAATCCACCATGTAACTGCTGTCCGGGTCTCCGGGAACGATGGTGTTGCCTGTCGGGCCGCCGGAAAGCAGCTTTTCAAAGGTCTCCATGGAATATCCGCCGCGAGGATTGTTCCCGCTGTGGCACCCCATGCAGACTCCGACGAGCCACGGAGCGACATCATCTTTAAAGGACACCGTTTCCGTTCCATCGGCCATCACAACCTTCACTGGAGGTTTCTTCTCGACCATGGAATCACCAATGGGCGAGGTTACATCTTCGCCATCAAACTCCGCGCCACCAGCAATCCAGTTTGCCAGCAGCCGAATCTCATCGTCAGACAAACGCTCCCCCCCCTGCGGCATTCGCTGCTGAGGATTTTCGTTCATCACTTTTGCCAGCAGCAGGCTGCGCTGAGGATTGCGAGGGATCAGGACCGGACCGCTGCGACCACCGCGGCCCATATTTGCATAAGTATCCAGCCTGAGATTTGCGCAAACCTGTTCCACACCGTGGCAACGAATACATTTTTCCTTCAGAAGTGGTGCGATTTCCTTCTCAAAACTGACCGGGATTCCATCCTTCGAGCGAATCAGTGTTGTCATCAGCGCCACGTAACTGCGGTCGCGCTGGTCTTCTTCAGGAATTGCAAGCTCTTCGACGCGATCCTCAATCTTCTGAATGACCGCGCGAGCTTCATCGATCTGCTTCTTTCGAATCAGACCAGTGACAGTCCGCAACTCCCGAGTCAGGTCTGACAGCTCCTTCTTCACCTCAGGAGGTAACGCTGCCTGGCACATCCCCGTGTTCAGCAGACCACTAAAAATCAGAAGGAATACCCAAAAACCGCTTCTCATGGACCCTGCCCTTTACTGTGCGCGAACCGATGCGACATCAGTGAATCTGCGTTGACGAATCGAATCCGGACCGCCAGAAGCACAACCAGATTGTGGCTGACCTGACCCCGGACTCAATATAACGTACAGATGGCCAAAAATGTTCGCTTTTCAGCGAAAGACCGACGTCACTCAGGACTCCCGGAAAAAACGCTTCCCCTTCAGATCAAAGCGAGGAAGTTCGCCCGGCGGAACCAGCCGGACATCGCAGCCAAAGCCAAGGCCTGAACGCAGGCGATTTTGTACTGTCGCCAGAAACTCCCCCCCGGAATCCGCCATTTCAGGGGTCGGCTCCACGGTGACGCTCAACTCGTGCATCGAGCGAACGGTTTTGACGTCGACGCGATATTCTGCAAGTCCGTCGATTTGCCGAAGGACGGCTTCCACACTCGACGGAAAAACATTGTTGCCTCGAATCGTTACCATGTCGTCAGAACGCCCCAGAATCCCACCCTGCAGCCACAACAGCTCCCTGCCAACCGGATCATCCTCGACACCAGCCATCACAAGATCGCGCGTTCGATATCGAATCAGCGGTGAGCCAATGCGACCGAGGTTTGTGATCACCAATTCTCCCACCTGCCCTTTCGGAACAGGCGACAACGTCTGCGGATCAAGGATCTCGGCGATTGTTTCTGTTTCCAGAAGGTAGAGTCCGCCGGGTCGATCGACACTTTCAATTCCCAGCGAAGCAATTTCGGTCATTCCCCAATGGTCGATCACACGGGCATCCCAACTGGATTCCATTCGAGATCGCGTTGCGGAAATCGATCCACCGGGTTCACCCGCGACTATAATCAAACGCACACTCGATTCGCGAAGATCAATACCTTCGGCTTCAGCCACTTCTGCCATTCGCAGGGCATACGTTGGTGTGCAGCAAACGACGGTGGCTTCATTCTCAATCATCGCCTGCAGCCGCAGCAAAGTGGACATTCCACCGCCAGCGATGACAAAATTGCCAAGTCGTGCTGCTCCTTCGAAAGCTGCCCAGAATCCGATAAACGGACCGAAGGAGAACGGAAAGAAGAACCGATCAGAAGCCGTGACACCCGCCAGCAGATAGATCTGCCGCCAGCATTCGAGAATCCAGTCCCAACTCTTTGGAGTATCGAGCCAGCGCATGGGACGCCCGGTTGTTCCGGACGTCTGATGAAGGCGACTGTACGCCGTCGAAGGGTACGACAGATTGGCACCATAGGGTGGCTGCTGCGTCTGCGAATCGACGAGTTCCTGCTTAGTCGTCAACGGCAGTCGTGAAAGATCATTCAGGGATCGAATGTCATCGACCTTCACCTCGGCCTGACGAAACTTATCGGCGTAAAATCGATTGCGTGGAATGATGGTCTGCAACATCTGAAGCAGCCGCTTCTCCTGAACCGCTTCGATATCGACTCGACTCGACCAGCATTCTTCCGCAGATTTCTCCATTGTTGAATTCACTGACCTCAAGGACTCACGGGACAGGTTTCGAAACTCGGACGACGCAGGAATCAGCCCCGCATCCAAACGCCGGCATGGTTGTACACGAACATAAAATCCATCGTCAGCGTCAGTACCCGCCGACACTGCCCGTGTTCACCGCATCAATCGGGGACAATCCTAATCGACGTCGACATTCGTCAAGAATCGGTTTCGTCGCACTGGCACCGACGCGAGAAACTCCGATCGAGCGTACTTCCAGAAGTTTGTCCAGTTCTCGCACGCCTCCGGCGGCCTTGACCTGCACATGAGATCCGGAATGCTGGCGCATCAGTCGAAGGTCATCCAGCGTTGCTCCACCGGAACCGTACCCCGTCGAAGTTTTCACCCAGTCTGCATTCAGGCCTGAACACAACTGACACAACCGAATTTTCTGCTCAGCGTTCAGGTAACAGTTTTCAAAGATTACCTTCACCTTCCGGTCGGCAGAATGAGCGACATCAACAACGGCACGGATATCATTTTCAACATACTCCCAGTCCTCACTGAGCACACGAGAGATATTGACCACCATATCCAATTCCTGACACCCGTCAGCAATCGCCTGTTCAGCTTCAAACTTCTTGACTGCTGTGCAGTGCCCCCCGTGAGGAAATCCAATCGTCGTGGACGGCTGAACTGTCGTTCCGCTCAGCAGATCAGCACAGCGCCTCAGGTAAAACGGCATAATGCAAACGCTGGCCACGTCATAGGCAATCGCGAGTTGAATGCCGGACTCCAGGTCGGCCTCTGTCAACGTCGGATTCAGCAAAGAATGGTCAATCATCTTCGCAACATCGGTATAACTGCAGTCCACAAAATCATTCCTGTTGAAGAAAAACTGAACTCGAAAGAAAACCGGAGCGACATCTACCGGCGAAGCCTCAGAGCGATCTGCCAAAGGCCATGGTGCAACGTCTCTTCCTGTTGTCAGCCTTCGTTAATGCGGGCCACACAGACGTCACAAGCAACCGCGACGATGGAAAATCGTTGGCTGGCTAGCATGGCTTCGGGATAAAGTTCCGAAGATATGTATGACTCTGAACGAGAGACAGTCGCCGTCGGGCGAGGGAATCTTCGTAGACACGGTCCTCAACTTCAACGCACACCGGCCCTCGATAACCGATGTCGCCAAGCACGGAAAAGAACTGCCCCCAGTTGACATCTCCCAGCCCAGGAAGCTTGGGTACGTGGTATTCCAGAGGATGAGCCAGAATTCCGACTTCGTTCAGGCGATGTCGGTCAACTCGAACGTCCTTGGCATGAATGTGAACCAGCCGGCCGGAAAACTCCCTGAGTGCGGACAGGTAGTCCATTTGCTGCCAGACAAGGTGCGATGGGTCGAAATTAAGACCAAAGTTGTCAGCGGGAACCGCTTCAAACATCCGCCGCCAGATTGCCGGACTGTGCGCAAGGTTCTTTCCTCCCGGCCACTCATCCGAACTGAACAACATGGGGCAGTTTTCAATACCAATGCGAACCCCGTTCTCTGCGGCAAAATTAATCAGCGACGGCCAGACATCCAGAAACGCCCGAAAATTCTCGTCGACCGAACGCATCCAATCTCGTCCGATAAAGGTATTGACCGTCTTCACCCCCAATTGGCGAGCCGCAGCAATTACTGAGCGAAGATGATTCTGAGCAAGCGCCGCTTCTTCTGCGTCCGGTGAGAGAGGGTTGGGATAGTAGCCAAGCCCGCTGATCGCCACGCCATACTTTTCGGTGAGTTCAGTGATCCGATCGGCTTCATCAACATCAACAGCCGTCACATCAATGTGGGTCACACCGGCGTAACGTCGATCTGCCCTCCCCGGCGGCCAGCACATCACCTCAACACAGTCGAAACCAATTTCCGCCGCCGTCTTCAGCACTTCTTCCAGAGACAACTCCGGAAGAATCGCACTTACGAAACCGAGATTCATAAATTACGGTCCTTACTTTCAGCAGGCGGCACAATGTGTCAGCGTTTCTTGCTGCGACACGACTTATCAATATTCATGCCACCCAGCGCCTCACGATTACGAGCTCGACGTTCGCGAATTTTCCCGGCAATGATGCCCAGAACCCGCTGTGCTCGTTGAGTGCCATTTTGAGAACCCGCCTGCAGTGCCGCAACCATCGACTTCTGCAGATTGATCATATCGCGGCGATAGGTTTCAAATTCTCGCTGAAAACGGTCCAGTTCAGCTGTCGCAACTCGAGGCTGAATCACCTGCTGAAAAGTTTCCTCCATCCAGTGCCGACGCCCCGCACCGCTGGTGATGCCTATGTCGTAGGATTTTAACTCCCGATGACACTTCGCAGAAAGATCTCGAAGCCACCGTCGCGCATCACTCCAGGCATCCCGGTCCTCACGGTCCGACGCCAGCCGCTCGTCAGGAGTCAGGTCGCGATCCATTTTCCCAAGCGACGCGATCATTGCAGCCAGCTTCTGCCGAACCCCCTGCAATTGACGCTCCACCTGCAGACACGTCTTCCATGCCGCTTCAATTCGTTCGAACATCATCCCTTCGGTCATTGGCTGACCGGCCGCTGACGCAGTGCCCCACGGTGAGCTGTCATCAAACAGATCTTCCGAGTACTGATCAAAGTCCTCCGAACCGACTTGCGGGGCTTCAGCAACCTGGGTTTCAGACAGCAACTGAAACAGGATCTCCCAACGACCAGCTTCTCCAGGGTGTGGCAATGGCTGATGAAGGTAGGGAGGAAAGACCGAAGCAGACTGCCATTCGCCGCCAAACAGAGAAATCCGGGAGATCTGCCCCAATCCTATTCCACTGGCCCAAAGCAGTTCCGCCATGGTCACAGGCAGACTGGCCAGGCCTTTGAACTGATTGGCAACCGCAGCAAACGAAACGACGATACTGTCCGGAGACGATGGCGGCCAATACCAGACACATACGCCCGAGATTCCAGCGGCGTTCAAAGGTGGCAGCAACTCCCACTGAGTTGAAGCTGGACGATTTCGTAGAGAGACGAAAGGCACCATCTTGCCTCCTTTCGACGATCCCGGAGATGAGATTCCGGCGTTCGGTCCGGCCGAATACCGCTCAAAACTCACAACCCGCCGGAAGGGCCGTTGAGAAAACGAGGCAGCCAACGGGAATTCAAAGGAACCGTACCGCCTTCAGTCAGAGATCTGGCGACGACATTCAAAAGTCTACAAAACCTCTGCTTCCCGTTCAAAGTGGACAAATCAACATCGATGCGATCGCCTTTGGGTCGATCCCCCAA
This sequence comes from Planctomycetaceae bacterium, assembly GCA_020426485.1. Taxonomy (GTDB): domain Bacteria; phylum Planctomycetota; class Planctomycetia; order Planctomycetales; family Planctomycetaceae; genus JAGQPY01. The sequence goes on from JAGQPY010000007.1 coordinate 33,130, forward strand.
AGTCCACTTTCACGAATGATCGTCGACTCGAAAGCGATCCCTCGTCCGACAGTATTCCTCTCCACCCATCCGACCAACAGCGCGAAGTTGATTCGGATCCACAAAACCGCCCTCATCAATCACAGCATCGTCGATGGAAAGGTGAACAATCCTGCCAATGACAATATTGGAGCCACCCGGGCCATCATCAAGGCAAAACCAGTTCATCAGTTCGCATTCAATATGAACAGGGGATTCAGCGACACGTGAGACGCTTACCTTTGCAGCGTCGACGGCAGTCAATCCACACTTTTCAAATTCAGATTCACATGCTGGAAACTCCCCAGCCGTTTCGTCCATTGATGCAACGCTGGCATCCGTACAAACATTGACACAGAACTCCCGAGTTTCCAGGACGTTACGCAACGTATCCTTGTGGCGACCATGGCGATCATTAGCGGGACAAAAGAGGAGGCTGGGCGGTCGAGATCCGACACCAGAGAAGAAACTGAATGGTGCAAGGTTATCTATCCCTGAAGCAGATCTTGTTGACACCCACGCAATCGGCCGCGGGACAATAATCCGCACAAGGTGCTGATAGACCAGAGAAGGACGAAGGCTTGAAGGATCCAGCTCCATGGAGAACTCGCGACTTTCAGCGGACATTCAGGCTTCAGGCGACGTCGGAAAGACAGTAAAGCCTTGGAACAATACCTTTCCTTCCCACAACAGAACCGTACCGTCGACATAGGCCATCGAAGTCATATTTCAGGAAACGCCGCAGAACTTCGGGGGGCTTCGTTTTCAGATACTGGCGGACAAATACCGCCATCTGCTGATCGTAACGTGCCTGGCTGGCGGTATGCATGAAACACGGACCGTCAAACCGCCGAATATCGCCGTCAAAATGCGGGCTGATGTGATACAGCTCGTGGAAAACAGTGACCAGCTTTTCCTGATACGACAGATTCAGAAACCTCGGAAGGTAGAACGTCAGAATATAAAGTTGCTCACACTCACCGTCGAACAGCCGCTGAATCGTCCAGATCCGTCCATTTCGTCGATCAAATAAAGTCCCGTTTACAAATCGCAACGGGGTAAGACGCGCCTGCAGCCCCCATGAAACCGGAGAACGGGTCTGAGAAAAAACAACCGAAACACGTTCCATCTTTACGTGACGAAACGCTGCATGCCGATCACAAATATCACGGCACAGATCTCGCATCGCCTCGGAAAAATCGAATCCGGAACTGCCCAAACCGCTCACCCAAAAACAATCTGCCAAGGAAAACGAGCGACCAGGAACTCAGCTCCTCGTCTCAGCCGCCCTTCCACATCCACCCGCGTCACACTGATCCTGCACAGTCCATCACAAGCAGAACATTAAGTCTCACAACCAATCAACGCGCCGCCGTCTAATCAGCCCCCAACAGCTCACCGTAAAAACCCTACGAAGCCGTCCCTCGTACCATTTGAGTGGCACCTGAAAACGCAACCGCCGGCCCACTTGAAAATCTCACTCGACGCTGACAAGTTCGCCGCAGCCATCAGACTAGTCAAACACCGCGACTCTCAACACCCCAACCCTGCCATGCTTCTCTGTACGGCCATCCACAGCGCATAAAAAAAGCCACCAGAAACACTGGTGGCTCATCATTGCAAACGATGCAACCTATTCCGCTGTCGACTGCTCCACAACGGGAGCCGCTCGCTTCTTAGCCTTTACACGGTCGCGTTCACCAACAAACTCGATCAACGCCTGCTGGCCAGCATCACCCAGCCGAACAGAAGCCAGTTTAACGACTCGAGTATACCCGCCATCTCGGTCGGCGTAACGAGGACCAAGTTCCCCAAAAAGAATCTTGACGGCCTGCGGGTCACGGAGTGCAGCAAACGCACGGCGTCTCAGAGCGACTGCTGGAGCAATCGCCTTTGCCCACTGCTGCCACTTCTCGGACGCTCTCCAAGCTTTCCATCCATCGGAACCCTTCTCGGCGTCTGTTGCAAACTCAGCAGCCGCGGATTCGTGTGCCGCAGCCTTCTTTGCAAGTGTAACGAGCCTCTCGACAAACGGTCGCAACTCTTTAGCCTTGGCGACCGTGGTCACGATTCGGCCAGCCACGCGTGGCCGCTGAGGGTCATTCTCGTCGACGACAACCGTCGAAATCAAACTGCATGCCATATTGCGAAACATCGCCTTGCGATGCGACGCATTCCGACCCAGTTTTCGTCCACGAACTTTGTGTCGCATGGCGACATGCTCTCTCTACAAAACAAACCCAGACTTCAATAAATCGAAAACGCCTCAGGCCGGCTGCTGATTAGGCAACCGCATTCCCAGACGCAATCCAATCTCCTCAAGACGCTCCCGAACTTCCTCCAGAGTGGTCTCGCCGAAATTGCGCACCTGCAGCAGCTCATCATCCGTTCGAACGACCAAATCCCGTACGGTATTGATCCCAACAGACTCCAAGCAGTTCGTTGCACGAACGGAAAGATTCAACTCAGCAAGACTCTTGTTCAGCTTCTCTTCGAGCTCCATATCGACTGGAGAGTAACCAGTCGACTCCATCATACCCTTCAGCCCACCCTCTGGAGATGACTCCGGACCGGGCTCCCGATATGTGATAAAGCAATTCAGATGCTTACGCAGAATCTTCGCCGCCTCGACAAGCGCCATCGAAGGTGAAACCGTTCCGTTGGTCCAAATCTCCAGATTCAACTTATCGTAGTTTGTCCGCTGACCAACGCGGGTCTCTTCTATTTCGTGACGAACTCGGACAATTGGAGAAAACGCTGCATCCAGCGGAATCACACCAACCTCCGGATCGTTGTGATAATGCTCTGAAGCAGGAACGTACCCACGACCATTCTCGACCGTCATCTCCAGATTGAAAGGAACGTCATCGGTAATCGTCGCGATCACCAGATCCTTATTGATGACCTCAACCTGATCGTCACAGTGAACGTCAGCACCTGTCACAACCCCACGAGTGTTTCGCTCAATCCGAATCGTCTTGACCGAAGCGCTATGATTCTTCAGCACTAACGACTTCAGATTCAGACAGATGTCAGTCACATCCTCAACAACACCCGGGATGGTAGTAAACTCGTGCTGAACGCCCTGGACCCGAACCTTCGTAATCGCTGCGCCTTCCAAGCTGGAAAGCAAAATACGCCGCAGGCTGTTTCCTACTGTTGAACCAAATCCGCGTTCAAAGGGCTCAGCAACAAACTTCCCGTAAAACGGAGTCAGCGACTCCTTCACAGGAAACACACGACTCGGCAACTCAAGACCACGCCAACGAATACGCATCAGGCAAACTCCCGGACAAACCGCAAACAGAAAGACCAACGCCGCTTAAACACGACGCTTCTTGGGAGGCCGACAACCGTTGTGCGGCAGTGGCGTGATGTCCTCAATCGAGCGGACAGAAATCCCGGAAGACTGCAGCCCGGTGATTGCGCTTTCACGTCCGGACCCGGGACCCTTTACGCGAATCTCAACCTCGCGCACCCCGCATTTTGCGGCTCGCTCAGCAACCGTCTCCGCCGCTCGCTGGGCCGCAAACGGGGTGCTCTTACGACTGCCCTTGAACCCCACCGTGCCCGCCGTCGCCCAGCAGATCACGTCGCCGTTAGTGTCAGTCATCGTAACAATCGTGTTGTTAAACGATGCCTTGATATAGGCGATGCCCTTCGTGACATTACGACGAACACGCTTCTTCTGCTTTACCTTTGCCACTTGTCTCACGCTCTCAAAAACTCAGGACGAACACCAATGAATCAGCAAACAATCAGTGCTTCATATCCTTCACGCCCTTCTTGCCGGCAACCGTCTTCTTCCGCCCCTTGCGAGTCCGCGCGTTTGTCTTCGTTCGCTGACCGCGCACCGGAAGGCCACGTCGATGACGAAGACCACGATAACACTGAATCTCTCTCAGCCGCCCAATATCCTGCTGAATCTTACGTCGCAGAGGACCCTCAACCACGTAGTTCTTATCGAGGTGGTTCGTTATCCGAGCGACCTCGTCCTCCGTCAACTCACTTGCACGAACATGGGGATCGATACCCAATTCATAGCAAACCTGAATTGCGACAACTCGCCCAACGCCGTACAGATACGTCAGCGAGATGTATGCGGGCTTGTTATTCGGAATATCAACACCAAGAACACGGGGCATGAACTAAGCTCCAGCAAACATCCGACCAATTAACCCTGCCGCTGCTTGTGACGAGGGTTGGCTGAACAGATCACAAAGGTACGTCCTCGACGCCGCACTGTTTTACAGTGCTCGCAGATACGCTTTACACTTGAACGAACTTTCATCTCTAACACTTCCGAGTTTCTAGCAACCAGGAACGATGCGAACTAATCATCCGAATCCAGCAGACCGGAATAGTTACGCATGACCAGATGCGAATCAATCTTCTGAACAAGATCCAACGCAACTGAAACAATAATCAGCAGACCAGTGCCGCCAAAAAAGCTGGCAATCTCGTAATTCTGAGTCAACGTGGTGGAAATCACAGTTGGAATGACAGCGATAATCGCAAGGAACGCTGCACCAACATAGGTGATTCGCACCATCACCTGCTCCAAATGAGAAGCCGTCCTTCCCCCTGGTCGATAGCCAGGAATAAAACTACCCATATCCTTCAGGTTCTCTGCCATATCCTTAGGATTGAAAGTGATGGCCGTCCAGAAATAGCAGAAGAAGTAGATCAGAATGATGTAGCTCAGATTGTAAACGAAACCCTGCCCCGGACTGAACGCCGTACGCAGTGTCGACAAAAACTCGTTGCCAGCCCAAATATTGGAAAGCTGATTAAAAACGAAAAACGGCAGCAAGAGCAGACTCGAGGCAAAGATGATTGGCATCACCCCCGCCTGATTGACTCGAAGTGGCAGCCACTGCCTCTGACCACCCATCACTTTACGTCCCCGCACGTGCTTCGCACTCTGGATCGGAATCTTCCGCTGCCCCTGAGTGATAAACACGACCCACACAATCACGGCGACAAAAAGAACTGCCAAAACCAACAAAATCTCAACGCCCTGGCCACCGCCAAGCTGCAACCCATTCTCCAGAATGCCACTCAGGAACCCACCGGCGGCCGCAGGCATGCGGGCAAGAATTCCAGCCATAATCAACAGGCTGATTCCGTTACCGATTCCATACGCATCAATCTGCTCTCCGATCCACATCAGGAAAATCGTGCCTGCGGTCATCACCACGGTTCCAAGCAGACTCCAACCCAACGACTCATATCCCGGCAACATCATTCCCTGACCGGTAATCGCACCCTGAGCCAACCCCCGAATCAGAAAGAAGCTCTGAAGAAAGCAAATGAACACGGTCGCATACCGAGTGTACTCGTTCAACTTCCGGCGCCCGGACTCGCCTTCCTTCTGCAATTGCTCCAGCGGAGGATAAACCGTCCCCAGCAGCTGAAATACAATCGATGCCGTAATGTACGGCATGATGCCCAAACCGAAGATCGAGCCGTTTGTAATACTGGACGCGGAGAACATCGAAACGACCTGCAACAGGTCGCCCAAACCAGAACCGGTGCCACCCGATCGCCCAAACACCTCCTTCAAGGCGGCATGGTCAACGAAAGGCAACGTAATGGAAAAGCCCATTCGATAGACTGCCAACAAAAAAATTGTCAGCAAGATCTTTCGACGCAGCTCCGGGACTCGAAATACGGTCAGCATCTTTGAGAGCATTATCAACCTCTCCGGTCACACCGCAGCAAGCAGCTGTGGATGCCAGGAAACCTAAATCCGTTCGTACTTCCCCCCGGCGGCAACGATCTTCTGCTCAGCGCTGCCCGAGAAGCGATGGACTCTAACCGTCAACTTCTTCGTTAGCTCGCCATTACCAAGAACCTTCACTGCATCGTGACGACTTGGCACAATCCCTCGAGCCACCAAGGCATCAACCGAAACGTCTGCCCCGTCGTCAAAGTACTTCTCAAGGTCGCCAACGTTAACGATCACAACAGTATCAGCAAATGCTGCATTGTTAAAACCACGCTTTGCGACTCTGCGAAACAAAGGCATCTGACCGCCTTCGAATCCAGCACGCCGCTTGGAACCAGACCGGCTGTAAAACCCCTTATGCCCCCGACCAGCAGTCTTACCATGCCCGGAACCGACCCCTCGGCCGATCCGCTTACGTGGACGACGGGGTTGAATCCCCACATGAACATCGTTCAAAATCATGTCAATGAAACTCCTCGCAAGCGTTCAACCTGCTCACGGGTCTGCAACTGAGCCAATGCGTCAAAAGTTGCTTTGACCAAATTCAAAGGATTGGTTGAGCCATAGCACTTCGTCAGGATATCGGTCACACCGCCCGCCTCAAGGACCAGCCGGACGCACTCCCCGGCGATAACGCCAGTACCGGGCTTTGCCGGGAGCAGCAACACTTCCGACGAGCCGTACTTGCCTCGAACCTGGTGAGGGATCGTTCCTCCGGTCAACGCGAACGCCTTCATAGACCGATTAGCAGCCTTTGTCGCCTTGTCGACTGCCAATGGAACCTCAATCGCTTTCCCATATCCGTAACCGACCCGCCCGCTCTTGTCGCCTGTAACGACCAAGGCAGCAAAACTGAAACGACGGCCACCCTTCACCACACAGGCACATCGCCTGATCTGAATGACGGATTCACCGGAATCACTCCGCATCTCAACAGCAGACACAGCTCACCCCAATCAAAAACTAAAACTTCAGGCCAACTTCTCGAGCGGCATCTGCCAATGCGGCGATCCGACCATGATAGCGAAACGGACCACGATCAAACACAACAGACTCAATGCCCTTGGCCAAGGCTCGCTCTCCAATAAGCCGCCCAACAGCCTGAGCCATGTCACAGTTACTGCCAGCCTTTCCGGCCCCGGCGACATCGGCCTCCATGGTGCTGGCCGCCACCACCGTGTGGCCCGCAACGTCGTCAATAACCTGAGCGTAAATATGACGGTTGCTCTTAAACACGGAAAGCCTCAGCCGTCCATGAGCATCCCGCCGAACGCGATTACGAACCCTGAACCCACGTCGACTTCGTTGCTTCGAAATTCTCTTCTGAGTTTTCATAGAGTGATCAGTACAGACTTAAAGACCAACGTGAGTAAACTACTTGGAACCAAATGCCTTACCAGCTTTGCGTCGTACGTATTCGTTTTCATAACGAATCCCCTTGCCCTTGTAGGGCTCTGGGGGACGAACGCTGCGGATGTTTGCCGCAAACTGACCAACTGCCTGCTTGTCAGCAGAACGAACAACAACTCGGGTCGGATCAGGAACCTCGCACTGAACACCGCTGGGAACCTCCAGCACGACAGTATTCGCAAACCCGACCTGCAATTTCAGAGTGCTGCCCGCCAAATTCGCGTTGTACCCAACGCCGACAATCTGCAGACGCCGTTCAAAAGGAGTCACAACACCCGTGACCATATTCTGGATCAGACTGCGAGTCAGTCCCTGAAGAGCGCGATTCTCACGGCGGTCATCAGGCCGACGAACGTGAATGACTGAATCCTCAACCTCAACAGACATATTAGGGTGAACGGAAAGGCTAAGCTCTCCCTTTGGTCCCTTAACAGTCAGCACCTGCCCGCTCTGCACCACAGAAACTTCCGCGGGCAAAGCAACCGGCTTCTTACCAATTCGAGACATGATTACGAACCAACTCAGATTCCGAAAGTCAATTGCCGGCGCTGACTACCACACCTGACACACAAGTTCACCACCAACGCCCTCTTTTCGGGCTTCGCGATTGCTCAGAACGCCCTTTGAGGTCGAGAGAATCGAAACACCCAGTCCCTGACGAACTTCCTTCATCTCTCCAACGCCAACATAGACACGACAGCCCGGCTTACTCACCCGCTCAATGTGTGAAATCACCTTCTCACCATTCGGGCCGTATTTAAGATTCACACGAAGCACGCGAAACGCACCATCCTCGACGACCTCATGATCCCAAACAAACCCCTCACGAGCCAAAGCCTCTACAACTCGAACCTTCAGGCCGGAAAACGGAACATCAACATAAGGACGCTCGACATGAATGCCATTACGAATTCGTGTCAAGAGGTCAGCAATTGGGTCAGTCATCATCGCAGTAAAAATTCCCGCAAACGCCGCAGTTCTGAAAACTACCAGCTGGCCTTTTTGGCGCCAGGTACCAGACCGTCAAGACAAAGATTTCGAAAGCAGATTCTGCAAACCTTGAACTTACGATAAACCGCACGAGGGCGACCACATAACCCACACCGACGCTCGATGCGAGAACTGAACTTCGGTGCCCTTTTGGATTTTTCGATCTTTGCTTTGCTGGCCATAGATATCTACCAAGTCGTGAACGCTATTTCTTTGAATCAGAAGTCCTGAACGGCATACCAAACGCCTTCAGAAGTGAGCGACCTTCATCATTTGTCTTCGCAGTGGTGACAATCGTGATGTTCATACCCTGAGGCTGATTAACGGTCTCCGGATCAACCTCAGGAAACACCAACTGCTCCTGCAGACCACAGTTGTAATTTCCGCTGCCATCGAATCCGGTCGGGCTCACACCCCGAAAGTCACGAACACGGGGCAGCGCCAAAGTAATGAACCGATCCAGAAACTCATACATTCGCTTGCCACGCAGAGTCACCCGGCACCCGATAGGCATTCCCTCACGAAGACGGAACCCGGAGACGGACTTCTTAGCACGACAAATCTGTGCCTTCTGCCCGCTCAGAATAGTCAGATGTTCTACAGCAGCATCAAGCCGCTTCCGGTCCTGAACGGCCTCGCCAACTCCCATGCTGATCACAATCTTCGACAGCCGGGGAATGGAATGGATGTTTTCACGACCAAGTTCCTTCTTCAATTGAGGAACGATCTCTTCGCTATACTTCTTTTGCAGTTGCGTCATCTGAGTGTCTCAACCTGTCCCGACCTAAACAACTTCGCTGGCCAGACTCACGATCTTCATAAACTTACGATCACGCAATTCTCTGGCGACCGCGCCAAAAATACGAGTGCCGCGAGGATTCCCGTCGTTATCGACAATCACAACAGCATTCCGATCAAAACGAACATAACTGCCGTCGTCACGGCGTGCCGACTTCTTACAGCGAACAACAACGCCCTTAACGACAGATCCCGCCTTGACGTTGCTGCCGGGCAGCGACTTCTGAACGCTTACCACAATCACGTCACCCAACCCGGCGTACCTACGCTGAGAACCACCCAGAACCTTGATGCAACGGACCAGCTTAGCGCCGGAGTTATCCGCAACATCCAATATGGTCTGCATTTGAATCATCGATATCAGCCCCTCAGAGCCAGGAGTCAACTAAAACAAACAAATCAGGCAGAGGCCTCAGCACCAATGTCTGCAGCCTTCTCGACGATCTTTACCAACTCCCAACGCTTCGTCTTCGAACGAGGACGAGACTCGACAATCTCAACCCGGTCGCCCACAGAAGCCTCTTCGTTTTCATCATGAACGTGACAAACCGTCCGAGCGCGAACGATTTTCCCATACTTCTGATGGCGAAAACGTCTCTCGATCTCAACACGCAGAGTCTTAGAGGCCTTATCGCTGGCAACTGTGCCGATCAATGTCTTCTTCATCGCAACCCGAATCCAAAATATTAGCTGCCCGACCCGGCAGCAATCTGCCGTTCGCGCTGAATCGTCTTAACACGAGCAACGATCTGCCGAAGCTTACGAACATTACTCGGGGTATCATTCCGCTCAGTCGCCGACTGGCAGCGCACTTTAAACAGTGCCCTCTGCGTCTCCCGGAGCTCATGCTCCAGTTGCTCATCCGACATCTCGCGGAGCACATTTGGCTTTGTCACAACCCACTCCAGACTCTACACAACCTCAGGACGGCGTCCCACGAGCCGCACACGCACAGGTAATTTATGAGCAACACGATTGAAACAATCTCTCGCAGACTCACGAGGCACACCGGAAACCTCAAACAGAACGGTGCCCGGCTTAACAACCGCCACCCAACGATCCGGCTCCCCTTTGCCCTTACCCATTCGCGTTTCCAGCGGACGAGCAGTAACCGACTTCTGAGGAAAAATCCGAATATAAACTCGACCAGAACCGCGAACGTACTGCGTCGCAGCAATTCGGCAGGATTCAATAGTCTGAGCTGTCACATGTCC
>JAGQPY010000800.1 GCA_020426485.1 Planctomycetaceae bacterium
CTCGGTGCCCGTTGTATCCAGAACATGCTTCGCCGCCGCCGCCATGCGAGTGCCATCGACGTCACACACGGCTGCGATCCGAACATCACTTCGCTGCGACAGCAGTCTCACGTGATTCATGCCCATGCCGCCGGGACCGATCACACCAATGCGAAGCTGATCTGCCGCTGACGTTGCTGCTCGAACAGATCCACCGACGGCCAACGCCACTGCGCCGACGGATTCCTTCAAAAACGTCCTTCGACTGTTCTCAGACATCTGCAGCTCCCGAAAGAATCAGGTTGTCAAAATCGGAATCACCGGGGGCAGGAGGCCGTTGAAGTTCTACTGGCCGCGGCGAAGACTGATGCTTTTTGCACGTCCTATCCCACGAGCCAGAACGCCTCATTCCGACCCGTGAGCGGTATAATCCTCCGAAGTCTCATCGCAGGGCACACCAAAATACCGGTGTATGAACTGCATACGATCGCCCGGTTCCTGAACATACTGCACCAAAGCATACAGCTTCTTCTGGTCTCGCAGAAGCTTCTCCGACAATCGTTGAGCATCAGCCAGTGATTCCGGCAATGATCGCTTCACCCGCACGTCAGACAGATCAATGGCATCGTCGATGACATCGTAACGATGCAGCATCGCCAATACCGTTTCCACTCGACGATCATGTCGCTGGCGATC
>JAGQPY010000801.1 GCA_020426485.1 Planctomycetaceae bacterium
TGGTCACCGGTGTTCTGAGTGTCAGCGACGTGGACGATGGCGAAAACGTGTTTGTGCCGCAGACCGGAACGGTTGGCACCTACGGCAGTTTCGACATTGATGCCGGCGGCAACTGGACGTACACGCTGAACAACAGCAGCGTGCAGAATCTGAACGCGGGTGACACGGTTTCCGACAGTTTTTCTGTGGCTTCTGTTGACGGCACGGCCGGTGAAATGGTTGTGGTGACGATCAACGGCGTGAACGATGCGGCGACAGTCGGTGGTACGTTGACCGGATCGACCGATGAAGATGCCGTGGCACTGGTCACCGGTGTTCTGAGTGTCAGCGACGTGGACGATGGCGAAAACGTGTTTGTGCCGCAAAGCGGCATCGCCGGAACGTACGGCACCTTCGACATCGACTCCAGCGGTAACTGGACCTACACGCTGGACAACGGCAGTGTACAGAATCTGAACGCCGGTGATGTGGTTTCCGACAGTTTCAGCGTGGCGTCGGTGGACGGCACGGCCAGCGAACCTGTGGTGATTACCATCAATGGCCTCAACGACACGGCCACCATCAGCGGAGTATCGACCGGCTCGACGGATGAAGATTCTGCGGTGGCGGTCGCTGGTACTCTGAGTGTCAGCGACGTGGACGATGGCGAAAACGTGTTTGTGCCGCAGACCGGAA
>JAGQPY010000802.1 GCA_020426485.1 Planctomycetaceae bacterium
CGGCCAGCGGTGATGTGACGCAGGAGATCGATCTGGCGGATCAGTACTTTGGCGAGGGGATCACGATTTTCGGCGACAAGCTCTACCAGTTGACCTGGCAGGAGGACACCGGCTTCATCTACGACAAGGACAGCTTCGAGCTGCTGGACACGTGGACGTATCCGGGCGAGGGTTGGGGATTGACCACGGACGGCGAGCGGCTGATCATGAGCGACGGCACCAACGAGTTGCGTTTTCTGGACCCGGAGACGCTTGACGAGCTTGGCCGCGTCGCTGTGACTGATCAGCAGGGCAATCCGGTCGTGCGACTCAACGAACTGGAGTACGTCAACGGCGAAGTTCTGGCCAACATCTGGCAGACCGACTGGATCGCGCGCATCGACCCGGCGACGGGACAGGTGACCGGCTGGATCGATCTAAGCGGCCTGCTGCCTGCCGAAGATCGCACGCAGCCGGTTGACGTGCTGAATGGCATTGCCTACGATCCCGACACCGACCGCCTCTTCGTCACCGGCAAGCTATGGCCGAAGTTGTTTGAGATCGACCTGGTTCCTATTCCGCGCTGACGTTCAGCAGATGGCGTTCACGACTGATCGCAGCCTCGTCAACGAACTGGTGATAGATGCCCCGCCTGCCACGGTGCTGGCAGTCGTAGCGGACCCAGTT
>JAGQPY010000803.1 GCA_020426485.1 Planctomycetaceae bacterium
ACCACGATCTCGTTTCCACCGGCCTTGACGTGATCCGTGATGTCGAAATCGAAGGGCAGGTTTCCTCCGACGTGTTCGCCCGCCTTCTTCCCGTTGATCCAGACGTTCGCGCGATGGTCGACGGCTTCGAAGTGCAGGATCAGACGCCCGGACGGCTTTGCGGCGAGCTCGAAGGTGTTCCGATACCACAAGGTCTCGACGGGTTTCAGGAGGTGACCCACGCCGGAAAGCGGCGCTTCGACGGCGAACGGAACGAGGATCTTCCCTTTCCATGCGCCCGGCTTTTCCGCTCGTCCCGGAGTGATCGCGTAGTCCCACAGGCCGTTCAGGTTGGTCCACTGCGGGCGCTTGAGTTGGGGACGCGGGTATTCCTTCCAGACCGCCTCCGGGTCGAGCGATTCACCCCACTTGGTGAGCATCGTGTTGGTTGCCGGCTTCCATCCGGCGGCGAATGTGGGAAGGGCCGCGGCGGCGAGGGAGCCGAGGATGAGGGAGCGGAACAATCGGTGCATTGGGTTTCGAGGGAGGTGGGTATCTGTGGCGTGATGTGCGCGTGATCGCCCCAGAATTTCGCCGTCCGGACGGGTGTGACGGGAAATCGAGTGCTCCGAGCGTGCGTTCCTTCGTTTCGGAACACCCGCCTCGGTCGAAAAATCATTCA
>JAGQPY010000804.1 GCA_020426485.1 Planctomycetaceae bacterium
CGTCAGAGAGCGGTACGACATCGTCGTAAAAGCCGTCGATCGCGATCGTTCCGTCGACGTTGTAGAAACTGGCAATGATTTCGGAGAGCGCATTGCCCGGATTCTTGACCGCCCCGCCAAAGAACCCGCTGTGCAAATCTTCCCGCGGACCCTTGACCCTGATTTCGACGTAGGTCATGCCGCGCAACGAATGCGTGATGGCCGGCTCGTCGATCCGCGGCATCGACGAGTCACTCACCACCACCACGTCGCATGCGAGTAAGTCGAGATGGTTCTCGATGAAAGGCCGCAAATTCGGCGAGGCAGTTTCCTCTTCGCCTTCGAGCAGAAACTTGATGTTGACCGGCGCCGAACCGGTGGTTTTCAACCACGATTCGAGCGCCTTGATGTGAATGAACAGCTGGCCTTTGTCGTCGGTGGCTCCGCGGGCGCGGATGCGACCATCGATCTCGACCGGCTCGAACGGATCTCCGTCCCAGCCATCCTCGATCGTGGCCGGCACCACATCGTAATGACCGTAAACCAGCATGGTCGGAGCGCCGTCCCCGGCCCCCATCCATTCTCCGTACACGACCGGATGCCCGGCCGTCTCCATGACCGCGACCTTGTCGAGGCCCAGCGCCGTCAGATGCGCGGCAAGCCACTCGGCCATCCGCAGGA
>JAGQPY010000805.1 GCA_020426485.1 Planctomycetaceae bacterium
AGACCACAGTGATCTACACTCTTTCGCTGCACGTCGCTCTTCCGTTCTTGAGATCGACCTCGATGACGACGATGCGGAAGTCGTGGAAGTCGCTGCTGCAGATGACGACGAAGACTTCGACCTGAGCGCGATGGGTTTGGTCGATGAGGACGAAATCGAAGTTGCTGAGATCGACCTCGATGACGACGATGCGGAAGTCGTGGAAGTCGCTGCTGCAGATGACGACGAAGATTTCGACCTGAGCGCGATGGGTTTGGTCGACGATGATGAGATCGAAGTTGCGGAGATCGACCTCGATGACGACGATGCGGAAGTCGTGGAAGTCGCTGCTGCAGATGACGACGAAGACTTTGACCTGAGCGCGATGGGTTTGGTCGATGAGGATGAAATCGAAGTCGCTGAGATCGATCTCGACGACGACGATGCGGAAGTCGTGGAAGTTGCCACCGCAGATGATGACGATGACATCGACCTGAGCGCGATGGGTTTGGTCGATGAAGATGAGATCGAAGTTGCGGAGATCGATCTCGACGACGACGATGCGGAAGTCGTCGAAGTCGCCGCTGCAGATGACGACGAAGACTTCGACCTGAGCGCGATGGGTTTGGTCGATGAGGATGAGATCGA
>JAGQPY010000806.1 GCA_020426485.1 Planctomycetaceae bacterium
TCTTCGAACAACAACGCCTTCGTCTTGAATCGACGAATCGACAGCGTCGGTCCCCGCAATGCCAGGGGAGGGATCACCGCATTCAACCGCGATCCGTCCGGCAGCTTTGCATCCACCATCGGAGAAACTTCGTCGATCCGCCGACCGGCACGTCCGACCAGCCGCTGAATCAGTTGCAGCAGGTGCGTATCGTCCGCGAATCGAATGTCCGTCGGCAGCAGTCGTCCGTTCTTTTCAATCCACACACTGTCCGCGCCGTTGACCAGCACGTCGCTGATCTCCGGATCGCGCATCAGGCTTTCCAGCGGACCGAATCCGTAAATCTCATCCATGATCTCCTGCACCATCGCATCCCGGTCGCCGGGACCGAGGACGACGGACTGCAACGAGCAGAGATGTGCGGCCAGCGATCGCAACTGCTGTCGCAATTTCTCTTCCGGTAGCTGTCCCGCCTTCGAAAGATCGATGGCATCGACCATCTGTTCGTGCAGGCGATTCTTCAACTGCTGAAAGGCCTGGCGATCCGAGTTCGGTGCGGTTCTGGTTTGTTCGGCGATCATCGGTCAGCTCACTCTTATTGTGTGAGAGAAAGGTGGTAGATGTACGGATTCCCCGCGGAGGCAATGCTCGTCCCGGCTGACGGCAAGGCCGT
>JAGQPY010000807.1 GCA_020426485.1 Planctomycetaceae bacterium
TGGAACTTCAGGAAGGCGATCCCCCGTTTGCCGGAGACTTCAAGCTTGAGTTTCTGATTTTCCGAAGCGGCTTCATGGATGCGATTTTGCGCGAGCTTCAGGACTCCGGTGTTGTATCCGCCGCAGAGCCCGCGGTTCGAAGTCAGGACCAGCAGGACGGCGTTCTTCTGGGTTTCGTGGGCTTCAAGTAACGGATGCTTGAAAGTGAGAGCGCTCTGCGAGAGGTCGGCGACGAGTTCGGAGATCTTTTTCGTATAGGCAGCCGCCTCAGTCGCCCGATCCATGGCGGATTTGAATCGCGCGGTGGCGATCAGCTCCATGGTGCGCGTAATCTTGCGGATGTTTTTGACCGCTTTCAAACGCTTGACGATTGCACGAGCTTTGGCCATGGGATTGAACTACCTTGAGTGAACTGCCTCGAATGAACCTGTCTGTATTCCGTACCGATGATCAGAGGGAAGGTTATCAGGCACCGGCTCCGACCGTAGCTTGCGACTGAGCCCGGATGAATCCGGCGGCAAACTCCGTGAGGGCATCCTTCAACTGAGCTTCGGTGTCGGAAGCGAGGTCCTTGGAAGAGACGATTGCTTCGCGGATTTGCGGATGTTTTTCACGAATGAACTGAAGCATTTCGGTTTCAGCATCGGCGATC
>JAGQPY010000808.1 GCA_020426485.1 Planctomycetaceae bacterium
CTCAGCCCAGTCGGGCATTGGGGAGGGAAAGCTTCCCGCGGGATGCTCGATCACGCGTTGCGCCACCGTGATCAACCGTTTTGTCCTTCTGAGGTCTCCCAGTCTGCATTCGCCAAAGGTTTCCCGCGCCCAGTGTTCCGTTTCGACAATGCCGCTCATCTCGCAGCTCCGTGCCCTCAACAGCCGACAACGCAGTCCTGGCACCTCGGCAAAAGAAAACCCGTCCTCATGGACGCGACAATTTATTATACCCCTGTAATTTCTGCAAAATCACAACCCCCGATCAGCTCAACACTTCCCTCACAACTCGACACCCGGTCTGTAAAAATCACAACACGATTTGTGGGTAACGACAAGGTCGGAACCGGCAAGTGAGAGGACGGTTTGCAACGCTGAATCGCGTCGACTCGGTTGAAGGAGCACAGGGTGCCGAGTCTTGCCCCGGCCTGCATTGTCTGCGAAGTTGAAGTGCATCTGCCTGAATCCCGCGTCCAGGGCTTCGACAAGAGGTCACAATGCGCCAGTCAGGAACGAAACGCCTTCAGAGGAATTCGGGGAAATCCGCTGGGCGAAGTGTTGTCGAAAGACTCGCACGGACAAGCTGGTCAACAATCGGGGCACGCTGATTGTGAGACTCAGCGTTA
>JAGQPY010000809.1 GCA_020426485.1 Planctomycetaceae bacterium
GTTCAGCGCGGCCAGCCGATCCAAAGTACTGCGTCGAGCATCCGCCGTGATGCCCGGAGGATTTGACAGATACAGCACGGCATCGCCGGTGTTGCGGAACTTGACTCCCTGATGCTTGGACGGCAGAAACCCCGAACCCCACAGGCGATCGTACAGCGGCTGATCATCGGGTCGACCGCTGCCGAAGGATGTCAGCACCACATAAGCCGGCAGATTGTCGCATTCGCTGCCCAGCCCGTACGCCGCCCATGCTCCAATGCTGGGTCGGCCTGCCAGCTGAGAACCGGTCTGACAAAACGTGATGGCCGGGTCATGGTTGATGGCTTCTGTGTGCATGCTGCGAATCATGCAGAAGTCGTCCGCCACTTGGGACATGTGCGGCAACAGTTCGCTCATCCACATCCCCGATTCGCCATGCTGAGCGAAGTTGAAGATGGATGGAGCGACCGGGAACTTCGCCTGGCCGGATGTCATCGTCGTCAGTCGCTGGCCCATGCGAATGGACGCCGGCAGATCTTCGCCAAAGTGGTCCTTCATCTGAGGCTTCGGATCGAACAGATCCATCTGCGAAGGTGCTCCGGACTGAAACAGATAAATGATCCGCTTCGCCCTGGGTGCGAAGTGCGGCAGTCCGGGCAGTCC
>JAGQPY010000080.1 GCA_020426485.1 Planctomycetaceae bacterium
GAAGTCAGATCCGTAAGCCGCTGAATGATGAATCACTGATCACACAGTTTGGGCGTCACGATCAGCTGGATAATTTCTACAGCGTCTTCTGCAGAAATATGCGAGACCTGGGAACTCCACCTTACCCACGCCGGCTGTTCCAAAGCATGCTGGAACACTTTGAACACGAAGCTGAAATCTGTACGGTCACGCTGTCCGGAAAGACGATCGCATCCGGATTTCTGCTTCATGGCCCCGGAACGACACTCATTCCCAGCGCCAGCTCGCTCCGGGAATTCAACCGCACCAGCTGTAATATGCTGATGTACTGGAAGTCACTGGAAAGAGCCATCCAGCGAGGACAGTCGATATTCGACTTCGGGCGCAGCTCTGTCGACGCGGGCACCTATAAATTCAAAGCTCAGTGGGGTTCGCAGGAATATCCGGCCATCTGGCAGTACTACAGCCGCCGCGGCAACGTCACCGATGCTCGACCGAACAGCGGAAAATACGACGCGATGATTGCGGCATGGCAGAAACTTCCGGTCTGGGTCACCCAGTTGATCGGACCCGGTATCGTCCGCGGAATCCCCTGACAAAAGTCTGATCCAGCATCGTGAAGCGTTCTAAGGTGACTGGCCAGCGGACTTCTCGGGGCAGGTCGTGGAAACTTCGGAAGTGGCCATTCGTCTGTGAACGGAAAAAAAACCGAGAAACTGAATCACAGATTCAGGCTGATTGAATTTGAAAGATCTCGTTATGTCGCGTCCCGTCGCCATCGTTGAACCGTCAAATCTGATCCCGTACTACGTTCGAGCACTCTGTCGAGGCTTGATTGATGCAGGACAGCCATTGACGTTCTACACCAGTCGCTATCAGCATTCCGACCTGCCCCGGGAAGAGTTTGAAGAGCATGTGTATTTCAACCGCGGACTAAGCCGGTTCCTGCCGACATCGTCGCGGCTGAAGCGAATTCTTAAGGGTTTGGAGTATCCGCTGGGACATGATCGCCTGCTCAGCACGCTGAAACGAGGCGACGCTGATATTCTGCACCTGCAGTGGGCGCGTCTGCCGCGATTTGACGCACACCTGGTCAGTTCGGCTCGTCGCATGGGCCTGAAATACGTCTACACTCTGCATGACGTTGAACCACTTTATGACGGACATGGCTCGCAGAAGCATCATCGTGAACTGACGCTGAGCGCTGACGCTCTGATCGTTCATTCCGAATGGGCGAAACGGGAACTTATGTCTCAGTTCCCCGAGCTTCCCGGCTCACGAATCTCAGTGATTGAGCATCCACCGCTGATTCAACCGACACAGAATCTCTGTGCCGCTGATTGTCGTCGTCGGCTGGGTATACCGTCTGACGCCTTTCATGTGTTGTTCTTTGGGTCTTTGAAAGCGTTCAAAGGGCTGGACTTCTACACCCACTGGATCAATCAGATCAGTGCGACTCCCGGTTTCGAACGAGTCCGGTTCACAATTGCCGGTTCGCCGTCCGCACCAAATATTGAACAGATGATTCGTTCACGGCTTGGTGACAATCCGCGAGTAAAGCTGGAGCTGAAGTACATTCCGGAATCTGAGGAAGAAGTGTATTTCAAAGCTTCCGACGTCGTGGCCTTACCCTATGAAAAAATTTCGCAGAGTGGTGTGCTGTCCACGGCGTTTGCGTACCGAAAACCAGTTCTCGCAACGGGTGTCGGCAACTTTGCCGAACAGACGGCTGACGGTCAGCGCGGTATCTCCGCAGATGCCGATGCTGAACTCTGGACCCGCGAACTCCAGCGCATGATCTCGAACGCTGCGTTGATCGAACAGATGAAGGACAACATCGACCGTTACGTCAGCGAAGAGCTGAACTGGGAGATGGCTGCACAAAAGACAGTTCGGGTGTACGAAACAGTTCGAAGAAACTCTTCAGCAGTACCTCGAGAAAAAGCGGCTACTGAGCAACCAGTTCTTTGTTGATCAGATTGACCATTTCACGCAGTCGACCCACCGCTCTGCGGTCAAAGACGAACGCCAACCGCGGAAGCTCGCTGAGGTGCTCATCGTCTGCTTCCAGCCGATGTGGTTCCGCTTTTTCGATGCGACCACACTCGACAACGTCCGCGAATTCGTCATTCAGACGTTCCACGAATTCATCAGACGGCATTCTGTGCAGCCTTAAAACCAGCTGGTCACGAATGAATCTCATACTGTTGTAAACACTGTAGAAGCCCAGAACCTCATCGACAGCCTCTTCCACACTGTCCGTCACCTTGAACAAACTCAGGTCACTGGGACTGATCATTCCCTTACCCAGCAGATGCTCTTTGATGTATTCGAGCCAGGCGGACCAGTAGGTACCGCCCGGTCTGTCCAGAAAAACCAACGGCATCAGATCCCGCTTGCCGGTCTGAACCAGAGTCATCGTTTCGAAGGCTTCGTCCTGTGTGCCGTATCCGCCCGGGCAGGACACCACAGCGTGCACTTCCTTGACGAACAGAAGTTTTCGCGTAAAGAAGTACTTCAGGTTGACAAGCTTGTCATCGCCGGCGATGACAGGATTGGCTTCCTGTTCGAACGGAAGCAGAATATTCAGGCCCATCGCCATTTCGCGGCCGGAACCCACATGAGCGGCTTCCATGATTCCGCCACCGGCCCCTGTCAGAACCATCCAGCCTTCTTCGGCAATTCGACGTCCGAACTGTTCCGCCTGAATCCACTCCGGATTGTCCGGCTGTGTTCGGGCTGATCCGAAGACAGTCACCTTGCGGTTTCTGCGGTAAGGCGTGAACACCTTGAATGCGTATCGCAGTTCCCGCAGCGCGCGGCTGAGAATCTTGAGGTCGCCGCGCGTTGCACCGTCTGCGGCCAGTTTGTCCGCGGTCGCTTTGATCTCTTCGATCAGCTCCGAATGCTGACGAAGTTCCGAAACGTGTTCAATAACTTCGGATTCGGAATCGCACGGATGAGTAACATGGACGTGTTTGTTCATGTGACCTGACAAGCACTTGCTCTATTGGACACAGCAGAGAGTGAAAAAACGCCGCCGCACTGTGGTGACATCTGCTGCAGGACCACAGTTAAGCCGTTCCGCTCAACATCAGCCATCAATGGCCTGCATTGCTTCCTGACGGGAGTCGTACATGGCCCAGATCGTGTCCAGCGCGGTGATCTTGAGCAGTTCCTTCGCCATATCGTTGGCACCGCACAGCACCAGTTCACCGCCTCGGCGTTTCAGAAACTTATGACACCGCAGCAGTAAAGCCAGAAAGACAGACCCAAAGTATCCGACGTCTTTAAGGTCGACGACGACCAGCGGAACTTCCTGGGTGGTCAGAGGCTCCATGATGACGTCGGCCGCCTGTTCCACCAGGTCCCAGCTGAGTGATTCGACACTTTTTGCGGGAACGACAACAACGACGTTGCCGTGCCATTCGATCTCAAAACAGTCCAGAACTTCAGTCACGGTCGGGGCTTCCCGTTCAGCATCGATGTGGAGATATGGGCGTTTCTTCCGAAGCAGAAGTGCAGGTTCAGCGTGAAACTTCCGTGCAGATTACCCCGGAAACCCGAGGACTGTAGCATTCGGCGAACGAGGCAACCAGCGACGAAGACTACAACTCTTCGCGATAGACCGTAACAGATTCCGACACAATCAGCGGCTCTTCCATCTGTCGATACCGAACCTTTGCCTTCACAAGTCCGTTACGAACCGGTGCGACGCCCTTGAGTTTGACTTCGAAGGTCTGCTTCTGCCCCGGCTCAATCCGAACAACAGTATTGTACTGCACGACGTTGCCATCCAGC
Organism: Planctomycetaceae bacterium; assembly: GCA_020426485.1. Taxonomy (GTDB): domain Bacteria; phylum Planctomycetota; class Planctomycetia; order Planctomycetales; family Planctomycetaceae; genus JAGQPY01. The sequence continues at coordinate 3,781 of JAGQPY010000080.1, forward strand.
AGTTTTGCCTGAACCTCAGGGCTGCCGGCACCAATGACTTCGATTTCGTCAGGAATTTCGATCGCCAGTTCGATGTCGGTAGCGTCTGCGGTACCTCGATTATCGATGCTGATCGAAAAGCCAAATGTTTCGTTCAGTGCCACGGGCCCATCCAGCTGGCTGATGTCAGCACTGACATTGTGAAGGTCTTCAACCACTGTCGTCGAAACATAATCGTCACTGCGGAAGCCTGCATTTTCCAGCACTCGAACGACGCTCTCCTGAGCACCAGCGGTGGTGGGCATCAGTTCGATTTCCAGAAGTTCCTGCCGCCCGGCTTCCAGCCGATCGATATACCAGGTGACTGTTCGGTCGGCTTCGTTGTACTGGCCGCCCCGAGTCGCACTCAGGAATCTCATCCCGGCCGGTACCTGTTCGACAACTTTCGCATTCAATGCCGGAAAGTTCGTTTCGTTGCTGACAACATTTTCATAAGTGCCGGGGCGTCCAACAAATCGCCGTTTGGGACCACGTCGAACAATCTGCAGCTGAGCCCCGATGATCGCCGTGCGCCACGATGCCTGGTCGCTGACATTGCCGGCTGCTGTCACCTCAGCCTCAGTGCGAAACTCTCCGGCATCTGCCGCTGCCACCTTCAGAACTACTTCCCGCTGCTCTCCGGGACGCATGGACTGAATTTCGTATTCCAGATCACGCCCCTGAGGATGCTTGAGTCCTCCGTTGGATGGCAGAAGTGTTCTCACGAAGACATCACGAGCTTCACCCGTTCCATCATTGGTGATCACATAGCGAAACGCGACTTCTTCTCCCACTTTGACTTCTTTGGGACCGGTCATCTGCAATCGAAGCCGCGGAGCTGTGATGACGGTCGTCGCCTTCACCCGTGCTTTGAACCGTACCGTTGCCACGCCGTCGAGAGTGCCTTCGCCCGTTGGCGTAACCCGGACAACGATTTCCCGAGAGTCTCCCGGCTCGATCTCTTCGAATTTCCAGATCAGCTTCTGAGTCGCCTTGTCGAATTCCGACTGAGGACGAGCACCCTCGACACGAGCACTGCTTTTGACCTCATCTTCAACGACCACCTCATAGGCCGTCGCATCGCCCTCATTTCGAACAACGATTCGATAGTCCAGAGGCGCGCCAACCGTGGCGTTCTCCGGAGCTGACTTTTCAAGAACAAGATTGGGGCTCATGACACCCGACACCTGACGGATCTCCTGTCGCACGTTTGGCCGAACAGGCTCGTTGCCAAATCCGTTCGTGCCGTAATCACGGACGTTGTCGGTTGGCCGATTCGGGTAGACTTCCCGAGGTGCACTCAGCGACGGAGTCGAATTGAATTCACGTACCCCCGAATTTTCCGGAACACTGTTGGATTGCGGCTCAAATGGCCGAGGCTGAATCGAGGGCGGCCCGCTTCCAAACTCACGAATGCCGTCAAACTCACGAACGCCATTCGAGAACCCGGGTGTTGTCTCCATGCGAGGTGGCGGTGACGATTCAACCGGAGCCCGATTCTGATAGTCACTGAATGAACTGCCCGGAATAGTAAAGGTATCCGGTTGAGGTACAGCACGCGGCTTTGACTCCGATGGATCAGTCAGCTCGGGTACAGAAAACGGACGTGAACCAGCTTCGGAACCAATGTCTTCCGCAAAGGGCAGGGAAGAGTTGTCCATCGGTGCCGGACGAAGTTGCGGCTCCGGACCGGACGGTCGACTAAGTCCTGAGTTGTCCGGCAGCGACTGACCAAACCCTGAACTTCCGTTACCCTGCAATGGGACGTCGAAAGGACGATCCTGCAGCTGGTTGCTGAGAGAACGAGGCTGCGGAACCGGATCTTCCGAGAAGAATTCACCGGAAGCATCTTCACTGTTCGTGGATGGTGGTGGGCTGGTGCGATCAGGCAGTCCCGGGAATGGTTCGGGATTCAACCGTGGAGGCTCAGAACCCGCGCCAAACGGACGATTTGGCTCGCTGGAGGACGGAGCCGTATTCTCGGAACCATAAAACGGCTGTGCGTGGTCTGCTGCCGATTGAGGTGCCGTCGCGGCAACAGTTCTTGTCGGCGCGTTGCCCTGTTGCTCACCGAAAAACAGAAACGGTTGCGACTTTGAGGGGGACGGAGATACCGCTGTATTTGCCGGCGCGTTGTCTGCAGGGCCGGATGAGGCATCAGACACAGTTACGGCGTGATTCTCCTGAGATGGGGCTGGCTGAGTCGTTGTCGCAACAGATGTGTCTTCGGGAAAGAATGGAAAAGAATCGCCGGCGTCCGAACCTGTCGCGTTCGCAGACGGAGTCTTCGCTGCAGAACCTTGTGATGGCTGTTGATCGAACGCGGCAAATGGAGCATCTGAAAGCTGGTCGGCCGGTTCAGACGGAGTTGGCTTTAACGCCGTTGGAGAGGCCGGTGGTTCAGCCAGGTCAAATGGCTTGAATTCCGGCGTCGTTGACCCGACTTCTGAATCAGCCTCCGCAAAGCCGGCAGGTCTAACGCCGGAGTCAGGACCCTCCGTCTCCCATGATGCAGAGGCAATTTCTGCACTGTCCGCCTGAGAAAACGGGTTCCCATCCTGAGCCAGACTTGCAGCCGTCAACTGTGGCTGAGCCTTCTCCGCAGGCTGAAACCTGTCGACCGACGCTGTTTGATCTCCACCACTGAAGATCATCGCGCCCTGGTCGGAGGGGGCCGTGGAAAGTGGAGGCTCCTGAGCAGCGAACTTTGGTGAAGGCGACTCAGACTGAGCCAGCATTCGGTCGAACTGTGATTCACTGAGCATGGCTTCCATCGCCTGCTCAGCAGAATCCGAGGCCAGTTCTGTGAGATTCGCGTCACCGGTTGTGTTGGCGGCTGAACCCTGACGCGGAAGTCGATTCTGCACTTCCAGAATGACCAGGCTGCCGATGCCAATCACGCCAACAATGGAAACTGTTTTCCAGAATGAACTTTGCATGGGAATCCTTCCCCAGCCGATAAATCGCCCACACAACTACCCCCCCGGGTAGTGCAATCCTGGCGTTGCGTTGCCGCAGTTCTACCAAATCTCCGGAATTACCGAAAGATGGTTTCGGACAGCGTTTTATCAAGGTTTCGGCGAAATCTGCCGGAATTCTTTTTCAAACGAGAACCACCAATGTCGCTCCGCAGACGTCGCCTGCCATCATCGCCAAAAGTGAGTTCGACTTCGTTTGCCATTCGGGTGATCATTCCCATTCAATGGTGGAAGGTGGCTTTGAGCTGATGTCGTACACGACGCGGTTGATTCCACGAACAGAATTGATGATCCGTGTCGAGATCTTCTGCAGCACATCGTGAGGAAACGGATACCAGTCGGCCGTCATGAAATCCTCGGATTGGACGGCACGAATCGCGGCCACGTTTTCGTAAGTTCGATCGTCGCCCATCACTCCAACGGTCTGAACCGGAAGCAGCACCACAAATGCCTGCTGAATATCTCTGTAAAGTCCGGCTGCGTGAAGCTCCTCAATCAGAATTGAATCTGCCTCTCGAATGATCTTCAGTCGATCCTCCGTGACTTCTCCGAGACAGCGGACGGACAATCCGGGACCGGGGAAGGGGTGCCGCCAGATCATTTCTTCCGGCAGTCCCAGCTCCAGCCCCATGCGTCGAACTTCGTCTTTAAAAAGATCCCGCAGAGGTTCAATCAGTTCGAAGCCCAGCTCTTCCGGAAGACCACCGACATTGTGGTGAGATTTGATCGTGGCTGCCGGTCCGTCAGGGTTCGCTCCACTTTCGATGACGTCCGGATACAACGTTCCCTGAGCAAGATAGCGAGCGTTGGGAATGGATCTGGCTTCGTCACGAAAACAATCAATGAACACTCGACCGATGATCTTGCGTTTCCGCTGAGGATCGGTGACGCCGGCAAGTTCCGACAGGAAGCGTTCTCTGGCATCAACAACGTGCAGATCCGTTTGGAAATGGTCGGTGAAGTGTCGTTCCACCTGTTCACGTTCGCCCTTCCGCAGCAAACCATTGTCAACAAAAATGCAGGAAAGCTGGTCGCCGATGGCCTCCGAAATCAGGGCCGCGACCACGGAAGAATCCACGCCGCCGGAGAGACCACAGATGACGCGGTCCGAACCAACAAGCTGCCGGATGTGCTCTTTCTGCTGATCAATCAGCGAACTGATTTTCCACGATCCGCAGCAGCCACAGATGTCTCGAACGAAGTTCTTCAGCAGCCGTCCGCCAAACTCCGTATGAGTCACTTCCGGATGAAACTGAATTCCGAAGATGGGACGACTGCTGTGCTGAATCGCAGCATGCGGACACGTGCTGGTATACGCAATCGGCTCGAAGCCCTCAGACAGTGTTCCGACCTGATCGCCGTGACTCATCCATGCTGTGAACGTCTCCGGAATTCCGGCAAACAGGGGACTGGTCTTCGATGTAGAACATGGAGCACGGCCGAACTCACGAGAGTCGGCGGGCAGAATCTGTCCGCCCAGAACGTGGCAGGTGATCTGCATTCCGTAACAAATGCCCAGAATGGGAACGCCGAGATCAAAGATCTTTGGATCCACCTTTGGCGAGTATTTGCCGTACACACTCGCGGGGCCACCGGAAAAAATAAGCCCCCTCGGATTCAGTTCGCGAATTCTGTCCGCTGTCAGATCGTGTCGAACAATCTGGCAGAAGACGTTCTGATCTCGAACGCGGCGAGCAATCAGCTGGGCGGTCTGTGAGCCAAAATCGAGGACCAATACCACCTCGTCCTGACTGGTCGTCTCGGTGTCGCGGGTATCGCGGTGACTGTCCGGGGCCGATCCTGACATGACTTAAATCACTTCCAAAAATAAGCCGGATTAAACTGAAACAGACCAGATCTCGGGGAGACCTGGTCCTTCATGGCAATCGCAAGACCAACAAAGATGTGAGGTGACGGAACCGCCGAATCCACAATTCTTCGGACGAGAAAAGATCCGAAGGAAAAGTTCAGTTTCCGGGAGTCTGTTCCTGGCCACTCTCTGCTGGTTGTGAGAAGTCCGACAGCTTACCATAGCTGAGTTGTTTCACAATGTTCGGGAATCCCGTGGTGAGGTAAATTCCTGACACCGGTCCTGTGAACAATTATTCCCCCAAAGACGGTTCGTCGCGCTGAAAACCACGATCGCCGGAGGTCGATTCACGAGCGTCGACGAGGGCCAAAACAACGAAATCCGTTTTCTCGAAGGAGTGTTTTCAAAATGTATCTGTTTCAGCTGGCAAACCGCGTCGCAGGCGGCCTTCGCAAGCTTGCGCCGGAGCGGCTGGAACGGCATCGAGAATTCATTCGGACACAGCAGACACCGGAAGGTGGATACCGCGGTCGGGAAGGCGAAGCCGACCTTTACTATTCGGGGTTTGCCGTTCGTAGTCTGATGGTCAGTGGCGGACTGGAGTCTGCGGAAAGAACCTTGGTGACCAGCTACCTGCAACAGTTCAATCCACTCAGCCTGAGCGTTATCGATCTGCTCAGCTGGATGTATTCCGCACTGGCAGTGCAGGCGTCCGGTGGCGATGACCTGCTGGCCGATGTTGGGGAAAGCTTTCCGGAACAGGTGACCGAACGACTGGAACAGACTCGAACGGATGACGGCGGCTATGCCAAGAGCGATCAGGGAGCGGCCGGAAGCACCTACCATTCGTTCATGGTGACACTCTGCTATGAAATGGTCGGCCGCATGCCACCGCGTCCCAACCGCCTGGTGCAGTTTCTGTACGACCGACAACGGGACGATGGAGGATTCGTCGAAATCGCCCCGATGCGACGCAGTGGAACAAATCCCACGGCAGCGGCGGTGGCCTTACTGAACAAACTCGGCAGAATGGACCGTGATATCGCTGCAGATGTCGCCGCGTTTCTGTCCGATGTCGTCAGCACAGAAGGCGGCTTCCAGGCCAACACCAGAATTCCCTTTGCCGATGGTCTGTCGACCTTTACCGGCCTGCTGACGAATCAGGATCTTGGCCTCCCGGAACTGATCCCTCATCATCGAATTCTCCACTGGCTGGAACAACACATCGAACGCCCCGAAGGCGGATTCCGTGGAGCCAGCTGGGACCAACAGGCCGACGTGGAATACACGTTTTACGGTCTTGGAATCCTCGGATTACTGAACTCGTGAAGGTCTTCCTGCCAAATCTTGGTTTCGAAGACGATCTGGCCGGCCGTCCTCTGCGCCCGACCGTCGAAACAGCAGCTGCCGTCGCGGAACTGGGCATCAACATGTCACTGCTGGCGAACCCCGGAGACGCCGTCGCAATTCCGGACGGTTTCGTCCCTGATGACCTTCCGCCATTCCTTCGGGACATTGAATTCATCAGGGAATCACAGGTGCAGGATTCCGGCTCCGTCACTCTTGTGCCATGGGGCTGGAGTCCGTCAGCGCTGCAACTTGCGATTGCCTGTGACATGCCTCCGGAGCACGTTCCGAAATCCTCCGTTGTCCGCTACGTCAACAGTCGACTCTTCAGCGCGCAGTTCGATGTAATTGACGTTCCACAGGAATGCACATCGCCGTTTGAAGTTTTTCCATTCGGCACTCTCTGCCGTGACCTCGAACAATGGCGGCAGGCCGTGACGATGTTTCGTCAGCTGGGATACATGAAATGGGTTGCGAAGCCTCAGGTCAGTCACGCGGGACGAAATCGCCTGATTGCCTCCGGGGACAATTTGAACAGCCAGCAACGGGGATGGCTGAACAGGAATCTTCGACATCCGGATGGCGTCTACCTGGAACCATGGGTCGAACCGCTTGAAGAAGCAGGGCTGCAGTTTGAAATTCTCGCGTCGAACAGCGACGAAGCAGCAACAACCCGTTTGCTGGGGGTGACCGGCCTGATCAACGACCCGGTGGGACGTTATCAGGGCAGCGTGGTCTATGCCGCCGGACATGGCGTCGAGAGATGGAGCAGGGCCATCGCCCACGGGCATGAAGTCTGCCGGGCAGCAGCCGCGGCCGGATATCAGGGCCCTCTGGGAATCGACTGCTTTCGTTTCGCCGATCCGTCCGGCAATCATCTGGTGACTCGCCTGTGTAACGACGTCAATGCTCGATTCACCATGGGTCGTGTGGCCTTACCGCTTCGCCGATTCCTGAACAGCGAACCATTCGGAATCTGGCTTCATCTGACCGGAAGGCGACAAAAATCTGACACAGATGTGGAAACGACGGCCATCACTCACAACGCAACCGACGTAAAGATCATAAGAACCAGCCCAACCACTGTTTCCGGAAGGTCCGTTCGGGCTCAAACGCTGTTCATGACAGGTCCGGATGCAAAAAAAATGGTACAGTTGCTGACGGGACAGGAGGTCTCAGGCCTGACCGACGGCGCGGCTTTCTGAACGGTTGATCTCGTCCGCCGGGACCGGACATCGAAACCAACAGACACACGAACGAACACGATTCCCCCGGAAAAATGATGGCAACGGAAGAAGAAACAGTCGGTCTGCGACCATGGTCCACGGAATGGTATGAAGCTCAGAAGCGCGCGATTGGTGAATCGGCATGCCGTCAGCTCGGCTTTTATGCCATTCCCGATGACCAGCGACTATCCGTTGTGATCCCCGTGTACAACGAAGAAAAGACACTTCGGTCGCTCGTCGATCGAGTCAAGAGCGTCCCCGTTCGAAAAGAACTGGTACTGGTTGATGACTGCAGCCGGGATTCATCCCGAGAAATCCTGAAGCAGCTGGAAGCTGAAGCAAAGGACGACGACTTCAATCAGGTTCGCATCTTCTTTCATGAAATCAACCAGGGCAAAGGCGCGGCACTCAGAACGGGCTTTGCCAATGTGCAGGGCGATATTGTCATCATTCAGGATGCCGATCTGGAATACGATCCCGCGGAGTATCCGCGGCTGTTGAAGCCGATCATCGAAAACAAAGCAGACGTCGTCTATGGCAGCAGATTTCTGGGCGACCAGGCTCATCGAGTGCTCTACTACTGGCACTACCTTGGCAACCAGTTTCTGACAATCCTGTCCAACTGTTTCACCAATCTGAATCTGACGGATATGGAAACCTGCTACAAGGTTTTCCGTCGAAATGTTGTCGATGAACTCACACCCACGCTCATTCAGAATCGTTTCGGCTTTGAACCGGAAATCACCGCTCGAGTCGCACGACGCCGCTATCGCATCTACGAAATCTCCGTCAGCTACTCCGGCCGCACCTATGCCGAAGGAAAGCACATCGGCTGGCGAGACGGCTTTAAGGCCCTGTGGTGCATCGTGCGGTACGGACTGGCCGACTGACCGCGCACCTCGAAGATCCTTCGTTGCCCGCCATCAGCCGGCTTCAGAAACGGAAACCCATCAATTGATCAGTTGACGACCACAGGAACATCCGATCTTCCCGCGCACAATTTGTGCTACCGGATCTGCTACCTCGCCAGCAGCCAGATCAACAGGATTACGACTCCCAGGCCAACCGCGATCCTCAGACGTCTGCTCGCCCCATCATCCTGAACCGCAGCGGCCTCCTCAGGCACTGAAACTCCCGCCCGAATCGGTGCGTCGAACAGCTCATCCACGATGGAACGCCGACTGAGCTGCTGCCCCTCTCGATGATCCACCATCTCGATGGATTCGCCCGACATCGTCAACAATACGTCACCCAGTCTTCCCTGAACTTCGCGAGCCGTCAGCTCTTCGACCGGCCTTTCCAGAATTGAAAGGATGCGACTCACTTTTCGCGTCAGTTCAGGGGTGTTACTGAGTTCATCTGTCAGCGATTGAACAGAAGACTTCCACAGCCGTCCCAGGGCTGCGAGGTCTTCAGAAGCAGCCAATGCGAAGGAGTGGCGATGGTTCGGCGTCGCTTCTCTGCGCCATGCGTGAAGCCCAAACTCCGGCAAGGCCACTCGCAGCTCATCAGAAACGATGACTGAATCTGAGGAGATTCCGCCGTGACACAACCCGACGTTGTGAGCGTACTGCAGCGCGGAGGCTACCTGCCATGCTATGTCTGTCAGTTCATCCAGTTCAAATGCCTGTCCCGAATCCAGGCGATCACGCAGAGACCGTCCGTCAACCGCTTCCGTCACGAAAAACAGCTGCCCGTCTCGCTCACCCCACGCCATCAGTGAAGGAATGTTTTCGTGATGAACATTCGCCAGACTGGTCTCATCTTTTCGAAAGGCTGCTCGAAAAGCTGTCGACGTTGAAACTTCCGGATCGACCAGTGTCAGTCGAAATGTCCCCGCGACGTCTGGCTGAGTGGCTTTGTGAATTGAATAGAATTCACCGGTGAAGAGTACTTCGTGAAGCTCAAACTCATTCAGCTGCAGTTGACTCACGATGCCACCGTTTCCACCCTCATATCAAATTCCATCGGCGCCAAACGTCCGGATTGATTCGTCACCAATCACAGCCAAAGAAACGAAAGCGAAACAAACAACGGCGAAACCCACCGCTCGACCGCCCACTGCAGGAAAAACCTGCGCGACGCAGGGTTCAGGACCGCCGGAGCTTTCCCACTGCCGCACGGTGGCACGGACGCACGGTCGCGAACAGACGGACAAAGCCATCTCGCTGGATGCAGAAACAGTCGTCAGGAAAAATCTGACGGGTTACCGAATAGTCCGGCACCGCCGACCTGCCCCCCCATGCCGCCACGCAGATCCTGATTCTGACGTCGTGGTGGACGCTGTTCGGCTTCCGGCTCGTCCTTTCTGGACTCCGGCTTTTGTTCCAGAGCTTTGAGCGAGAGGCTGACTCGTTTTCGCTTCGAATCAACTTCCAGAACTTTGAATTCTTTTTCGTCGCCGACGGAAACAACTTCCGACACGCTGCCCACTCGCCGCCACGCCAGTTCGCTGATGTGAACCAGTCCTTCCACACCTGGTTCGAGTTCGACGAAAGCACCGAAATCGGAAATTCGTGACACTCGCCCCGACACGATTCGCTCAGACGGATACTTCTCGTTCAGCCCCTGCCACGGGTTCTGAACAAGCTGCTTCATCCCCAGACTGATGCGGTTTTTCTCCTTATCGATCTTCAGAACCCGCACCTGAACTTCCTGGCCCTCCTTGAGAACCTCATTCGGATGATTGATGCGCGACCATGAGATTTCACCGACATGCAGAAAGCCATCGACCGGTCCGATGTTAATGAACGCTCCATAGTTCTTCAGCGTCTTGACCGTGCCGGAGAAGTCACTGCCGACCTCAAGTGACTCCCAGAAGCCTTCCTGCTGCTGATCACGTTCTGCCTGAAGCAATGCTCGACGGCTGACAACAAGGTTTCGCTTCTTGGGTTTCACTTCTGTGATCTGAACGGCCATCTTCTGACCGACGTACTGCTCCAGATCAGAAACAAAGCCCAGCTCAACCTGACTGGCGGGCAGAAATCCCTTCAGATTGCTGATGAGAACTTCCAGCCCACCTTTGTTCGTCGCCGTGATCTGACAGTCCACAATCTGCCCAACGGCCAGTCCGTCCCAATTGCCTCCAGCCTTCGTTCTGGCCTGCGGCAGTCGAGCACGGAACATACCATCCTCATCGCCTGACTCGATGACAACTTCCAGAGTCGCGCCGACTTCGGGTGGCTTGTCGGCGGGAAACTGCTTGAGCTGTACGACAACGTCGGAACGAAGGCCCGCATTTAAAAACACATCATCGCCATGGATGTGCTGGACCGTTCCCGTGACTCGCGAACCAGGACCGACCTCCTGTTCGGCAGCACGAGCGGCGACGGCTCCCGGATCGGCCGCCAGTGTTTCTCCATCCATCGAAGTCACCGCCGGCGGAGCCGACTGCTGACTCATCGCAGAAGCAATCTCCGCTTCCAGACTCGCATCCAGATCATCCACGCCGGGAATTTCCACCGGCTTGTCAGTCGGCGGTGTCTGCCGTTGCTGGAATGTCTTGTCCTGAGTGCCGATCGCCTGAGCCTGACCACTGCCCAGTTTCTGACGAATTCGATCCGCCTTGGGGCCATCGGCCTTCTGCTCATCGGAAGTCGTTGCGTGTGCAGAGGCCTCTGCCACGGCAGGCGCGTCGGCGGTCGAACTTTCGGTGTTCTCGGGGATGACGGGTTCTGCCACAGCCGGAACCAATTCCTGAGTCGTGGTCGCCTCGGGTTCACTCACGGACGCCTCTTCAACGACGGGCGTTGCAGGCGCTGACTGGGTTTCTGTGATGGTGACCGTTTCATGAGCAACAACGTCCGCTGCTGCTCCTTCGCTGGATTCCGGTGAGTTTGCTTCTTCCGCTGGTTTTTCCAACGCTGCTTCCGGCGTGACTGGTGGGCGCTGTTCTTCGTTCGTCATGATTCCGAGTCCTGTTTGACTCCACCGACTACACGGATGGAGCCGTTCGTGATCGCCTTACGTCTGTGATAATGGATAAAAACACAACCGGGACTAAGGCGAGTCCCCGCTGCGAAAACCTTCGAATGACAAATTGCGCCGCGAAAAGATCGGAAACAACGATTCCCGATCAACACTGACCCCGTGACAGGCTTCAGGAGAAGCGACTTGACTTTCCGAACCGCACCTCCCGGCGAATGTATCGCCCACGTGGACAACGCGGTACTTCGCGCGAGGATACTCGATGCCGACACCTTTCGCTACTGGTCGCTGGAATTCTTTGATTCCGGCTGCCCCCCGATCACGCAACGAAACCCAAGGCCATCGCTGCGAATCTGGCGGGAGACCGTGAGCTGGGTGGCTGAGGTAAGCATCGAGTGGTGGTCTTTCCACGAGCCGCCTCGGATCCGACAGGTCTCTGAGTCACCAGAATCCGGGCCGAGAACGTATTCCCAGACGTAGCCGTGCATGTCGTAGAGCCCCCAGCGATTCGGCTGCAGCACACCAACAGCGGGGTCATTTCCCGCCGCATTTCCGGTATGCCAGGCAAAAGCATCCAGCGTTTTGGTGTCGGAGTCGCCGACGTCATTTCCAAACGAGAACCGCGACGCACTTCCGGCGCGACAACAGTACTCCCATTCATCGCTCGTCGGCAGTCGAACTTCCTGCTCGCTGGAAATCAGTTGATCGTCTCGGAGTCGTTGCGTCAGTTTCCTGCAGAAGGTCTGAACGTCATCAAAGCTGACAGTCTCCACGGAATTCCGCAGTCCCTTCCATCGGCTGGGATTGCTGCCCATCACCAACTGATACAGCTCCTGAGTTGTCTCGTAACGACTAATCCGAAACGGATCGCGAAACGTCGCCTGATGAACCGCCACTTCGTGCTTCTCCGGCGTTTCCACACCCAGCGTCACCTGCTGCGGAAACTCATGACGCCCCGGAGTAATCTCCACACATTCGTCCACAAAGCGTTTCAGTATCTCAGCTTCATTCTTCGACGGTGTCTTCGTCGAAAGCTGTTGAGCCGAAACGAAGTCAGCCAACAGCGTCAACAACAGAATGAATGAGGAGACGATCCGAATGTGAGGATGTGAAATCATTATGACTGTGCCGAATGAACTGGAAAGATCAACCAAAACCGGAGCAGCCACCGCCCCGGAAC
>JAGQPY010000810.1 GCA_020426485.1 Planctomycetaceae bacterium
GGCGGCCGCCAAGTGAGCGTCGCCACGCGTCCAGTCTGGTTCGGCGCGTGGCTCGCCGCCGCGGCGCTCGGCCTGGCCGGCTGCGGCGGCGGAGGCGTGTCGGTCACCGACACCGCTTCCGGCGGCGCCGGCTCGGGCAGTACCGCAGGCGGCGACGGCCAGTGGCGGTGGGAGCTCCCCGCCGACTTCCCGGTGCCGGCGGTACCGGCGGACAACCCCATGTCCACCGCCAAGGTGGAACTCGGCCGCTACCTGTTCTACGACGTGCGGCTGTCGGGCAACGGCACGCAGGCCTGCGCCAGCTGCCACCAGCAGGACAAGGCCTTCACCGACGGGCTCGCCACCGCCATCGGCTCTACCGGCGCCGCGCACCCGCGCGCTGCGCAGCCGCTGGTCAACGTGGCCTACCACCCCACGCTGACCTGGGCCAACCCCTCGCTGGTCACGCTGGAAAAGCAGATGGAGGTGCCGCTGTTCGGCGAGTCGCCGGTGGAGATGGGAGTGAACGACGGCAACAAGGACGCGGTGCTGGGTCGACTGGCCGGCGATCCGCTCTACCCACCGCTGTTTGCCGCAGCCTTTGCGCAGGACACGGCGCCGATCCGCTGGGACAACGTGATCAAGGCCATCGCAACCTTCCA
>JAGQPY010000811.1 GCA_020426485.1 Planctomycetaceae bacterium
CGGACGATCCGCGCTACGGCGCGTTGAAGGCCGAATGGGGCGAGGCCGCCGGGCCGCGTATGTTCGCATTTCTGCAGATTCAGGCGATCGCAGCATGGCCGCTCGCGCTCTCCGCCTGGCTCGCCGCCGCTGCGCCGCGCGGCCCGCTCGGCGCGCAGGACGCTCTCGGGATCGCGCTTTTCGCGCTCGCGCTCGCTGGCGAAGCGAGCGCCGACCGGCAAATGGCGCGCTTCCGCGTCGATCCGGCCAATCGCGGCCGTATCTGCGATCGCGGGCTCTGGGCATGGTCGCGCCATCCGAATTACTTTTTCGAATGGATGGCCTGGCTCGCCTATCCGACGATCGCGATCTCTCTTCCTCACCCGACGAGCTTGCTTGCGCTGGGCGCGCCGCTCGTCATGTATGTTCTGCTGGCGCGCGTTTCGGGCGTGCCGCCGCTCGAGGCGCATCTGAAGAGATCGCGCCCGGACGCGTTTGCGAGCTACGAATCGCGGGTCAGCGAATTCTGGCCGTGGCCGCCTCGCGCCTAAGTTCGCTTCACATAGGCCGCGACGTATGCGCCAATCGCGGCGGCGAACGCCGACAAAAGCGCGCCCCAGGCCATGTCGGCAAGCGTCAGGGTTGTTGACCAGATCCGAAGC
>JAGQPY010000812.1 GCA_020426485.1 Planctomycetaceae bacterium
GTCGGCGTGCGCATCAACGACCTGCCGGTGACGCCGGAGAAGGTGTTGCGCGCGCTGGAGGCGAAAGGCTGAGGGTGATCTGGATCACGAAGGCGCGAAGGGTCACGAAGGCCGCGAAGATCACGGAACGCGGCGGTCGCAATGACGTCAGAGTGCGAAGGGTCGCGAAGCCGGGAGGCTCCGGTTCCAGGCGATCTCGTCACCCGATCTTCGTGTGATTCGACTTCGCGCACTTCGTGCTTCGTGTTCTTCGTGTGACCTCGTGACTTCGTGGTCCAGACGTCCCCCGCTTCCTCGCTGTGGCCGGTCTCCTGACCGAGCCACCTAACCAACATCCACGAAAGGTATCCCCAATGATCAAAGTAATTTCCCTCATGAAACGCCGCGACGACATGACGCTGGAAGAGTTCCGCAACTGGGCCTTCAACGAGCACCCCGAGCTGGGCAAGAAGATACCAGGCATGCGCCGCTACCACATGAGCTGCGTCCAGGAAGACTCGGACACGCCCTTCGACGTCATCTCCGAGTTCTGGTTCGACGACGTAGCCGCGCTGCAAGCCGGCTTTGCCACCCCTGAAGGCAAGGCAGCCGGCGGCGACGCAGCCGCGCATTGCTCGGTTCGTGCCCGCATGGTGACGGA
>JAGQPY010000813.1 GCA_020426485.1 Planctomycetaceae bacterium
GTGCGTGAAACCGACGAATCAGACGGGCGATTGTTGGCTGAATGTCACTGAAGCGAACGGGAAGCTGACATTTCGTTTCAGTTGGCGAGTCGCCTGAAACAGAAATCCACGGACCAGCCAGTCGGATTCGGTGAATGATCATACCGAAAGGGCCTTCACTCACACAAGAATGCGCCGGCGAGACATGTCCGGCACGGGAATGGCGAATGTGGAATCAACCGGTTTTCCAAACCGGTAAACGAAAAAAGCGACCAGCACCGTTTGATGCTGGTCGCTCTGTAAGCGAGGTCGACGGGACTTGAACCCGCGGCCTCCAACGTGACAGGCTGGCGCTCTAACCAACTGAGCTACGACCCCTCGCTTTCGCGGAGACTATCTGAACCTCTCATGAGTTTCAAGTTCCGACACGGCTGAATTTCGGCAGTTCCCGGACAGATCTTTGGGTAATTGTCCGGATTACCGCCGCGAGCCGCGACCTTCTCGATCGCGATCTCCGCCTCTTTCGTTTCCGCCGCCATTCTCCCGATTTCGGGGTGGTCGATCGCCCCGAGGGGAACGCTCTTCGCGGGGCTTGCGTTCAGGCCGTTCGTCTCGAGCTGGTCGTTCGTCCCGGACTGGTCGTTCATCTCGAGCCGGCCGT
>JAGQPY010000814.1 GCA_020426485.1 Planctomycetaceae bacterium
TGAGTAATGACGGCCGTCGTCGTTCCCAGGTCGCGGTTCACCTTTTCGATCACATCCAGTACTAGGATTCCCGTCTCGATATCGAGCGCACCCGTCGGCTCGTCGCACAACAGGACCGCCGGACGCTTGGCAATCGCCCTCGCAATCGCCACCCGTTGCTGTTGCCCCCCCGACAACTGCGAGGGAAAGTGATTCATCCGATCCGACAGTCCGACCAGGTCCAACGCCTCTTCCGGAGTCATCGGATTCGGCACGATCTCCGTCACTAGCGACACGTTCTCCCGCGCCGTCAGGCTGGGAATCAGGTTGTAGAACTGAAATACGAATCCCACATGCTCGCGGCGGAATCCCGTCAGCAATTTGTCGTCATTAACGGTCAGATCGTGGTCTTGATACCAGACGTGCCCCTCCGTCGGTACGTCCAGCCCCCCGAGAATATTCAGCAGCGTCGATTTCCCGCTCCCCGAAGGCCCCAGAAAGACGACGAATTCCTTCTCGTACAGATCCAGGTCGATTCCGCGCAGGGCGTGAACGCTCACTTCCCCCATGTGGTAGACCTTCGTAATCCCCCGCGCTTGAAACACCACCGCATGCGTCTCTGCGAATGCCGGTGCCCCCTCGGTAATCGGCGGCGGAGG
>JAGQPY010000815.1 GCA_020426485.1 Planctomycetaceae bacterium
GTACCAGTGCTCTTCGCCCGATGGCAGCGTCGCGGCTATTTTTCCGGCCCAGGGTGTACCATGAGAGACGCGGACAAGTTCGTTTGCCAGATCTGTGATACTCAGATCAATGACGTTGGCCAGACATCGACCCACAAGCAGGTCACAACCGAACATTTCCATCAACCGCGGATTCGCTTCGACGATCCTCCCGTCGCGCGTCAGAATCGCCACACCTTCTGCCGCATTGTTAAAGACGCTGGCCAGCAGGCTGAGTCGCTTCTGATGTCGGCGTTCCTCAGTAATGTCCCGTGATATCCCAACTACATATGCGGCCCCGGTAACCGCATCGTGGAACGCCGATCGACGGATCGAGTGGACACGTACCATGCCGTCGCTGTGTCGCTGAATTCGTTCTTCATCCGTCGAACCGGCAATCGCGGTAACAGGCTCAGCGGAAATCGGTTGCGGAATTCCGCCGCTGTCAGGAAGAACTTCAGCAATGTTTCTCCCGACGATCCGGTGGCGATCAACATCAAACAACGAGCAATAGGAATCATTCGCGATCACCAGGTGTTGCTGTTGATCACTGACGTACAGAGGGTCCGGCACGGCATTGATGATATTGTTCAGAAAGTCGCGATGCCGCCGAAGTTCTT
>JAGQPY010000816.1 GCA_020426485.1 Planctomycetaceae bacterium
CCTTTCCCTCACGGTACTATACGCTATCGGTCACTAGGTAGTATTTAGGCTTGGAGGATGGTCCCTCCTGCTTCCCACAGGGTTTCACGTGTCCCGTGGTACTCTGGATCATACTAGTAGCTTTCTCGTTTCAACTACGGGGCTATTACCCTCTATGGCGGAGCTTTCCAACTCTCTTCATTTACGATATTGCATCCATGTTGTATGTCCGCAACCCCAGCGAAGAAAACTTCACTGGTTTGGCCTGTTCCGCGTTCGCTCGCCGCTACTTACGGAATCGAATTTCTTTCTCTTCCTCCGGGTACTTAGATGTTTCAGTTCCCCGGGTTCCCCTCGCTAAGCTATGTATTCACTTAACGATACTTAGACATTACTCTAAGTGAGTTTCCTCATTCGGAAATCTTCGGATCAAAGTTTACGTGCAACTCCCCGAAGCTTATCGCAGCTTATCACGTCCTTCATCGGCTCCTAGTGCCAAGGCATCCGCCCTGCACCCTTAATAACTTGACCAGTTATTAGAGTTGTTATTTTAAAGACTTTTCTTGTCTATATATGTTTAAAATGATGTCATATCACTAAATGTTATGCAGTTTTCAAAGTACAAACATGGTGGAGATGAGGAGGATCGAA
>JAGQPY010000817.1 GCA_020426485.1 Planctomycetaceae bacterium
AGCTTGGTCCCCTTTTGGGGCCAGGGGGCTGAACGTTCATTGACATATTGGAAACAAAGAATACGAGAAAAGCAATAATAAAGCGGTATGCTCCGTGCATACCAGATTTTTGAATCAAACTCATTGAAAGAGCAAAAAGTACAATAAGCAAAACAAGGGCGTATGGGGGATGCCTAGGCTCTCAGAGGCGAAGAAGGACGTGATAAGCTGCGAAAAGCTGCGGGGACTGGCACATACAGGTCGATCCGCAGGTATCCGAATGGGGCAACCCACCGTACTGAAGGTACGGTACCCGAAAGGGGGCGAACCCGGGGAACTGAAACATCTAAGTACCCGGAGGAAGAGAAAACAACAGTGATTCCGACAGTAGCGGCGAGCGAACTCGGATTAGCCCAAACCGGTGCCGTTACGGCGGCACCGGGGTTGTAGGACCGCGAGGTTCGATGCGCAATGAACTAGAACACGTTGGAAAGCGTGGCCATAGACGGTGATAGCCCGGTACAGGCAAGGAGCGTTATCGATAGCGGTATCCTGAGTAGTGCGGGGCACGTGAAACCCTGTATGAATCCGGCGGGACCATCCGCCAAGGCTAAATACTCCTGAGAGACCGATAGTGGACCAGTACCGTGA
>JAGQPY010000818.1 GCA_020426485.1 Planctomycetaceae bacterium
GTCGATGCAGGATGATGTCGATGCAGGATGATGTCGCACAGACGTTTGAGACGGGTTACTTATGTGCAACGCGTTTCCGGTCAGATGCATTTCCGACTTTTGCGTCTCAGGTGCATCGTATCAGACAGGCCGGCGCGGTTCCCCTTCATCAAGATAATAGTTCCACCCTTCAAACTGTTCATCCAGATGGAGAAGTTCGTCGGCATGTGCGGGCGAGTCAATATGGTACAAGGCGCTCTGGATTGAGTCATCCCGACCGATTGATGCGGCCAGTGCTGATAACACTTCCAGATGCCTTTCCGGCATCGATTTCGGAGTCAGGATCAGCACCATGCAATGCACGGGACGTCCGTCGGGCGTGTCAAGATTCAGGCCATTATGACTAATCCCCATGGCTCCGACAATTTTGTTGCCGACATCCAGTCGGGCGTGTGGCAGAGCGAGGCCTTCTCCGACGCATGTCGATGCGACGCTCTCGGCTTTCATGACTTCGGCAAACAAATAGTCTGTATCCACCGACAGCTTATTGACGCTGACAGCCAGTTCGACAAGTTCGCGAATAGCTTCTTCCTTTGATGGTCCTTTGAGTGTCGTTGTAATATTGTGTTCCGACAGAAAATCGAGGACGCG
>JAGQPY010000819.1 GCA_020426485.1 Planctomycetaceae bacterium
CGCCACCCTTCGACCGCATCGGAGTCATCGGTCTTGAAAACTTCTATCCCCAGGCCGACCGCTTCCAACTGGCGATGTTGCTCAACAACTTGCTCGCCTCCCCCGGGTTTTCGAGTTGGATGGAAGGTGAGTCGCTCGATATTCAGAAGATGCTCTATTCACCCGACGGCAAACCCCGTTTTACGATCCTTTCGATCGCCCATCTCTCTGAAGCCGAGCGGATGTTCTTCGTGACGATCTTCCTGAATGAAGTCGTCAGCTGGATGCGCGCTCAGTCGGGGACCTCCAGCCTGCGGGCGATCCTCTACATGGACGAAGTGTTCGGTTACTTCCCGCCGACCGCCAATCCTCCCAGTAAAACCCCCATGCTGACCCTGCTCAAGCAGGCCCGCGCTTTCGGTCTGGGGGTTGTTCTGGCGACGCAGAATCCCGTCGATCTCGACTATAAGGGGCTCTCGAACGCCGGGACGTGGTTCATCGGTCGATTGCAGACCGAACGGGACAAAGCGCGCGTGCTCGACGGTCTTGAAGGGGCATCTGCCGCTGCGGGACATGCCTTCGATCGACGACAGATGGAAGTCATCCTCTCCGGACTCGGGAGCCGGGTCTTTTTGCTCAACAATGTTCACG
>JAGQPY010000081.1 GCA_020426485.1 Planctomycetaceae bacterium
GAGAAGTGTCGAAAAAGAACTCGTTTCACCCGATGCCGCAGGCAAGGCCCGTCGTGGCTCCAATCAACTTCGCCTGCGGCATCGGGTTAAACGATCAGAATCTCTTCATGGCGTTGGGCTTCACCCCTGACACAGTGGCGTAGGGAAGCGTTTTGAACTGGCGAACCGGCCGCGTCGAGGCGCTCCGCCGGGCTCTTTTGCCATAAGATCGCAGATCCGGCGGTGCCGGACAGAGATAACTTTCGCACAATGCACGAACGAACGGAGCAGACAACAGATGAGCAGCGGTTTTGGAGACGAAGTGCAGGTCAATGCCATGACGTCGCGAGGGCGGGACTGGCCATGCCTGCAGCAGTTTGTGGTGTTCCTGCAGAACCGCGTCGGCGCGCTGCATGATCTGTTGCGGCGAGTGGAACGAGATGATCTGAAAATCGTGGGACTCTCGATTCTGGATTCTGCCGACAGTGCGATGGCAAGACTGATCACGACCAACTTTGAACGGACGAAGGAGATCCTGCATCTGTCCGGACTTCCGTTCTTCGAATCCGAAGTGATCGGAGTCCTGCTGCCGGATCTCGACCAGCCTCACACCGGTGTCTGCGGCAGTCTGATGTCGGCGGAACTGAACGTGCATTACGTTTATCCGCTGATGTACCGTCGCAACCGCCGTGGTGCGATCGCCATCTATGTCGACAACGTGGACGAAGCGCTGCGAGTCCTGCGGGAACGACAGCATGAATTCGTTACCGAAGATGACCTGGCCGCCTATGATGATCCGTTTGGTTAATGCCACGTTGCACAGAGGTGCGGAAGCTGCCCTGCCGGACATCAGCGTTATCGAACCAAACGACGGAGTCGCCATTGAACGGCCGGTACGTTTCTGACGAAATGAGTTGTCCCGACGACGATGGCCGGGGAGAATGCGAATCGCGAACAGACCGATTCTGCAGTGAACGGGAGCAGAAATGTGAAGTGTGAACAGTGTCTCCGAACGTGGTTGATCTGTACCATCACACTGCTGGCTGAGTCCGCAGCGTTATTTTCAGTTGCGTCGGAGCCAGCATTGGCGCAATCGGGTTCTAAACCGAAGCAACACGGCGCGCTGCATGGAGATCTGGAGTTTCTGCAGAACAGCATTCTTCAGTCTCCGAGCACCGATCGCCTGCTGGAGGTTGCTCGACGAAGCTTTGAAGTTGAAGACTACGATGCGGGCTTTCAGGCTCTGTTGAGCGTTTTCGCGGAGTCTTCCACAACGTTCACTCGACTGGACGCCGAAGGACGCGCCTTTGGAACCTATCAGGTCGCCATCGATCTGCTGCGGAATTCGGACGCAGCTGTGCGTCGACACTGGACCGAAGTTGTCAGCGGTCAGGCGGAAAAGCAGTTCCGCTCGCACCTCCTGACCGGTTCAACGGCGGAGTTGACTCGCGTGAGACGCATGTTTCCGCTGACACCAGCCGGGTTCAAGGCCGGAATTCTCGAGTTTCGGCTGTATCAGTCGTTGGGGCAGACTCAGTTTGCACGCCTGCTGCTGGACGAGCTGACTGCCGTTTATGCTCAAACATCGATCGACAACCAAAGAACTCTGAATGCCCTGCATCGGGCTGTTGACCAGGATGCAAGCCCTACAATGCCCGGTGGCGATGCGGACAGATGGGCAAAAAGCCTTCGCGGTATCGGTGGCTTTCCGACTGCTGACGCGCTGTCGATGCCGTGGCCGGAACCTGTCTGGACGTTCAGCGAATCGGAAGCCATCTGGGACCATCCGGAGTATGCTCGTCCGCTGGGCGGGCTCCTCCTGCCGGAAAATCGAGACGTCCTGCGGAGAAACCGATGGCTGGCGATTCCGCGAAAGAATGATGTGATCATTCGGACGCCGCTGCGCCTGCTGGCGGTTGAACGAAAGTCGGGACAGATTCTGTGGACATTGTCGACGGATACTCAACAGCAGTCGGAAGTCACCGAAGCGCTGGATCAGGAGTTTGCGATCCGAGATCATGGGGCTCTGCTGGATCGGGAAGAGTTCTGTTCGGTGACCACGTCCGGCGATTCACTGTTCTTCTTTGATCACTTCCGCGAGTTCGGGGGTACCGATCAGTACGGATTGCCTCGCAGTTTTCGAGGCGTGCCCTTGCAGCTGGGCCAGCGTCGGCGACTGGTGCCCACATCGTCCGGCGCTGACGAAGGTCGTCGCCGACTGGTCGCGATTCAGGCGAAACCCGGCGACCCACAGATTCTCTGGACGAGAGGAACTTCCGGTTTCGAATATCGGATTCAGGATGCAGATGCAAACCTGATCAGTGCAATGGCGGCCCGGTCGGACGAGACTTTCTCGGAAGAAACTCGGTTCCTGGGACGCCCGCTTGTGTTCGACCAGATGCTCTATGTCCTGACTGAGGAACCTGAGCTGATTGTGCTGCATTGTCTGTCCGCTTCCACCGGACGGACGGTGTGGAGCCGCCCGCTGAGTTACCGCAATGAGCGGTCGGGCGGTGACCGATCGCGTTTCATCACGGTTTCGGAGCCCGACACCAGCGTGTGTGGCTTTGGAATTCAGGACAACATTTTGATCTGTACTCTGACCAGCGGTCTGGCCTTTGGCGTCTCACTTCCCGACGGCGAATTGAAGTGGAGCACCAATTTTCGAGATTCCGTGCCCAACAACGCTGCAGCAAACCAGCGGTCGATGATCGAACGTTTTGGGCGTGAGCGGGGCTTTCACTTTCGGCCGCTCTTTGATCATGGTGTGATGATCTGGGCCGCAGACAACTCGGCACAGGTTCGCTGCGTGAGGACGAGTACCGGGGAGCTGTTGTGGAGTGTACCTCGTTTTGTGGAAAGTCCCGGTGCACTGGAAGGAAGCCATGATGACTACGCAGCGTGGCTGAGTGAGGATCGCGTGATTCTGCTGGGAGAGCGTCACGTTCGTTCGCTGTCTGTCTCAGATGGTGACCAGCATTGGGTGACCACCATTCAGCCTCAGACTGGATTCGCTGACTGTGATGACAATCATTGCCTCATTCCGTTGGTGGACGGAACCATTATCAGTGTCCGCACAGCAGATGGAAAGCCGGACGAACTTTCGCGGGGCATGTTTCGCCGACATGATCGGCCTTTCGCGGGCGGAATTTCCGGTGACAGTGAGTTAACGTTCATCACAACACCAGTGTCCGTCACCGCACTCCCGAAAGCTCAGCCGCTGCTGGATGAGCTCCGATCGCGCGAAGATCTGTCTGAAGGTCAGCAGCTGCGGCTGGCAGAGTTGCTGCTGCTGGATCACGATGTGTCAGAGGGAATCGAGGCGTTTCAGACGCTTTGTCGATCGTCAGATACTGAAGTTCAGCAAAAGGCGTCGCGGTTGCTGGCAGACGTAACTCTGCATCTGCTGGCGGAACGCCGTTTTTCCGGCGAGGCCACAGAATCAGAATTTGGAGCAGGTGCAGCCGTCCTTGATCAGCTTCCATTGCTGCCTGAACAGCAGATTCTGCGAGCCGTCTGCGATGCGACCTTCCCGATTCCGGCGGAACTGCTGGATGTCGAACGGCTGGGAGCAACAGTGGTGTCACCTCTGCCGGACTGGAGTGTTCGCGGAGACATGCTGCTGGCGGCGGAATCCGATACCAACACAGAAAGGCTTCAGCAATCGTTGACAGGAAGCCATCAGAGTCTGGCGGGGCGGGAGTTTGCTTTGGCGTTCCCCGGCACGCTGGCCGATGACGCTTTGTCGAACAGATCGTCGCGGAAGGAATCATCTCCGCCGCTGCTGGAGCAGGAACTTCAGATTCTGTCCGGTCAGATTCATTCTGCCGACAACGACACAGATCTGC
Organism: Planctomycetaceae bacterium; assembly: GCA_020426485.1. Classification (GTDB taxonomy): domain Bacteria; phylum Planctomycetota; class Planctomycetia; order Planctomycetales; family Planctomycetaceae; genus JAGQPY01. Next base: position 3,828 of record JAGQPY010000081.1, read on the forward strand.
AGCGAGAGCTGCGGCAGCTCCGTGGTCTGCAGACGGCGCCGAAACATCTTCCTGCTTCCGAGCCCGTGCGGTGGGAGATTGAAACGGACGAACGTCTGTTACTGCGGGCGGACAGTCGCGTTCCGGAAATTGTCGATGCTGCTCACGCCATGCTGGAGTCGCCTTCGTGGTACCGCAATCGCATCTTTATGGTTCAGAACAACCTGTTTGAATTTGACCCGTCACTGGGAACGGTGAGTGCTCCCATTGCGTTGCCGGGGGCCGTCGATGCGACCTCGCCAACAACAGGACCGAGTGTTCCGGGGCTGATTCCGCTCGTTGGTCACGGGTATCTGGGCGCGCTCTCGGTGTCACATCGGTCGAAGCCGGAAGTTGCATGGTGGAGGGCTTTTCGGAATCAGAAGGGCTCCGGAATGCCACTGGAAATCGGTCCCGTTGGCCCATCGTTTATGATTGTCGCCGATGCGTCGGAACTCTCATGTCTGCACCCATTGACAGGAAACACGTTGTGGTCCCGCACGTTGTATTCCGGTGTTCCCGGCCGCAGTCTGTTTCGTCAGATGAGCCGAATGACGGGAGATGCGACTGTTGTCGGGGTGCTGGGAGCAAATCTCAGGGGATTCAGTCTCTTCGACACTCGAACCGGACGAAGTCTGGGGACGCGTTCACTGAATATCGGCGATAATCAGACGCCGCTGATGTTCGGACGGCACGTCCTGTTTCACGAAAACGGCATTCTGAAACTGATCGACATCGCCACGGGTGCAGATGAATTGAAGACAAACGTCCCGATTCGAGTCCAGAATACAGGACACGTTCAACTGCTGGGAGAATCGGATGCGATTCTGCTGACGGAGGACGTGCGAGCCATTGTGATCGATCTGCAGACGGGGCACATCAGACTGGATGTCCCGCTTGGTGAGAAGGTCGATGCTCAACGCGTGACCGGCATTAAGGCAGAACGCATCGGCGACAACATCCATTTGCTGGTGAAGGACTGGGGCAATACCGGCAGCCTGCTGAGTGCCTCCAGCCGCATTGGCGATCTGAGAATGGATTCCGGGACGCTGTGCTGTCTGAATCCGCAAACGGAGGCGCTGCTGTGGACTCGCGACTGTGTTCCTTCGGTCTGGCCCGTCATCCACGGTGACCCGATTGGACTGCACATCGCCTGGTCCTGGAAGAATCAGGACCTTGTCTGGGAACGAAGGCTGGGCGGAGGACTGCGACTGAATGGCCAGGAATCTGCCGACTCCGCTCCGGATCGATCCGTCGTCATGGAAATCATCGACCAGAATACCGGTGCGACAGTCCAGCGGATCGAAAACCTCGCACCGTTTGAGCCGTTCAGCTGCTACCATTCCGCAGACGAAAAGACCATCAAGATCGAAACGGAACGTTCGATTGTGACGCTGCATTATGAAATCAAGTCTGCACGAGCAAAATAGGCTGCCCGACCGCACGGGTGATGCCGACTGTTCGGTGCTCTCCTGATTGCGGCCCCTGTCGGGTGTAGGTGGACGGTTCCACCGGGAAACGATACGCTGATCCAGCAGTCTAACGTTTCTTCAATCCACTCCGGGGTGTCTCAATGCCGTCTTCTGTATCTCCCGGGCGCAGTCCGTCCAGAATCCTTCGCCGTGTGGCCTATGCTTTGGTCGCAGTGATCGTGGGTTTGACAATCATCGAAGGAATGTCCTCGTTTCTTCTCCTAGGATTCGACGTTTACCAGGCGTCGTCTCAGAAGCACGTCGTCACCGAGCTTCAGGAGGAGTTTCACTGTCAGTACGATCGGGAATTGGGATGGGCCAATATTCCGGGAACGAAGATTCCTGATTTCTACGGCCCCGGCGCCGGTATTTCGATCAATCAGCTGGGATTGCGGGGTGCGGAGGTCATTCCTTCCAATCCGAAAAGGAAACGTCTTGTCTGCCTGGGGGATTCATTTACGCTGGGCTACGGCGTAGACGACGCCGAGACATTTCCGGAACAGCTTCAGCAACTGGCCGGTGAAGAACTGCAGATTCTGAACATGGGGCAAGGCGGTTATTCGGTGGGCCAGTCCTGGCTTTGGCTGAAACGTCTCATGCCGGAAATTCGACCGGACTACGTGGTGTGTGTCTTTATCTGGGAAGATTTTCGGCGATTGACTCGAACCCGCACGGTCAATGGTTTCTCCACACCCGGTTTCACGTTTCGAAACAATCGCATCGACGTCAACAACATTCCCGTGCCCCGGAAGCTTGACGCGGGCACTCAACTTCCCGCCGCCGTCAACTTCCTGTCGCTGGCCTCCCGACGCAGTGGCCTGGTTCAGGGAATTCAACTGCTGATGGACGATGACATCGTGTCCCTTCGAGACCGAGCCAATGCCACCGGTTGCGGCATCATCGGAGAGATTGCAGCACTGTGCCGCGCTGCGGAATGCAAACTGGCGGTCGTATTAACACCCACACTTCAGGACCTGCTGAACCCAATCGACTACAGCGTCTGTGCCGGAACGGTTTCGACATTCCTGCTTCGAGAAGGCATTCCGTTTACCAACCTGGCACCGGCTTTCCGAACGGCTGATTCGGATGGAATGTTCCTTGAGGAAGAGTTTCATCACTATTCTGCAAAAGGAAATCGGATTGTCGCAGACTCGCTGGCGGAGTGGCTGGCGAATACGTTTCCTGAACTGAAGCCTGTGTTTGCAGCACTGCAGCCTGATCCGTGAACGATGACGCCATCCTCAGCGGCAATCATTCAGCCCCGTGAATCCACAACTCGCTGATCGCCTCTGACGGAAAACGCCACCGAGTATTCAGCAGGAAGCGTCCCTGGGGATGGCTTTTCCCGGATGTGACCGTTGAATTGCTGCGTTGCGGACGTCGTTGCTGTGGGGAAATGAAAACAGCCGTGGCAGGGGATACCACGGCTGTTGAAACCGGAATCGGTTCAGGACCGTCAGATTGCTGACTCGTCGATTTCGCCGGTTCGAATGCGAATGATGCGTTCGATATTTGTTACAAAGATCTTCCCGTCGCCGACCTGACCGGTGCGAGCTGACGTGACGATGGCTTCGACAACTTTATCCAGTTCGTCATCGGCCACGACAACTTCAATTTTCACCTTCGGCATGAAGTCCACGATGTACTCGGCACCGCGATACGTTTCTTTGTGACCTTTCTGGCGTCCGAAACCACGAACTTCTGTCACCGTCATCCCGTGGATACCGGCTTCCGTAATTGCGGATTTCACATCCTCCAGTTTGAAGTGGCGAACCACTGCTTCAATCTTTTTCATAGTTCCTTATCCATAGTCTGAGTTCGGAAGTCCGGATTGTGACAAATCTGACCGGGATTTACGAACGAGTTTTTTCTGCTGTCCCGCGCTGGCGTCTGGTGTGAAAACCACAGGAAGAATTCGCCATGACGGAACTGTTTTTTCGGGCGACAACGGCTGATGTCAGGCGACGGGCCACTTCAAGAATCCGATACTGAGCTGACCAATCGCCTTCACCTGCCCGGTTCAACTGGCATTCGCTGACCATCAATCGATGGCAGCCGAGAACAGTGAAGGGGCAGCCGCTGTCAATGACCGACACGAAGGGACTCGACGATGTCGTCGTCGAGCACCTTTCCCGTCGGATGACCAACACGGGCTACTGAAAAATGTAACCTTCTTCTCCGTGCTGACTGATATCAAGTCCCTGAACTTCCTGCTCTTCGCTGACGCGCAGTCCCATCACGGCGTTCAAAATCTGCAGTAGAATGTAAGTCAACACCGCACTAAAGATAACAGCGGCCGCAACGCTGACCAACTGAATGGTCAACTGTCCCGGATTTCCATCCAGCAGCCCGGCACTGGAGCCTGTCACGGCTCGCGTGGCAAACAGCCCCGTCAGAATCGCCCCCAGAGTTCCGCCCATTCCGTGGACACCGAAAGCGTCCAGTGAATCGTCATAACCGAACGCGTTCTTCAGGGTTGTGCAGCATCCAAAACAGAAAATTCCGGCGACGAAACCCATCAGGATTCCGCAGATCGGCGTGACGGAACCACTGGCCGGAGTAATGCAAACCAGTCCGGCGACCGCTCCTGAACACGCACCCAGGATGCTGGCCTTGCCGTGTTTGATCCATTCGGCCAGTGACCAGCCCAGAACACCGGCGGAAGCGGCCAGGTGAGTCGCCAACACGGCGTTGACGGCTCGGCCGTCGGCTGCCACCTGACTGCCACCGTTAAAGCCAAACCAGCCCACCCACAGCAATCCCGTTCCGATACAGGTATAGGTCAGGTTGTGAGGAGGCATGGGAACGGAACCAAAGCCCTTTCGTTTGCCCAGCACCAGAGCACACACCAGAGCAGAAATTCCGGAACTGATGTGAACGACAAGTCCACCCGCAAAGTCAATCGCGGGAAAGTAGAACCCGGCATCCTGTCCGCTTTCATGGGCAGCCAGAGCAGCTTCATTGAATTCCGACAGCCAGCCCGTCGATGACCACACCCAATGCGCGATGGGGCAGTAAACCAATAGTCCCCACAGAACACTGAACACAGCCATGGTGGAAAACTTCATGCGTTCGGCGAAAGCTCCACAGATCAAAGCAGGCGTGATGATGAAAAACATCCCCTGAAACGCGACGACAATCTGATCCATCGTCACCGAATCCACCGGCTGACTTTCCGACGGACTGACGCCTTTCAACAGCACATGATCGAAGTTTCCAACAATGTCAAAACCTGCAATCAGAGGCGGACCAAACGCCAGACTGTAGCCCACAACAGCCCAGACGGTGGACATGAGTCCCATCAGAAACACGCACTGCATCATGACGCTCAGAATGTTCTTCTTGCGAACAAGTCCGCCGTAGAATAACGCCAGGCCAGGGCACGTCATCATCAGGACAAACGCAATCGACACCAGCATCCAGGCGACGTCGCCCTTGTCGTATCCCGCTGCCTCCGGCGCAGCAGACTCCGTGGCGACCTCTGCTGCTTGTGCAACAGTTTCCGCCACAGCGGGTTCATCCGGAAATGCCTGACCAATGTTGGGATTCCACAACAGAAATCCCAGAAGCGTCATGACTCGAATTACAGTAAACATTTGTGCCTTTGTCCTCGCCTGTCGGCCACAGTCCGAAATTCGTTGCGAATTCACCGGAAGCTGCAGCCATGATTCGCGGTCAATGTCGGCAGAAGATCAATCCATTCGACACCGTTCAGATCAAACGGATGCGACGCTGTGATCGACTGACTGAACGACCGCTGTGACTGAAAAACAGACGCCCCGGTTTGCTCAGAACCGGGACGCTCTCGCCTGTTGCTTCTGCCATTGATTGCGGGCTGAATGCACAAAAAAAGGTCTTCCAAACCCACACTAACCCCCTGAGAAGTGGTGATTTTTAGATCGACAGACAACCAACGCGTCGTGGATGAAGCCACGAATCCGGTTGAATGCTCAGGAGCCCTGAAAAACGCAGGACTCGTGGCCTTGTCCACAACAAAAAATCGCAACTTCAAATAAATCGGGGCACAGGGAGGAACAGAAGTTCTTTAAGGCAGCGACGGGAAAATGTTCTACCAGTAGCTGAAGTCGTGAGACTTCAGAGCTCCGAAGTCTCACGACTTCGGCTACACCTAAGTGACTCACGACTACGGCTGCACGCAAGTGACTGGTATTCTATTTTACAGCTGATGCCTAAGAGTCTGCCGCGTGAACCTTCGTGTGAAGCGTCCTGACCATTCGGAATTCGGGATTTTGTTGATCCCAGATGTCCTTCGGCCATCTGGCTGATGGAGCAGAAATCCAGTTTGGACCTTCGCCATCAGAGTCATCCACCTTTCCTGACGGTTGATGGTGACAGCAGATCGCAGATCGGAAGTCGAATCGGGAACCCCGCCCCGCATCTCCGGACGCCGGCACACAATTGAGCAAGCGGATACTCAAAGCGTTGGGATATCCAAATGAACGTTGAACATCAAGGGATTCCCTGACAAACGGTATCTCATGGTCCGAAATTTCTTTCCCCGCGAGAGCGTCGAGACAGATTTTCCTGAAATTGCCCCGGAACGCTCAACGGGATTTCCGTTAGTCACGAAAGCACCATTTCCCAGGTGTCAGGGGGCGTCCGAACGCTGACCGAAGATTCCGTCGCTCCACGTTTCTCAGTGCGTTCTCCAGCCGTTTTGCCCGCCGCATTTCACAGACATGACTTCACCGGACAATCCGGTTTGACCGTGTTTATTTGGGTTTCACGACCACCTGCTGAAGGAGGAACCACAGTGGCGAAGAGGTCTGAGTTCTGGTGTCACGTCGACGGCTGTTTCCCACGGCAATTCTTATCGAGCTCGAGTCGCCGTGACGATCCGCGAACTGGCAACGGGGAACGGATGTGTCGGAGGCGCACCTCCACTCCCGGACAAGCGCGCACACCGAAACAACCGCGACACGGTTTCACGCTGATCGAGTTGCTGGTGGTGATTTCGATCATTGCGACGCTGATGTCACTGATTCTGCCAGCCGTTCAGAACGCTCGCCGTGCGGCATTGAGAATGCAATGTGCCAGCAATCTGCGGAACGTATCGACCGCCGTCCTTTCGAATGCGACCAAACGAAAAAATCGAATTCCGGCCTATGGTCGCTTCACGCCCATTCTGCCCGTCGGCGTGACGAATCCAACGCCTCACCAGATTGAATGCGCTCCTCTGGGAGGAGTGAACTGGGTGGTTGACTGTCTCGGCGAACTGGATCGTCAGGATATCTTCGATCGTTGGAATTTCACCGCTCCTGTTGCCGACCCGTCAAACACGGCACTCGGACGTCTGTCCCTTGAAGTCCTCACGTGCCCCGAAGACGATTCAGCTCACCTGCAACCGGGCGGCTTGTCGTACGTCATCAACAGCGGATTTGCCGACCTGGACAATATCAATGCTTACGTTGCCGCGATCGCCGCCGGAAACAACCCTTCGGAAGTTCAAATGCATAACTTCACGGCAATCCCCGCTGACTGGGACGAGGACGGAAATTCACCCGGAGGAGTCTCACCGCCGTTCAGTGACCCGGAAGATGAAACCATCACAAAGTCATCCGGAGTTTCGTGGGTTCAGGTGAAGGAAAACAACATGAGCCAAACGATGAATTCCATCTACGACGGTGTCAGCAATACGATGTTACTGGCTGAAAATGTCAACGCCGGTGTTGCCGGGACATGGTCTAATCCGTCACCCGCCAATTGCACATTTGTGTATCCGGTTCAGGCGAGTCACGTGAATCGCACCAATTTTTCGGATCCGCCGCTTCCTCCAACTGTTTCGGGGCTGCCCAATGCCATGCGAGATTCGGGAGAAGGCACGCCCTTTCCGTCGTCGTGGCATCCCGGTGTTGTGAACGTCGCGTTCTGCGACGGGTCGATGAAAACGATCAGCAATTCCATCGATCGGCAGGTCTATATTCAGCTGATGACACCCGCAGGCACGCGGCTTCGATTCCCCGGCTTCGTTCCGGAAGAGCCGTTGTCACAGAACAATTACTGAAGCCGCTTCTCCGACATTGAATTCAGCGCGTGAAATCAAGTGATCACATTCGGGCGTGCTCGCTGTTTTCAGGCTGCTGCGAACGACGTTGCGATTGACCGCGAAGGAATTTCCGATGCCCGACCAAAACCGGAGCAGGCGCATTACCCGATCGGTGTTTCTCAGGGTTTTTGCGACCTTCGCTACAGTGCCACCAGTCTCCTGATTTTCAGATCCACCTCGGGAACAGCGAATCTCTGGACACCGGCTGGTTATGTGTCCCCTGAACCAGCGCATGAAAAACGCCTGACGGTGTGAACGTCAGGCGTTTTGATTGCGGATGCGTGCCGCAGCGGGTTGGAATGGCCTACTTCAGTGCTTCAGTCAACGCGTCCCGACTTGCCTTCAGGTCGGCTTCAGAGATTCGAACGCAGCCGACTTCCGGAATCGCCTTCTGGCCATCATTCAGATAGTAGGTTACGAATTCCGCCACTTCCGGGCGTTTCAGGGAAGCCTTGTTGACGTAGATGAAGACCGGGCGAGACAGAGGTGTGTACTGCCCATTCTGAATGGATTCGGGACTGGGAAGAACTCCGTCTTCCGGTTTGTCTGTGCTGCTGATTTTCAGGAGCTTCAGTTTGTCGCTGTTCTTTTCGTAGTAACCATACCCGAAGTAGCCCAGCGAGTACTTGTCGCCGGCAACCCCGGTGACCAGCAGATTATCGTCGCCGCTGGGGCTGTAGTCGTCGCGAGTGGCACCTTCTTCGCCGTTGATCTTGTCGGTGAAGTAGTCAAAAGTTCCGGATTCGCGACCCGGACCGTACAACTTGATGGGTTCGGCGGGCCATTCCGGATTGACGTCCTTCCACGTCTTGACGGTGCTGCCGGGTTCCCAGATCTGTTTCAGTTGTGCGGTGGTCAAAGCATCCACGAAGTCGTTCTCCTTGTTGACAACGACAGAGATTCCATCCATCGCGATCATCAGCTCAACGAATTCCACTCCACCTTCCTGACATTTCTCTTTTTCGCTGTCTTTGATCTTTCGCGACGCATTGCTGATGTCCGTTTCTCCGGCTGCGAAACGGCCAAAACCGGTCCCGGTTCCTGTGATCGTGACAGGCACCTGAATATCGGAATGCTCTGCTTCGAACATCTCACCGACAAGGCTTGTGATCGGTCCAACTGTGCTGGAACCATCCGCTGTAATGCGTCGGACTTCGCCCACAGCTCCGGAACTTCCTGACGCGTCTCCACCGGTTCCGCTGGAAGTCGCGCCTGATCCGGAATTTTGTTCGACACTGCACCCGACAATCAGCCCCAGCATCAGTGTTGCAAGAAAGCTGCGATTCATTCGATTTCCTCTTGTTTGTGACAGATTCATCTCGTCTGTCCAAAATCCATTTGCCGCCGGAGAATTGAAGCCTGCCGCTCCAGCGACGGTCCGGGAAACATGCACGCACGGTGCGAGCACGATTAATTGCGGCGACCACATCCGGGAGTTCACCCGATTCAATTCTGTTCAGGGGCAGCTGGCTGTTAAAGCCGCAACATGCGTGCGGAATACCAGCGGCTGATTGTTAAGAAACTGTGAATAGTTCTCCGGATTCCCTGCATGCTCTGAAATTGGGAATGAAAATTCAAATGACCGAATTGTTGCTGTTGCACGTTCTGCTGACCTGTTTCATGACTGGGCTGATCTGGTTTGTCCAGATTGTTCACTACCCGATGTTCGCTGATGTTGGGCGAACCGAGTTTTCCAGCTACGAAATCCGCCACAATCAGCGGACAACGTGGATTGTGGCTCCGATCATGATCGCGGAACTTGCAACCGGGATGTTCATTGCCGTTCGCATCGAGGGCAATGAGTTGGCTGCCGCAGTCGGCGTGGGACTGATCCTGATGATCTGGCTGTCCACGGCTGTGTTGCAGGTGCCGGAGCATCGCAGATTGATGGCTGGATTTGACGCGAGATCGTGGCGTCGGCTGGTGCTGACGAACTGGATTCGAACCAGCGCGTGGACGGTTCGAGCATTCTTGACACTGCACATCGTTCGCGATCAGCTTCTGCACTGAAAGCAGGCCCGGACAGCTCCCAACGCCGTGAAGAGATTCTGATCGTTTAACCCGATGCCGCAGGCGAGGCTGACCGCAGCCGGAACGGGCCTCGCCTGCGGCATCGGGTTAAACGATCAGAATCTCTTCATGGCGTTGGGCGAAGCCCTGCCAACGTAGTTTCGTGTCTCTCAAGTCCCTCGTTTGACCCGTGGCCGACAGGCCACGGGTTCTCAGTTCCTGACCTGTCGGCCACGGGGTCAACAAGACAGAACACTCCGGCCAATATGAGCCCACCTGAGTGAGACACGATAGTAGATGACAGCAAAACGACACAGAATCCGCCCATCAGCTCAGTTCATGTACCGGCCTTGGCAAGTGGGAGCGACCGTTCCCTCGAATTTGTTTTGAGAACTCGGACGACCTGCACAAACATCCCGAATCCCGTCGTTGTGTCGAATTTCCCGGCAAATTTCACTCAATCAGTTCATTTTGCGTCGCAAAATTCCAGGATTTTGTCGTTACTCATTATGCTCGGTGCCGCCGAGGAGATCTTTCTCTCACGTGTCGAGTCTTCAAGCATTTCATGTCGCGGTCAATCATCGATTGCAACGTTGACAGAAGCCGGACGAAACTGCGACTCTGACCATCTGCGCTGCCGCTCGCAAACGCCCCCGTTGGTCGCTCTGAAGAACGTGACTCAATATGAACAAGCTCGCCGAAATTAGAATTCTGACAACGTTGTGCCTCTGACCATCCGAGCTGCCGCTCGGAAACGTTCCCGATGGTCGCTCCGAAATCACGACTGAACAGGAACATGTTCGCCGACATCAAAAATATTCTGATTTGAAGTTCATTCAGGACTGCCCACTTCTTTGAACGCCCCGTCGCCTCAACATCACGCCACTGACGACGTCTCGACTGAGGCTGTCGTTGGTCGTTCTGCGCGAAGCGGGACCGGCGGAAAGCCGTCCGGTGTTCTGGCGGGGCTGGAACAAAGAAAGCGTGAACGTCGTCGTCGCACCCGCGCTCCGGGCTGGGTGTTGTGGATTCAGCGGCAGGGCATTCGCAGTCGCTATTTTCTGAAGGTCTACATTCCGCACTGGTTTCGTGCTCACCGCGAAGAGCTGGCCAGTCTGGTGTTGACCTTTGTCCTGCACATCATCGCCTTCGCATTGATGGCACTGTGGGTTCTTCCGCCGGAAACCACGGAAGCGCTGTTTTCTCTGGTGGTGACTCGACAGGAACCCGATGACGAGGAACTGATTCAGGTCATTGAACTGGCGGAAATTGTTCAGCCGGAATCGCTCAACGATCTGGACGCCACCAGTACTCTGAAGCAGATGTTGTCCGATATGTCCGACGGACTGACATCTGATCAGATCAATTCGCCGGAAGATCGCGACTTCGCCATGGATCTGGAACCCACGGATGCTCAGATGGAAAGCATCTACAAACAGGGTGAGTTCGGTGGTCGTTCACAGGCCGGGCGTCAGGCCGCTTTGAAAAAGTTCGGTGGAACGGCAGAAAGCGAAAAGGCTGTCAGCAGTGGCCTGAAATGGCTGCAGAGTATCCAGCGGGAAGATGGTTCGTGGAGCTTTGCCAGTCAGGGACCGGGTGCAAAAGCCGGACGACTGCGACGCAGTGAAGTCGGCGCCACGTCGCTGGCATTGCTGTGTTTTCTGGGCTCCGGGCACACTCATACTTCCGACGGACCTTATCGAGACAACGTGGAACGCGGGCTGAGGTTCATCGGCCAGAACGCCAAAATCGTTCAGGGATCCGCCGATCTGCGCGGCGATTCCGAAGGCAACTCGGGCATGTACATTCAGGGACTTGCGACCATCTGTCTGAGCGAAGCTCATGCACTGGAACGGCATGACAGTGATCTGGAAAAACTGACCACGATGGCCGTCACCTTCATCGAACGAGCACAGAATCTGACTGATGGAGGCTGGCGCTATCGGCCTCGCGATGATGCCGGAGATATGTCTGTCGTGGGCTGGCAGCTGATGGCCCTGTACAGCGCCAAGGCAGGACGCATTCGAGTCGACAGTTCATCCCTGCGCAGGGCGCGGGATTTTCTGCGAGACGTGCAGACAGAGAAAGACGGTTCGCGATATGCCTACATGCCCGGCCAGCGTGATCGTCCTTCCATGACGGCGGTTGGGTTGCTGTGTCGCATGTATCTGGGCTGGCGGCGAGACAACGAAGGGCTGCAGAAAGGTGTGAAGCATCTGGCAGCCGTTGGTCCCAGTCGCAAAGATCCATACTACAATTACTACGCGACACAGGTGATGCACCACTTTGGCGGCGATGAATGGAAGGCGTGGAATTCGGTTCTGCGAGAACACCTGGTTTCCACTCAGATCAAGGAAGGTCCGGCGGCCGGAAGCTGGCGACCAACCGATCACCACGGCGACTCCGGCGGCCAGTTGTACCAAACCGCCCTCAGCCTGATGACGCTGGAAGTCTACTACCGTCATCTGCCACTCTACCGCGACTTCGCCGATGATCCGGATGCAGAACCACTGGCGGATCGTTAAAGGCCAACAGACGTTAAAGGCCATCTGAACACGCAGGCTCCCCCCAATGCCGTGGAAAGATCTTTTCGTTCAACCCGTCGCCGACAGGCCAGGCCGAGCTGGTTCCCCTGCATCCTCGCCTGCGACATCGGGTCAAACGAAGTCTGTGTTTCCGAGTGAAGAACTCGTGGAGCAGGTTTGTGGTCTGCTAAACCTCCGGAAACAAGGCAGACTTCACACCTGCACCCTCGTCACCTTTTTCGCGTCTGAGAGAAACAACGGGGACACAAAAGGGGACATTCTACTTTTCCTGCTGCTTTGGTCGGCCTCGAG
>JAGQPY010000820.1 GCA_020426485.1 Planctomycetaceae bacterium
CGACATTCTGAGGCTGGGATTCGGAAGGCTCTGGCAGCGAGCGAATACCAAAAACATTTCCTGAATCAGAAAATCAGTCGACCGCGGTTGACAGTCCCAAGTCTGCCTGTACACTTCCCCGCTCGCCGGATTTCAGGCGAGACTGATCTTTGACAACATGGTTGAGAATGTGAGCCTGTGAGTTTTGGCTGACGATGCTGTTTAAGCCGTTCTTTGACCGGAACGGCAAACAGGTATTAAACCTTTTCCTGCTCGTATTCAGTCGTCTGGATGGCACTACGCCCGTGGTGTCAGCTCAGGATACAGAATCAGCTCCCTGTGGGTTGATTTGTTGGTTTTGAGCAGTTCAGCGGCTGTTTCAGGCATATTTTTGAAGGGTTTGATCCTGGCTCAGAATGAACGTTGGCGGCGTGGATTAGGCATGCAAGTCGAGCGCTCATAGCAATATGGGAGCGGCGAACGGCGTAGTAATGCATCGGAACGTACCCTTCGGTCGGGGATAGCCACGGGAAACTGTGGGTAATACCCGATGATATCTGCGGATCAAAGGTGAGATTCCGCCGGAGGAGCGGCTGATGTGATATTAGCTTGATGGTGGGGTAATGGCCTACCATGGCGATGATGTCTA
>JAGQPY010000821.1 GCA_020426485.1 Planctomycetaceae bacterium
TCACGGTACTGGTCCACTATCGGTCTCTCGGGAGTATTTAGCCTTGCCGGATGGTCCCGGCGGATTCACACAGGGTTCCACGTGCCCCGCGCTACTCAGGGTACCGCTATGGCCAACGTTCCTTGCCCGTACGGGGCTTTCACCCTCTACGGCAGCGCTTTCCAGCGCCTTCCGGTTCGTCCCGCGGCCAATGTCGCGGCCCTACAACCCCGCCCGTGCCGAAACACGGTCGGTTTGGGCTGCTCCGCTTTCGCTCGCCGCTACTGGCGGAATCACTCTTGTTTTCTCTTCCTCCGGGTACTTAGATGTTTCAGTTCCCCGGGTTCGCCCCCATATGGGTAATACACCTTCAGTGTACTGGGTTGCCCCATTCGGAAACCTGCGGATCGACCCGTATGTGCCGGTCCCCGCAGCTTATCGCAGCTTATCGCGTCCTTCATCGCCTCCGAGAGCCCAGGCATCCCCCATGCGCCCTTGTTTTGCTTGTCGTACTTCTTGCTCTTAATGAGTTCTTGCGGCACGGCCAAAAGGCACGTGCCCAAATTATGATTTCTCGTATTTTTCTGTCCCAATATGTCAAAGAACCTTCCCGGACGCGCCCCGCAAAAAAAAAGGGCGGCCGAAC
>JAGQPY010000822.1 GCA_020426485.1 Planctomycetaceae bacterium
TGGTTACGGGGGCCGCGCCCCGCGACTCACCGGTGCCGGTAGTGGTGTCGAGGTGAACGAATGTCGGATCCGTCAATCCGCGATGCGGACGCTGGACATCATCGGGCCTGCATGACTACGAAATCACGTCCGCAATTACTTTTCCATGCACATCGGTGAGTCGATAGTCACGGCCCTGAAAGCGGTAGGTTAATTGCTCGTGGTTGAAACCGAGGAGGTGCAGGATTGTCGCCTGTAAGTCGTGCGGTGTCACCTTGTTTTCAATCACACCAAAACCCAGTTCGTCGGTCTGACCGTAGTTATAACCGCCTTTGACACCGCCACCCGCCATCCACATCGTAAAGCAGTCCGGGTAGTGATCGCGGCCCAGCACTTCGCTCGCCGCCGTACGACCTTCCCGAAATGGCGTGCGACCGAATTCACCTCCGCACACGATCAGCGTATCATCAAAGAGCCCTCGTTGCTTCAGATCTTCGATCAGGGCCGCAATCGGTTTGTCCGTCATCGCCCACTTGTCCGTCAGGCCGCCTGTCAATCCCGTGCCGGCACTGGTCCCGTGGAAGTCCCAGCCCCAGTCAAACAACTGCACAAACCGAACACCCTGTTCGACGAGTCGGCGTGCCAG
>JAGQPY010000823.1 GCA_020426485.1 Planctomycetaceae bacterium
CGCATGAAGCATGCTCCACAGAATCTGCTAAAGTCTGCGACGTGAGCATGGCTGTGCGTTGATCCGTGCATCTGGACTCATCGGCGATTTCTGAGAAACGATAGTTCACCGTTTTGACGTTGTCATGACGCAGATCTTACTCGTCGCGTTATTTCATCGTTTCGCGTTCAAGGACTGCGATTTGGCCCAACAGGCCCTGGCAAGACAACCCGGGGCAACGCTCTGGGTTTCAACGCCGCCAAGGTATTTTGCCCTGAATGGGCAACACTGTGAAGCATTTTTATGCGGGGAAACACAGCCGTTTAACCCGTGGCCGAAAGGCCAGACCAGAGCACATGGCACACAGCCTGGTCTTTAGGCCACGGGTTAAACGATTCAAAATACATCACAGCGTTGCCCGCATGGGCGGCATCGTTGGTGCGACTATTCGCGTTCATTGGCGTTGATTCGCGGTTCAGAACAAAAATTCGGAACCGCGAATGGACGCGAATCCACGCAAATGAAACGCAAACAACGGAGAGAACATCGTGGCGAGGCGAGTGCAGTCGCGGATTTCGCTGTCATGTTTCTTGTTGAGATGGCCTGGGATTCATCCCGACAGGGATCTCGGCCATTAGCCGGGG
>JAGQPY010000824.1 GCA_020426485.1 Planctomycetaceae bacterium
GGTCGCAGATCATCGGTGCGATACGAAAGAAAGGCGGCTGACAGATCCTGTTCCGGCGTTCCTTTGGCGAGTTCGCGAAGATACAGCCCCACCTGCATTCGCAATCGTCCACGCATGACTTCCGTCTGATCGCGCGCCATGTCTCGATGAATCGTCTGACGTTTGACCAGTTCTTTCTGATATTGACGATAGGCGTCGGAATCCGGTGGCCGGCCCACGATCGGCAACATATCGGGCTCCGTGCTGCTGGCCAGAGTCGCGTACAGGGCGTAGTAGTCCGTGGTTGGAATCGGATCGTACTTGTGATCATGACAGCGAGCACATGCGATCGTCAGTCCCATTAGCCCGCGCGTCACGACATCGATCTGGTCATCGATGACGTCATGTCGATTCCGAAACTGCATGCCGACCGTCAGAAAGCCCAGCCCCGCCAACGCAGGATCATTCTCGCCAAGTCCCATTTGATCGGCCGCCAGTTGCTCGGTCACAAATCGATCATAAGGCACATCCGCATTCAATGCGTTGATCACGTAGTCGCGGTAAGTATAAGAAAAAGGAAACTTCTTGAAGCCGATCGCGCTACCACCATGCGTATCTGCGTAACGAGCGATGTCCAGCCAA
>JAGQPY010000825.1 GCA_020426485.1 Planctomycetaceae bacterium
GGACCTGTTTGACACCGGCCACACTTCCGGCTGCCTTGCTGGCAAGGGCTCGGTGGCTGGCATTACGAACTTTGCCGTTGATTGTGGCGACGCCGTCGCGGACTTCGATGTCAACATCGTAGCCGTCAAGCTGAGCCCCACGCAGGGCACGTGCCACGTCTTCCGCAATCGCCTGATTGCGAGACTGGGTGGATGCACCGGCAACAGACGCAGATGGGCGTGATGCTGTGCCGGGGAATCCGTCTGCGTTGACGACAGCAGGACTTGCTGCCATCACACCCAGAGCGAGTAACCATTTTCCGTACTTTCGCATGAAAGCTCTCCTCCGTGAGATACCTTCCGTTCCGGACCGCACTCGAACTGCTGGGAGGCCGTCCCGGGGGATCATGAATTGGGGTTGAATTCGCAAAGGTTGACTTGTTCTGTCGTTACAGAGGAATCCGGCACCTTTCCGAATTCCGGCCGCCCCCCACGCTTTGCCTCCGAGAACTCTCGAAAGAGTGTCTTCAGCATTTCTGCGCAAAGGAACAACACAACAACTTCATCGGACGCAGGATACCGTTTGGATAAACCTTTCTGGTTATTTGTCTGGTATCGGTCGAAACGCAGGCACTGGTTATT
>JAGQPY010000826.1 GCA_020426485.1 Planctomycetaceae bacterium
CACACCCCAAGAGTCGTTGTCTGTGGACGACAGAATGGTTGAGTGAAAGTAAGGTTGCAGCTCAAGGTGTTCCCAAAGGACTGCAAAAGACGCGCCACCCCTGGGGTGAAAGGGTTAATTGAGCATTATTGACAGTTCCGGGATCGCGTCCGCCGACAACTGTTAAGACCTGTTTACACTTCATGTGGCAGGACGACAACATATTGTGTCATTTCGCACAGTCACAGGCCTCAGAAAAGGGGTCAGGAACCAATAGCCAAATGGCCCGAAGGGTGCTCCGCACTATTGGTTCCTGACCCCTTTTCTGAGGCCGATAATTTTTTTAAACCAAGCCACGGAGAGCGACTTATTCCATGAAGACGGAGACTCAGGATCATCCCTACGGCAAGGCAGTTGCCAGACTGATTGACGAATTCGGAAAACTGCCCGGCATCGGACGTAAATCAGCCGAGCGCCTGGCGAACCACGTGCTGGCGAGTTCCACGGACGAAGCCAACTCCCTTGCCGACGCGATTCGTCTGGTGAAAACCAACGTCAAACGCTGCTCGATGTGTTTCAATCTGACAGAAGACACGTTGTGCCGGATTTGCCGTGACACTCGACGCGACCAGCACATCGTG
>JAGQPY010000827.1 GCA_020426485.1 Planctomycetaceae bacterium
CAGTGACAGATGCTTCGGATCATAGACGCTGACTTGTTGGTCGATCTGATTCCAACGAGCGGTTTCGTCTATGTACGGCAACAAGGTAATCGTCCAGCTGTGATGCATGTCGGTTTCTTGGTTCAGGACGGGGCTCGAGTTGGCGCGAACACCCGACGGAAAGTGTCCGAACGAAGCTTCATATTCGTGCATGGCCAACACCAGTTCACTCATCTGATTCATGCAGGAAGCTCGACGCGCGGCTTCGCGAGCGGAATTAATCGCCGGCAGCAATAGCAAGACCAGGATGGCGATGATGGCAATCACTACCAACAGTTCCACCAACGTAAAGCCGCGGAGATGGCCGGATGTTCGCGAATGGGTATTGCAAGCAGTTTGATTCGAACTGAGATAATGCGGTACGAATGAGGTCTTCATTCTGATTCCTCGTTAGATTCCAAGGGCCAAGTGTATTCAATGGTTCGCTGTACACTGCGAATCGAATCCACTGGGAATTGGCTGGTAACTTTGATAACTTTTCGTGCGGCATCGGCTCGATCCACTTGGATCGTCACCGTTGCCGATTGATGGCCGTCTAGCAAATCAACGGGCACGGTCCAGGTTTCACCTGCATAATCCG
>JAGQPY010000828.1 GCA_020426485.1 Planctomycetaceae bacterium
CCCCTTGTCGGGGTGCTTTTCACCTTTCCCTCACGGTACTGGTTCGCTATCGGTCAGCAAGGAGTACTTAGCCTTCGAGGGTGGTCCCCCGATCTTCAGACAGGATTTCACGTGTCCCGCCCTACTTAATACGTCCGATCAAACTTCCCATACGGGGCTGTCACCCACTATGGCTGGCCTTTCCAGGCCATTCTGGTCATTCTCACGGCTCGGCTGGTCCCCGTTCGCTCGCCACTACTAGGGGAGTATCTGTTGATTTCCTTTCCTCCGGGTACTTAGATGTTTCAGTTCCCCGGGTTTGCTCTAAAAACCCTATGTATTCAGGTGATTAGTCCCTGGTTAACCCAACTGTTGATACCCAAGGGTAACAACAATCGAATTTCAGGTGGGTTTCCCCATTCGGAAATCCATGGATCAAAGCTTATTCTCAGCTCCCCATGACTTATCGCAGAGTATCACGTCCTTCATCGCCTCTTACTGCCAAGGCATCCACCAAACGCCCTTATCGCGCTTGATTTGATCCGGAAGAAGAAAGACTGACGTCCTTCGCGCTGCGGCCTTTTGCGTTTCCGCAGCAGTCGCTTCCGATCAAAAGCATGTACATTCCCGCT
>JAGQPY010000829.1 GCA_020426485.1 Planctomycetaceae bacterium
TACTGATTGTAGGCATCCGGTTTCAGGAACTGTTTCACTCCCCTCGTCGGGGTGCTTTTCACCTTTCCCTCACGGTACTTGTTCGCTATCGGTCGCTGAGGAGTACTTAGGCTTGGAGGGTGGTCCCCCCATGTTCAGACAGGATTTCACGTGTCCCGCCCTACTCAAGTCTTCAATCTTTCCTACCCGTACGGGGCTGTCACCCACTATGGCCCGACTTTCCAGACGGTTCCGGTTCAATTGATTGAAGCACTGGCCTAGTCCGCGTTCGCTCGCCACTACTAGCGGAGTCTCGGTTGATGTCCTTTCCTCCGGGTACTTAGATGTTTCAGTTCCCCGGGTTTGCTTCCCTTGCGGGATACCCTTGCGGGTGGGTTGCCCCATTCGGAAATCCACGGATCAAAGGTTGTTCGCACCTCCCCGCGGCTTATCGCAGCGTACCACGTCCTTCATCGCCTCTCAGCGCCAAGGCATCCACCGAATGCCCTTAAGACACTTGATCGCTCTCATTATCAATGCCCACCCGCTCGGCAGCGGGGCCTGGCCGGTTCTCCGAAACCCGAGAAAGGTCGCGGCGGCGCAGGATGATGACATTGACGGAAATGACCAGA
>JAGQPY010000082.1 GCA_020426485.1 Planctomycetaceae bacterium
GTCCACGAATTACCTGATTGAATCTGTGCCAACGCTGCCACGGATTCTGGCGACTCACGGCTATCGATCATTTCAGTCCGGCAAGCATTGGGAAGGCAGCTACCGAACCGCCGGGTTCACTCACGGAATGACCACTGGCCTGCCAACGCAACGAGTGAGCGATATTACCGGCACCCGCGCTCAGAAGAACGGCGATCTGGTGGCTCACGGAAACGGAGATGCCGGGCTGGTCATTGGCCGCGAAACCATGCAACCGCTGCTGGACTTTATCGATCAGCAGTCGCAGGAATCTCCGTTTTTTCTGTGGTATGCACCGTTTCTGCCGCACACGCCCTTTGATGCACCGGAACGTTTTCGCGAGGTGTATACGGACCGTTCCGTTCCGGCGTATCTGCTGCCCTACTATGCGGAAATCGCAAGATTCGATGAAACCGTCGGCACATTGATCGCAGCGCTTCGGGAAAGAAATCTGATGCAGGAAACCATAGTGATCTTTGTGTCAGACAATGGTTTTCGACCAGACATCAGCGCGCCGGATCGGCAGGACAAACGTTCAAAGCTGTCCGAATTCGATGATGGCCTGCGAACACCCATTCTGATTTATCAGGAAGGCCGTACTTGCTGTAACCAGTTCACACAACTGGTACACACCGTCGATCTGGTACCCACGATTCTGGACGCCGTGGGATATTCAGAAGAAGTGACACCACGCATGAAGGGCGTCAGCCTCTGGAAAGCCGCAACCACCGGAACGCCACCCGAAGACCGCCCCGTGTTCGGCGCCATTTATCCGAACGATGCGGAGGTTCTGGGGCAGCCTTCCCGACACGTCCGCTTCCGCTGGGTGCGCAAAGGTTCATGGAAGCTGATTGTTCCTGCTGCTCGTGACCGTTCCGGCGGCTTGAGACTGTTCAATCTCAACGACGACCCCACGGAACTTCACAACCTTGCGAACAACCCTGACCACCAGTCACTCATCGCCGAACTTCAGCAGGCTCTGAACCAGTGGTGGACCGGCAATGACAATGCGGATGTGACTCAGCGTTAGTGTCGTGTCTCACGCAGTCGTTAAGTTAAGTCGTAGCGGAATTCGTCAGAATTCACCTACGCGTCCGAATTCTTACGAATCCGGCTACAAATCCCTGTGCGGCCGAATTCTTACGTATCCGGCGACACATTCTTGCTCGCCGCCAAAATGAAACAAACTTGAGAGACACGACGCTAGCTGGACACCGGCAGCTTTCCGGCGATCATGGTTTTCTGAACGCGAAGCTGTGAATCCAGCACGATGATGTCCGCCTGTTTTCCGACCTGCAGACTGCCCGTCCGATCGGAAATGCCGGTGCGTTCGGCTGGCGTCAGGGTTGCCATGCGAATGACGTCCTGAAGTGGCAGGTCCGTTGCAGACAGCATGTGGCGGACCATGTGATCCATCCCTCGAACCGAACTGGCCAGACTTTCGTCCGATGCCCAGCCGACTGATCCGTCATTGATGAAGACTGTTCCGTGCTGATGATGACCAAAGCGATATTCGCCAGGTGGCATATCCAGTGCTCGGTTACAGTCCGTCACCAGACACAAACGCGAAGCTCCCTTCATCATGGCCGCAAACTGCAGCAATTCCGGCGACAGGTGCATGCCGTCCGCGATCACTTCGGTGCTCATTTCACTGTGAGCCAGCACGAATTCTGCCATGCTGGCCTGCATCGGAACACCCAGCCGCTGTCTCAGCGACGGCACAGAACTCATCGCGCACCAGAAATGGTCAACGTGACGCATGCCGGCATCAAAGGCCACCTGCATCTCGGACCAGCTGGAATTTGAATGTCCGCAGGTGATCAGACAATGTTGCCGGCGAGCCGTCTCGTAAAACAGCTTCGCACCCGTCAGTTCCGCCGCACAGGTGGCGATGCGGATCAGGCCGGTGTCAAAGTATCGCTGGAATTCGTCTGCTTCCGGAGGGCGGCAGTCTGCCGACGAATGACACCCCGTTTTGTCGGCGGCAAAGTAAGGTCCGTACAGGTGAATACCGGCAATTGCTGATTCACGGGCATCAGGAGTGTTCTGAACTTCGAGACAGGCGGTGATCATCGTCATGATCTGTTCGAATGTCCCTGTCGTCGTCGTTGGAAACAGCGTTGTGGTGCCGTGCCGGGCATGAGCACGACAAACCGTTCGGACGGCATCCGCCGTTCCATCCATGAAGTCCGCTCCACCGCCGCCGTGAACATGGATATCGATGAAGCCCGGACAGATGTAACCGCCTTTCACATCGATCATGATGCCCTGAACGTTGAGTACCGCGGAAGTGCCAACGGCGGTGATCACGCCATCTTCGACACAGACCATGGCATCGGAGATCACTCGGTCAGAAAGAACGGCCGAACCATTATGAAAGACGTATCGAGACACTTCAGTTTCCTTGAGTTGACTCACCCGAAAAGGCCGATCCGACGGCGGCAGTTTACGAAGAATAGACTCTTCTGCATTGAGAGCTGCGAAGCCGTTGAATCAGAGGCTCTGACTATACCGAGACGGGCACCGTTCCCGATGGAGATTTCACAAAGGGAGCTGACCCGTTGCGGCAGTCAGCCCCGTTGTTGTTGGCGACTCCTGACGAGGGCCGCCGCCAAAGCCGTGAAGAGTTGTCAACCAAAAACGAACAGGACGCATGGATCACCATCGCCCCTGTGTCGGAGGAATCACGACGGAACCGCCAAGCATCACGTTCGCCACCGCCCCGAACTCCTTACGGCGCTGGGCACGGCACCGGTCAGGTCATCAGGATCAAAAGGGAATTTCGATTGCCGGAGTGCCGCCGATTGTTTCGCCGGTGTTGAATGGTATTATTCTGCCCAGGAAGCCGGGAGGCTATCTGAAAAAGGGAGGCGGACCCTTTCCGGGCGTTCGTTTTCGCTGCAATTCCGCCGTATGTTTGCGGCCTACCAATTGAGTCAGCCCCATTTATTCGCACGGTCTCCGGTTGCCAGGAAGGCGCGGAATCTGTCATCAGCACATCAGTGGCCACCGTTGCTCGCACAAGACCTATGTCCGGATCATTGCCCGCCGAAATTCAGAGACGTCTGGCCGATGTTGCGGTTCGTCAGGGAATCAGCGAAGGCGATCTGCTGGCACAGGTTCTTTCTAATGCTCTGGACGAAGTTGAATCTGCTGCGGCACAACCAGCAGCGTTGGAATCACGCCTGCTGTTTTCGGACGAAGAAACCATGGATGCAGAACCGGCTTCGATCGAAAGCGGATTGCCGTTCAGTTTTATTGACCTGTTCGCCGGAATTGGCGGGCTGCGACTGGGACTGGAAGCCGTTGGCGGACGCTGCGTGTTTTCCTGTGAGAAGGATGCGTTTGCCTGTCGCACCTATCAATCGTGGTTCGGGGAGAATCCGTCCGGCGATGTGACGGAGCTGGCTTCGAGCGGAAACGTTCCGGATCATGACCTGCTGGCCGCCGGTTTTCCGTGCCAGCCGTTTTCGATCGCCGGTGTGTCCAAGAAGAACAGTCTGGGGCGGGCTCACGGGTTTCGCGACAAGACTCAGGGCACGCTGTTCTTTCATCTGGCGGAAATCATCGATCAGAAGCAGCCGCCTGTTCTGCTGCTGGAGAATGTCAAGAACCTGCGTGCTCACGATTCCGGTCGAACCTGGAACACCATTGAAGGAACGCTGCAGGAACTGGGCTATCGAGTTTTCGCAAGAATCATCGATGCGGCCGACTATGTGCCTCAGCACCGCGAACGAATTTTCATCGTGGGATTTCGCACGGATGTGTTTGGCGATGATCCCGCGTTTCAGTTTCCGGATCGCCCCGCTGGTCGTGCTCCACGACTGAAAGACATTCTGAATCGAAACGTCGACGACCGGTACACGCTGTCCGACAAGCTGTGGAACTATCTGCAGGACTACGCGGAGAAGCATCGCCGACGCGGCAACGGGTTTGGCTGCAGCGTGGCCAGTCTGAACGGCGTGACTCGAACGCTGAGTGCTCGCTACTACAAAGACGGATCCGAAATTCTGATTCCGCAAACCGGTGGTAAGAATCCACGACGTCTGACTCCTCAGGAAGCCGGACGGCTGATGGGATTTCCGGAACACCTGACGTCACCGGAAGCATGCGTCGTTTCAGACACTCAGGCCTATCGGCAGTTTGGTAACGCGGTTGTGCCGGCAGTGGTAACAGCGGTGGCACGGCAGATTGTGGCCGTCATGCGAGACGTCGTGATTGGTCGATCACAAAACGGATGCCTGCTGAAGCCCGTTCAGACGGCGACGGCATCGGGCAAGGCTGCGGAAGTTCGGCAGAAGCTGGCTCGCGCGAAGCCGCGCTGACACAGCATATCGGGAATCCAGCAGTGTGCGGTGTCGCGTGCGTCACGATCATCTGTCGCGGCTTCGCTTAACCCCTGTAACCGCGCGGCATCACTTCTGACTGACCTGCACTTCCAGTGATCTGGCAAACGCACCAAGAGCACCTTCGCTGAACAGCACGAAGCGGATTTCACGCGGTTGCTTGTGCCACTTCTGAAAGTCAACGCAGGTCTTGATGGCGATATTGGCGGCCAGATCCAGAGGGTACCCGTAGACTCCGGTACTGATGGCCGGAAACGCAATGCTCTCGCACTTGTGATCAACCGCCAGCTGCAGGCATTTGCGATAGGCCGATGCCAGCTGAGCAGGTTCGCCGTGCTTACCGCCTTTCCAGACCGGGCCGACGGCGTGAAAGATAAACCTGGCAGAAAGAAGTCCGGCCGAGGATGCCACTGCATTGCCGGTATCGCAGCCGTCCGGATAGCGTTCCCGGGTTTCTCGCATGATGGAGTCTCCGCCGGCACGGTGGATGGCACCATCGACTCCACCGCCGCCGGCAAGAGCCGAATTGGCGGCGTTGACAATGGCATCAGCTTTTTGTTCGGTGATGTCACCCTGTAGTAATTCCAGTCGACATCCGGAAACGTTCACCAACATGAATCAGTATTCAGAAAAGAGAAAGGGATCGTCGCGGGACAGGGAAGCTTTCAGCTTTGATTGCAGCGCTGTCGGACGATGATCCGGCCGGTACCGCGAGAGGAAAACGTGTTCTACTGCATCTGGCTGAATGGCGAAGCGACTCAGATCTGTTCTTCACTTTTTGAGCGACCGGACGACAGTGGCATATCCGGCAGCACATGGCCCATCTTTTCTTTTTTGGTGGCCATATAGCTGTTGCGGCATGCGTGCGGCGGAGCGATCAGCGGTACCTGCTCGACAACCTGCAGTTCAACACCGGAATAAACGAAGGCGTCTGTTTTCTTGGGATTGTTGGTCAGCAGCCGCACTCTTTTCAGACCCAGATCCTTCAGAATCTGCAGCCCGACCATGTAGTCTCTCATGTCGGCCTTAAAGCCCAGTTTGTGATTTGCTTCGACGGTATCAAAGCCTTCGTCCTGCAGCTTGTAAGCTTTCAGTTTGGCCATCAGCCCGATACCGCGTCCTTCCTGTGGAAGATAGACCACCGCGCCGGTGCCTTCCTGATGGATCATCTGCATGGCTATGCGAAGCTGGTCACCGCAGTCGCAGCGCAGCGAATCCAGCACATCACCTGTGAAGCATGACGAATGCATGCGGACCAACGGAGCGTCGGCCGAGGAAAGATCGCCCCAGACCAGAGCCATGGGTTCCTGTGTTTCGTGCATCACCTGATAACCGACGACTTTCGGCGTGCCGAATTCGCCCGTCGGAATTTCCACCTCCACCACGCGAGCAACCAGTTGTTCTCGCAGTCTTCGATACTTGATCAGGTCCTCAATGGTGATGATGGGGATGTCATATTGCTGAGAGATCTCCTGCAGTTCTGCCAGATCGGCCATACCGTGCCCCTTCTGACTGCAGATTTCAATGATGGCTCCCACGGGGCGCATGCCTGCCAGGCGAAGCAGGTCGACCGTGGCTTCCGTATGGCCGGCTCGCCGCAGAACACCACCATCCATGGCCATCAGAGGTGACATGTGACCTGGCCGCAGAAAGTCTTCGGCAATGGAACGAGGATTCGCCAGCTCTCGAATCGTGCGGGCTCGATTGGCCGCACTGACTCCGGTGCCCGATTCCACGTGATCGACCGTCGTCAGGAAAGCGGTTTTGTTGGGAGCCGTATTACTGAGTTCATCCACGACGGGCTTCAGGCGCAGCCGAGTTGCTTCGTCGGCGGACATCGGCACGCACATGGTGCCTCGACCAATGCGCAGCATGAGGTCGACCTGCTCAGCGGTGATCGTCTCGGCCGGACAAATGAAGTCGCCTTCGTTTTCGCGGTCTTCATCGTCCACGACAATGATCATGCCTCCACGCTGGAGGGTCTGAATCGCGATTTCAATCCTGGCAAATGGCAAGGCAGTTTTCCTGATCACTGGTTCCGGTCGAACGGCTAAGAATCCGTTTTCTGAATCTGACGGTCTGAGGGCCTGAGGGCCTGAGGGCCTGGGAGTCTCATGCACGGCGATCAACATTCTTTTTCCGCCTGATGATGCATGACGCAGGCAAAAGGAGAAGGAGATTGTCTTTGAAGCGAGCGAGATACCGCTTCCGGTGATTCTACGCTGATCCGACGCGGGGGCAATCTGTGACCGGACGCGTTTGGAAATGCTGCGGAATTGACGGAAATGTCAATGATGATTGGTACGATTGGAGAGACTTTTTTCACAATGCCCGGATCGGTCTTCCGCGATCTTGACTCCTGCGGGCCACAAAATAGGCTGGTAGCAGTCCGGAAAACCCAAAACGTTCGTTTCCGGATGAATTCCTTCCGCTTTCCCGCCTGCCAGGTCAGCATGACGCTGACCCCATACCTTCCCGGAGATCCTTCATGTTCGCTGCCCGTACCCTGCTGTTTGCATGCGCTGTGATGACATCAGTGGTTCATGCCGACGTGTCGCTGGATATCGGCCCGGTTTCGGAAACCGGCGTGATTCAGATTCGTAGTCAGGACATTCGACAGCAACTGCTGGTGACAGCATCGTCGGAAAGCGGCCACGTCGATGTGACTCGCAAATGTGAGTTCACCGTGGAACCGGCTCACGTCCTCCGAGTGGATGCAACCGGTCTGGTGACTCCCACTGCGGACGGTGAAGCCACCGTGACCGCGGTTCAGGGAGATCGGCGAGCATCCGTGAAAGTGGCGGTTTCCGGATTCGCCACACCATTGCCTCTGAATTTTACCAATCAGGTCGTCCCGGTCTTTACCAAGCTGGGATGTAATGGCGGCGGTTGTCACGGAAAATCGGGCGGCCAGAATGGCTTCCGGCTTTCGCTGCTGGGCTTCTATCCGGAAGACGACTTCGAATTCCTCCGCAAGGAATCTCGCGGTCGCAGGATCTTTCCCGCTGCACCGATGGAAAGTCTGCTGCTGACGAAGGCAGTTGGTCAGAGTCCTCACGGCGGTGGCAAACGAATGGATGTCGGCAGCTACGAATACCGCATGATCGTCGGCTGGATCGAACAGGGAATGCCTTTCGGCAGCGAAACCGATCCGCATGTGGTCGGCATTCGCTGCTATCCTGAGTCACGCGTGTTGACTCAGAATTCAGAACAACAGATCGCCGTTCTGGCCACGTACAGTGACGGTTCCACAGAAGACGTCACTCGCATGGCGCTGTATGAACCTAACGACAGCGAAATGGCGGAATGTTCCGAAACCGGTCTGGTGACAACTCTGAACCTGGCCGGTGAAGTAGCCATCATGGCTCGATATCAGGGACAGGTCGCCACTTTTCGAGCCACCATTCCTCTGGGGGCCGACACTTCAAACCTGCCGGAACCTGCCAACCTGGTGGACGAAGCCGTCTTCAAAAAACTTCGGCTGCTGGGAATTCCGGCTTCGGAAATGGCGGATGACGGTACGTTTCTGCGTCGGGTTTTCATTGATGTCACCGGCACTCTGCCCTCGGACGAACGTGTCCGAGCCTTCCTGGCAGACGCCAACCCCAATAAACGTGACGCAGTGATTGAACAACTGCTCGCCAGTCCGGAATACGCAGACCACTTTGCCAACAAATGGAACTTCGTCCTTCGCAACAAGAAGGAACGTGGTGAAGACCTGGCGGGAACTCACCTGTTTCATCGCTGGGTGTGGGACAGCATTTACGAGAATCGACCTTACAATCAGTTCGTTCAGGAGCTGATCACCGCATCCGGCGATCCTCTGGTGACGCCCGCCGTCACCTGGTATCGCGAAGTGGATCAGGTGGAAGAACAGGTGGAAGACACGGCACAGTTGTTTCTGGGCATTCGTATCCAGTGTGCTCGATGTCACCACCATCCGTTCGAAAAGTGGAGCCAGAACGATTACTACGGCCTGGCAGCTTTCTTCAATCGCGTTGGCAAGCGAAACATTCCCAACGTGACGGGCAATGTGCGTGACCGGGAAATCTTTCATAACGAAGGCGTCGCAACGGCCAGCAATCCTCGCAATGGCGCGGCGCTGAAGCCCACAGGTCTGGGAGCCGGACAGGCATACGAGATCCCGGCAGAAGAGGACCCACGCGTTTACCTGGCAAAATGGATGGGTGATCCGGCCAATCCGTTCTTCGCCAAATCACTGGTCAATCGTTACTGGAAGCACTTCTTCAATCGAGGAATTGTCGAACCCGAAGACGACATGCGCGAAACCAATCCTCCGTCAAACCCGGAACTGCTGGATGCTCTGGCCACGCATTTCATTCAAAGCGGCTTTGATCTGAAGGAACTGGTTCGGACAATCTGTCGTTCAAAGACCTATCAGCTCAGTTCACTACCCAACGAATACAACGCGGGTGACAAACAGAACTTCAGTCGATACTACCCTCGCCGACTCAGCGCGGAGTCGTTGTATGACGGATTCCACAAGGTCACGCTGACGTCCGAAAACTTCGGCGGTATGCCGGCAGGAACCACAGCCGTACAACTGGTGGATGCGTCCAATGCACCTTACTTTCTGAAGGTCTTCGGACAGCCTCAGGGTGACACCGCCTGCGAATGCGAACGCAGTCAGGATGCGAATCTGGCGCAGAGTCTGCACTTGCTGAACAGCAAAGAAATTCAGGACAAGATCGCTCGCAACGACGCTCGCGCAGCGAAACTGGCGGCCGACACCGGTCGCTCGCATCAGGAACGACTGACCGAACTTTATCAAATCGTGTTCGCCCGCAACCCCCGGCCGGACGAACTGGATGTGGCCGTACGTTACATCGAAAAGCATACCGAGAATCCTCGCATTGCTTATGAAGACATTCTTTGGGCATTGATCAACACCAAAGAGTTTCTGTTCAATCACTGATTTCTGACGTTTCAAGTCACCCACCCTGCTGAGACCTGCGCGGCATCAACGGCCGTCGCAGCTTCAGCGTGGGTGTTCTGATTTCGTTCTCCTGCCGCTTGCCTCCCTCCTCATTCCTCCGCTCAAACTGCCATGAAACACTTGCTTTGCCTGACGGCAGTCCTGGTCTCCACGCCACTGGCGATGGCTCAGCTGCCGCAAATCCGGCTGTCTTCCGTCTTTCCCGCCGGAGCCGCACAGGGGTCGACGGTGGATGTGACAGTTTCGGGAGGAACGGACCTGGATGAAGTGAGTGAACTTCTGCTCAGTCACCCCGGGCTCAAAGCCGTTCCCAAAAAGGACGGCAATGGGAAGCCGGTGGCCAATCAGTTTGTCCTGACCGTTGATCCTCAGGTCCCCGTCGGACTTTACGACGTGCGTATTCGAGGTCTGTTTGGGGTCAGCAATCCTCGCGTTTTTCGAATCGATTCGCTGCCGGAAGTCAGCGAAGTTGAACCCAACAATTCCGACGAACAGGCTCAGGAAGTGGCCGTCAATTCTGTCGTCAACGCAAGGTCCAATGGTGGTGCTGATGTTGACAGTTTTCGGATAGCCGCATCTGCCGGTCAGACCATCGTCATTCGCACGGAAGCGGCAGTGCTGGGATCGCTGATGCAGCCGGTGGCGGAACTGTTTACTGCTGATGGGCGTCGAGTAGCACATGCTCGCCGAATTCGCCAGCAGGACGGTGTGATTGTTTACCGCAGCGAAGCCGATCAGACGCTGTTGCTGAAGATCCACGACACCGTTTATGCGGGCAGCGGAGACTATGTGTATCGACTGGTCGTGGATACTCGGCCACAGATCGATTTTGTTTCGCCACTGGTGGTGAAGCCAGGTGCGGAATCAAAGTTGACGGTCTTTGGCAGGTATCTGCCCGGTGGACAACCCACCGAACAGACACTGGACGGCCTGCCACTGCAGCAGAAAGAAGTGACTCTGAACGTCAGCAGTGCCGATGCAGCGTCCGTTGGAGCCAATTCCTGTTCGGCCGCACTGGACACCTTTTACTGGAACGGCATCGACGGAAACCTGATCCAGCTGGTGGCCGATTCGAATGCGGCTCCTGCCGGACGCGAACAGGAAGGTGCCGAAAGTCCCCCGGTGCTGAATGCTCCATTCAGTGTCACGGGTTCGTTTGGCAGTCTTTCCGATGAGGACATCTTTCGATTTCAGGCTGTGAAGGGGCAACGCTGGCAGATTGAAGTGCTGGCTCATCGACTGGGCAGCACCGCCGATCCGCTGCTGTTTGTCGAACAGATCACCAAAGCGGCCGACGGAACAGAAACCGCCAAACGACTGGCCCGTGAAGATACCGGCAAACAGAATCCCGGTGGAGCCAATCTGCCGACGCTGACCAGCGATCCGGACTTCCTGCTGACAGCCCCTGAAGATGGGCTGTATCAGATTCGCCTGCGAGACCGCTTTGGAGCATCTCGTGGCGAAGCCGACCTGATTTATTCGGTTTCCGTTCGACCACCACGGCCTGATTTTCGAGTTGTCGTATTCGACTCTCTGCCATCGGCGGATGGAAAAGCTCCGGCGGGAACGGGGGCGCTAAGTCTGCGGAAAGGCGGAACGTATGAAGTGCCCGTTTATGTTTACCGGCAGGATGGCCATAACGATTCGGTGCAGATTCAGGTTCAGGGACTTCCGGCAGGAGTTCACGTTCCGGCACTCACGATTCCTTCAGGAAAGAATTCCGATCTGCTGGTGTTCACGGTCGAAGAATCAGCCCCGGAAGTCGTCGCACCAGTGACCATCACGGGTCGAACCGTGAATGGCGAAACAGTTGTTGAACATCGAGCACAGATCGCAACGCTCGTTCACGACAGCGCGAACGGGCTGCCTCGAACCGGACGAGTTTCGGCATCGCTGCTGGTTGCGGTAATGAAGGATCAGGAGCCATTTACGATCACACCGGGAATTGCCGTGGCCGATCTTTCACAGGATCAGCAGCTGCTGGTGCCTCTGAAACTGGTTCGCCGAACGGGCTTTGAAGAGAAAGTCACCGTCGCCTTTGGTGGCGTTCCCGGAAACGTTGATGCACCGACAGTCGCGTTCGAAAAAGGTGCGGATTCCGCAGTGGCTCGTCTCTATCTGAAGGAGAACGCGGCAATCGGTCCGGCTTCACTGCTGATCTACGGAACAGCGGCGGTGCCGTATCGTCGTAATCCCTGGCAGGTCGACCGAGCAAAGGCCGATGTGGAAGCTGCGGTCGCGGAACTTGCTCGTGAGCAAAAGGTGCTGGAGGATGCTCGCAAGGCCATCGAAGCCAGTCAGAAGCAGCTGACTGATCTGGAAGTCGTTGAAAAGAATAACGAACAACAGCTTGTTTCTCGGCAGGCAGCTCAGGAACAAGCCAAACAACAACTGGCCGCTGCCGTGGCCGGACATGCCGCAGCGACTCAACAGCTGACGGAACTTCAGAAGAATGTCGAAGCGCTGAATGCCGGCATTGCTGCGGCCACCGATCCGGACGCGGCTTTGAAAGCCGTTCAGAA
Organism: Planctomycetaceae bacterium; assembly: GCA_020426485.1. Lineage (GTDB taxonomy): Bacteria > Planctomycetota > Planctomycetia > Planctomycetales > Planctomycetaceae > JAGQPY01. The sequence goes on from JAGQPY010000082.1 coordinate 11,844, forward strand.
CGCCGTGGTGGCTGTTGAGGCGGCGGCCAAACCCGTGGCTGAGTTTACACAAAAGATCACCGCAATGGATGGTCAGGTGGCAGCCGCTCAAAAGATGGTCGTGGAGACGACGCAGCTGATTGAATCCACAAAGGTGAACATGGCGACTCAGCAGAAGGCTCTGGAAAAAGCCAAAGCCGACGTCGCAGCGGCCGAAGGAAAACTGAAAGCCGCTGAAGCTGCGAAGAAGGTCGCTGAGGATTCTGTGAAGAAAGCCGAAGAAGCGTCCAAGCCAAAGAACATCAATGTGCGCAGCATTGCTGTTCCCGTGCATCTGACGGTCCATGCGACACCAGGAAAAGTAACGGCGGCCATGCCGGACGGTGGTGCTGTCAGGAAGGGTGCATCCGTCGATGTGAAGATTACCATCGCCCGCAAGAACAACTTTGCCGGAGCGGTGCAGGTTGCCGTGAAGCTTCCGGAAGGCGTTTCTTCGGTGACTTCGTCTCCGCTGGAAATCGCGGCCGATCAGACGGAAGGCATTCTGAAACTGATGGCTGCTGCGGATGCATCGGCGGGTGACATTGCCAATGCCGTCATTCAGGCCACAACCAAAGAGCCCTTCAACGGTCGAACCGCATCCTTCGAAACACCCGTCACTCTGAAGATTGTTGATTAACGATCTTCCTGCCTGCTGTGAAAACCCAACCGAAATCTGAGCCCCACCTATGAACAGCTCATACACCAACCAGCTTAAATTCTTCGTCACGCAGGCTTGTCCGCTGATCGTTCGGATCGCTCGGTGTTCCTCTGCGAATCAGTTTTCGATTTTCCTGACGTTGTTGTCCATTGTGGTCGGGGCCAATGGCTTCACAATGGCCGACGAAGAAGAAAAACCGATCGCAGCGGAATCCGTGGAACTCGGTCGCGCTGTGGATTTCGATCAGGAGATCCTTCCGATTCTTCAGGCCAATTGTGTCGCGTGCCACAATAAGGCCAAGTCCGAAGGGCAGCTGGTTGTAGAAAACGTGGAAGCGATGCTGAAGGGCGGAGCGGCAGGGCCGTCGATTGTTCCCGGAAAGCCGGATGAAAGCTATCTCTATCAGGTGGCAGCTCGCATCGAAGAACCGCAGATGCCGCCCTGGCCAAATAACGTTCAGGCTAAGAAGCTGACTCCACGACAGGTCGGATTACTGCGCCAATGGATCGTGGAAGGTGCGAAAGGGGGAGCCGCAAAGTCGGCGGCCAACATGAACTGGCAGCCGATCAGTGATCGTCTGCAGGCGGTGTATTCCATTGCGATGGACCCGTTCGCGCGATTTGTGGCGGCGGGGCGAGCGAATCGGGTGACCGTGTACGATCTGCAGGCCCGTGATCAGGTTCGAAAACTGACCGATCCCGCAATTTCATCCGATGCATCACCCAACACCGCTCATCGTGACTACGCGCACGCGATCGCCTTTCATCCGTCCGGTCATCAGATCGCAACATCGGGTTATCAGGTGGTTAAGCTGTGGGAACGAGACCTGTCGGGAGCCATAAAGCTGCTGCCTCTGCCGGCCGGTGCTGTGAAGGTGGTTTCCAGTGACAACCAGCAACTGGTTGCGGCTCAGTACCCGGACGGTGTTGTTCGCGTCCTGAACATTGCCGAAAACAAAGTGGCGAATGAACAGCCGGGGCACGATCCCGGTGCATCACCGCTGCTGGGAATTCATGGAGGCGATGTCACGTGGCTGGCCTTCGGAGCAGCGGATCTCAGTGTGAATCTGGCAAAACTGTCGGATGGCGATCAGTTAAAATCAGAACCCCTGGGCGCGGCCGCCGTGCAGACCGTCTTCCATGCAGCTTCCAATCGACTGTTTGTTGTGCTGCAGGATGGGAGCGTGCGTCCGCTGCAGTTGAATGCCGAAGCAAAATCGCTGACACCGGCCGATGCTGTTAAATCCGACAAAGGGCCGATTCGAAGCCTGGTGTTGAGCGGTGATCAATTGCTGGTTCGCACCGAAGGCAACCATGTCGAAGTCCGAAACATTGCCGACCTGAAAGTAACGGCCACCGTTTCTGCCGGGGCTCCTGTGAAGTCCGTCGCCGGTTCGTCTGACGGACAACGATTGGTTACGGTTCTGGCGGACGGCAAAGCGGAACTCTGGAATGCGGCGGACGGCAAACTGGTTGCGGCTCTGACGTCGGACCTGAACGCTGTTCATCAGCTGAAGTTCAAAGAACGAGACAAGGCTGTCTACGACGCTCGCGTTAGTGTCATCAAAGGTCAGATCACAGAAGACGAAAAACGCGTCACGGAGCACAAAGAGTCTCTGAAGAAGTCCGAAGAGGAAATCACAAGAACGACGATGGCTCTGGCGGAAGCTCAGAAGAAACATGACGAAGAGCGGGGCAAAGCTGAGGCAGCCAAAAAAGCCAGTGAAGAAAAGCCTGACGATGCCGACCTGAAAAAGAAACTTGAAGAAGCAGATAAGGCATTCCAGGCCGCCAAAGAAGCACTCACCAGTGCGGACAATGCGGTGAAGTCTGCCATGAAAGGCAAGCAGCTTTCAGAACAGGCCATCCAGCGAGCGGAAGCTCAGGTAGCCGATCGGAAGAAGCAGCTGGAATCGGCGGAACAGGAAGCTGCGGCCGCCGCCGAAAAACATCAGCAGGCAACGGCAGCGGTTGGACAAACTGTTCCCTCTGTCAGTGCTGTCATCACAGGCAGTGTCGTTGTCACAACGGACGACAGCGGACGAATACGGTTGTGGAATGCTTCAGATGGAAGTGCGTTCGATGTGCTTGAGTTCGCCCCACAGTCACCGGTTGCCGGTTTGATGTCATGCGGTGTTTCCGGGGAGATCTGTTTGCAATCCGCAGATGGTCAGATTTCTCGCTGCAGCGTGTTTCCGGAATGGAAGCTGGCTCGCACGCTGGGACCTCAGGGCGAAGGGCAGCCGTCTGTGTTTCCGGACCGAGTTCTTTCATTGGCGTTCTCTCCCGATGGCAGTCTTCTGGCGGCCGGCGGCGGCGAAGCGTCTCGCAGTGGTGAACTGACTATCTGGAATTCAGCTACCGGAGAACTGGTGCGAAGACTGCCTGATGCTCACAGCGACACGGTTTACGGAATCGACTTCTCCGCCGACGGCAAGTTGCTGGCCACTGCGGCGGCCGACAAGTTTGTCAAAGTCTTTGACGTGGCCACGGGCGAGCATGTGCGATCCTACGAAGGCCATACTCACCATGTGATGGATGTTGCCTGGCAGTTCGACCGAACCACCCTGGCCAGTGCGGGAGCCGACAATGCCATCAAAGTATGGAATGCGGAAACCGGTGAACAAAACAGGACAATCACCACCTATTCAAAACAGGTGACGGCACTCAGTTACATCGGCACGCGTGATGAGTTTGTCAGTTGTAGTGGGGATAAACGGGTATTCATCCACAAGGCGGCCAACGGCGGAACGGTCCGGGAATTCAAAGGCTGCCCGGATTACGTTTATTGTTCCGCTGTCAGTCTGGACGGCAGCACCGTCGTTGCGGGCTGCGAAGATGGTGTGGTCCGTGCATGGAATGGCAATGATGGCAAAGAACTGGCCACTTTTGGTGCAGGAAACTGACCGATTCGGTGTTCCATTCCGGCCCGTTTTTCGTTCGGTCATGTGACGAATCGCTCGAAGTGGGCGGTTGGTGGAATTCTGTTTAAGGAAAGCGTGCCTCGTGGAACAAATATCGTTGACTCCACTCGCCCGCCGCATACATTGCGCCGAAACTGACTGCTACGGACTCAATGGCAGGTCGTCATTGGCAGCAGTCCGAAAGTCTCATCTGTAAAGGGTCGAAGGTCATGAAACTGCGAGGTGCGATCTGTGCACTGGTTGCCATGTTGGTAAGCTCAGTGGTGATGGCGAAAGTAGAACGATATCAGGCTGAAACGGATCAGCTTCCTGGTGTTGACGCCACTGGAATGCTGGACTTTAACAATACCGGCAGCGGAATTGCCAAAGCCACCGTCAACACAAGAAACGGTAAGGCTCGTGGGGTTGTTCGCGGCACAGTTCCGAACGAGTCCGGGAAAAATGCACGATTCAAAGGCGATCAGTCTGTAGCAGATGCCATCGTGTCTGGTCTGGGTGTAGGAATCACAGTTGACCTGAAGCGAGCTGTCTACAGCGTCAACAAAAAGGGAAAAGCCAGCGGAGCAGCTTCCGGCGTTGTTTCCATTAACTAGTGAAGACATCTCCGA
>JAGQPY010000830.1 GCA_020426485.1 Planctomycetaceae bacterium
TTTCACCTTTCCCTCACGGTACTTGTTCGCTATCGGTCGCTGAGGAGTACTTAGGCTTGGAGAGTGGTCTCCCCATGTTCAGACAGGATTGCACGTGTCCCGCCCTACTCAAGTCTTCTGTTCATCGAAATCCGTACGGGGCTGTCACCCACTATGGCCCGACGTTCCAATCGGTTCCGGTTAGAAAAACAGAAGCACTGGCCTGGTCCGCGTTCGCTCGCCACTACTAACGGAGTCTCGTTGATGTCCTTTCCTCCGGGTACTTAGATGTTTCAGTTCCCCGGGTTCGCTTTTATGACCTATGTATTCAGTCATAAATACCTTCTTTTGATCTCTGCTAGTCCGAAGACTCGCATTCCGTGCAAACCGACGCTCTCGCTGTGCGCAAGATCGTCGTCTTCGGAATAACAGAGATCGAAGGTGGGTTTCCCCATTCGGAAATCCGCGGATCAAAGCTTGTTCGCAGCTCCCCACGGCTTATCGCAGCGTACCACGTCCTTCATCGCCTCTCAGCGCCAAGGCATCCACCGGATACTCTTAAGGCACTTGATCGCTCTCATTATCGATGCCCACCGCTCGGCAGCGGCCTCGACACATTGCGTGTCGAATG
>JAGQPY010000831.1 GCA_020426485.1 Planctomycetaceae bacterium
GTCATGGAAGAACTCGAAACGCCCCGCGAGACGTTCATGAAAGTCCGAGGCAACTACGATCAGGATGGCGAGAAAGTTGTGGCCGCTGTTCCCGCTTTTCTGCCACAGATCAATCCCGGTACGGCAGACAGACCCCTGAATCGCCTCGACCAGGCGCGCTGGCTCGTGTCGCGCGAACATCCACTGACGGCTCGCCTCACCATCAATCGCTGGTGGGCGATGCTGTTCGGTACGGGCATCGTGAAGACATTGAACGATTTCGGATCACAGGGTGAACGCCCCAGCCATCCGGAACTGCTGGACTGGCTGGCTGCCGATTTCATGAGTGACTGGGATACCAAACGCGCGATTCGCCAGATTGTACTCAGTGCAACCTATCGGCAGACATCCAGAACAACGCCCGAGCAACTGAAGCGTGATAGCAACAATCGTCTACTGGCCCGAGGCCCCCGTCAACGACTTGATGCCGAAATCATTCGCGACAATGCGTTGTCGATCGCAGGGGTGCTGAACCCGGTGCTCGGTGGCAGAAGCATTAAACCGGCACAGCCGGAGGGTACCTGGGAAATCAATGAAATGAGCGGCTATAAGTACGAAAAATCCACAGGCG
>JAGQPY010000832.1 GCA_020426485.1 Planctomycetaceae bacterium
CGCAGCCGCAATTCCTTCGAAAGGCATCCGGAACGTCAGTTCGCCGGTTTGACTTCGATCCGCCCCTGCCTGCCCGTCCGTTTCATCAGTGTGTGGCGTTTCTGAAGACTGGTCATCGAATTTGTTCGCGTCAAGAACCGATGTCAGAGGTTCACCAAAACCAACATTGCGCTGCACACTGGACGCCGCCATCTGAAACAGCGCTTCGTGGACGAATGGAACATAGTCGGGCCGGGTGGGCAGTGAGTTCCAGGAAGCATCCAGATTACTCGTCATCAGCAAAACGGTTCCGCGGCCTCGGCGAGTCTGCAGCAGCAGCGGATCGCCGGAAGTCAGTTGAGCAATCGTGGAGGGCAGTTCCGCGGCATCGCTTCTTCGATGATCCTGAATCGCAGCCACGGCAGGGATCTCTCCATCCTGCACAGTTTCCGCTCGAGTCATGTTTTCAGGCGGCTGAATGGTGTTTTCGATCTGCCACCACTGATCAAACGTTGCCTGCGTCAGACTCGCACCATCGCGTTCACGAAACCGATTCAGCCACGCGGCTTCCAGGCTGTATGGAGCAATCGTCGTGGGACTTGTTGCACCAGGAGACGCCTGACGAATCC
>JAGQPY010000833.1 GCA_020426485.1 Planctomycetaceae bacterium
GCTTGACGATCCGGTCTTCCAGATCGGCTCGGGGCAGCTCCAGAGTCTCGTTGATGACCTTCAGTTCCGAGGACTCCTGGACCTTCGTTTTTCGAATTCCCCGCAATACGCTCAGCCCCAGCAGACTGCCGTGGATTTCACCATCGCGCGGGTTGGAGACTTCCTTGTAGCGAATCGGATTGATGTCTCCTCCGCACCCCTGAATGAAGACGGCAATCGCTCCCTCCGCGAGATTCTCCTCGATCACCTTGGACGAGAAGCCGGTCATGTCCGCGGTGTTTCCACCGCTCGCCGCCCCCTGAATCGGATGACAGGCGAAGTTGTACAGGACCGCAATCGTTTTCCCCTGCTCGTTATCGAGCCTGAGCAGGCCGATCTCGGGATCGATCGGACCGACTTCCGCAACTTCTTCGTCGGGAGGAATCGAATAAGCATGTCGGCTATCGACTTCACGACCGCTCTTCAATTTGAAACGTCGGTTCTCCGAGACCCGGTCCTCGTGACCGACACCCGCACCAACCTTGACCGGGACCATCCGAGAGCCGGCCTGCTTGACCGCCTCGACGGTTCGCTCGGCCACGTCCTTGCAGACGATGCTGTGACAGTG
>JAGQPY010000834.1 GCA_020426485.1 Planctomycetaceae bacterium
TCGAGTTCAAGGTGGACGTCTTCAGTCCTCACGAAGGCACCTACCGTCCACTGCGAGACGTGTCTCCAATCGTGGCAGCCATGTCCAACACGGCTTTCGATGACTGCGTCAAACGAGTCCGCATCTGTATCTCGCCCAATGTTCGCCACGAACTTCCAGAATCCCTTCCGATCGACGACATCGTTCGATCATGCCTGAACGAACCGGGGCATCGCCCAACGCCATAAAGGGATTTGAGCTGAAAAAAGGCTGAGATTCAAAACAGACCGTGCTGGTGCATCTTTTCTTCTCAGGCAGAGAAGTTGATTCGTTTAACCCGATGCCGCAGGCGAGGCCCATCCCGGCTGCGACCAACCTCGGGCGGCGTGACACTGGTGACGGAAACGAAAACCTGTGTGCCACTGGCTCTGCCAGTGCCCTTGATGCTCGAAAACACCGGCAAAGCCATGGCACAAATTCATCTAATTCAAAATGTCAATGTTCTCAACACAACAGAAAGCGCCAGTGCCACCCCGCCGCGATGCAAGCAGGGCACCCTGAACCGACGTTCTTTGAACATGCCACCCCGCCGCCTCCTGTGTGGTTGCCATTGTCGTCTGTATGTG
>JAGQPY010000835.1 GCA_020426485.1 Planctomycetaceae bacterium
GCGAATGCGCTGTTGATCGTGCGTTTATCTTGTCAAAGAACATGCATGACACACTGCTGCGTCTGCGTGGCCAAGCCGAGCTCCCGCGCACGGGTGCGCGAGAGCTGACTGGCCGATCACAACTATTCTATTCCATCGACCGGGCTCTGTCTTCTCCGGGGCGAGAATAGCTCGAATCGATGGGATTGGCCGAGGTGTCCTCCGACTGGCTGGCCTTTGCCGGGCGGTTGGCGGGATGTGTCTGATCGTGCACTTGCTTGAGGTGCTGAATGCTGACGTGCGTGTAGATCTGCGTCGTCGTCAGGCTGGAATGACCAAGCAGTGACTGCAACGAACGCAGGTCCGCGCCATGCTCCAACATCAACGTGGCAGTCGTGTGCCGAAACAGGTGGCAGCTGCCGGTCGTGTTGTCCGTGGCGGCGCGGATGTAAGTGGCAATCAAGTTCGATAGGTTCGACGCCCCAAACGGTTTGCCGTGGCAAGAGACAAATAGCCGCGATGTATTTCTGGCACGCACGGAATTTACAAGTGCCGGACGTGCGCGTTCGAGATAGGCCGTAAGCCATTGCAGAGCGCGCGGTCCCACTGGGACCGTCCGGTCCTT
>JAGQPY010000836.1 GCA_020426485.1 Planctomycetaceae bacterium
CTTTGCCAATCCTCGCGGCAAAGAAGTGGATCTGGAAAACCGACTGGTCTGGAGAATGAACCGCAAACGGATTCCATTTGAAACGCTGCGAGATTCCCTGCTGCAGTCGGCCGGAATCCTGGATACCCGGTTGAACGGCCGCCCGGAAGAACTGGAAGGGAACAACCCGACACATCGCCGGGCTATCTACGGATATATTGATCGCAACAATGTGTCCCTGCTGCTGCGAAACTTCGATGTCGCCGGGCCCAATACGACCGTTTCGGCACGGAGCCGAACAACCGTTCCGCAGCAGGCACTGTTCCTGATGAACTCTCCCTTCGTCCAGATGGTTGCCGACAAAGTAGTCGTCCACTGTGGTGGAGATATCCCCGAGGCACCCGATACGAATCCCGAGGCGATCACTTCCCGGATTGATCTGATGTACCACCAGATTCTCCAGCGGGAACCGGAATCATCCGAACGGACCGCCGCTATGGAATACATTTCCACCGGGGGAGCAACGAAGCAGGCCTGGAAAGAACTGGCCCAGGTTCTGCTGCTCACCAACGAATTTTCCTTTATTGACTGACCCGACAGGTGGCCCATTGGGCCGTTCTGTTT
>JAGQPY010000837.1 GCA_020426485.1 Planctomycetaceae bacterium
GAGTAACGATCGACTGGATGAACAGTGGTCCGATTCCATGAATGATTCCGTAATCAGTTCGGCAGTATCAATGCGGCGCTGATGCTATGTTTAACCCGTGGCCGAGAGGCCAGGCTGTTTGATATTGGTAGCGTGCAACCTGGCCTGTCGGAGGCTGCGGGAAAAGTCCTTCAACATTGACCTTGACACGACTTTTTCTGTCAAAAAGCGAGGTTGTGTGAAACTGGGAAATTAACACTGTGGGCTTTGTGTCAAATGGGGAGTGTTTCGACGGTTACCCAGACACTTTTCCCGCAGCCTCTGTCGGCCACGGGTTAAACGATCGAGTGGGGCGGAGGAGAATGTGTCTTCTTAGAACTCGCCCACGACTTCGCCGCCCTGAATGGTGGCCAGCGACTGGTACAGACCTTTGTCGATGTTTTCGCTGATGAAGCGGCACGAGCCGTCGCCGAGAACGAACTGAGAACCACCTTCGTGCATGCTGCTGAAGTCGTCCAGGTGGGCAGCCGGATCATTGGGCACATGGTCGGCTGAACCCAGAATGCGCTGGAAGGCTTCTTCACCTTCGGCCACCATACCGGGCCACGTGGAATACCAGCCGAG
>JAGQPY010000838.1 GCA_020426485.1 Planctomycetaceae bacterium
GTCAACGATCTGGACGAATTCGACGTCACTCCAATCGTCGACACCAACGCCGCCGCCGACAACATCGACGAAAACGTGCCGGTCGGAACGATCGTCGGCATCACTGCCTTCAGCCAGGACCAGGACGGCACCAACAACGGTATCACCTACAGTCTGGACAACAGCGCCGGTGGTCTGTTCGCCATCGACAGTGCCACAGGCATTGTCACCACGGCCGCCGCCATCGACTACGAAACCGTCGGCAGCGCGTTGACGATCACCGTGCGAGCCACCAGCCAGGACGGTTCCACGACGACTCAGGATTACACCATCACCATCAACGACCTGAACGACAATGCACCGGTCATTCTGCCGGGGCAGGCGTTTGGGGTGTCGGAATTCGCGACCGTCGGCACATCGCTGGGCCATGTTCTGGCTCTGGATGTCGACAGCGTCGGCAGTCTGCAGAACTGGACCATCACGGGCGGCAACACAGACGGCATCTTCGCCATCAATTCGGTGACCGGTGAACTCACGGTCGTCAGCACCACCAACCTGAACTTCGAAACAACTCCGGTGTATTCACTGACACTGACGGTCAGTGACGGAGCCAACGTTTCTG
>JAGQPY010000839.1 GCA_020426485.1 Planctomycetaceae bacterium
CTATCACGCTCTGGTGCATGCCTACTTCACGCCGAACTATCTACTGCAAGACATGACTCATCACGGTGAAGTCGTGTCCGGCCCGCGCAGTCTGCATATCGGTGGAGCTCAGATTTCACTGTGTGACGGCAGCGTGCGCTTCGTCAGTGAGAATGTTGATCAGGCCACCTTCCGCAACACGTTCGCTCGCAACGACGGCGAAGTGCTCGGCGAATGGTAGGCCAATTCGTTTCACTCGACGCCACCGGCGAGGCCCGTGCAGCTTCGCTACGCAAATTCTGAACGCCTCAACAGCTTCAGGATGAGGCGGCCTGGCCTGTCGGCCACGGGTTAAACGAGAAGGCTTGCGCTGCCAATTGAATGATTCGGTTTTCAACAACACTCAAAGGACATATTTCGTGAACAGTCAATTCTTACAACGTGTGGCAACGTTGTCGTTGCTGCTTGTCGTGGGCTGTGGGCAGAATCCTGAAGCCGTGGCGTTAGCGGAGGTGGCGGTTGATGCGCCGACGACGCTCACCGACGGCGGCACGACATGGACAAAGGCTGAAATCAGCGCGGCGGACCAGGAGTGTCTGGCGACGTTCTTTCAAAAGAATCA
>JAGQPY010000083.1 GCA_020426485.1 Planctomycetaceae bacterium
CGGCGGCAACATCAAACGCCAAACTTGCGAATTTTGCGGGTGTTTCGCTGTTTCGGGATGTAGGCTTCGAAGCCTTCCACTCGGTATTCCGGAAGGACGGTGTTGATTCGCATTTCGATGTTGGTCAGTTCGCCGCCCTGATCCAGCCGCACGAACGTGATTGCTCGGCCGTTGGCGGCTGACGACAAACGACCTGTTCGGCCCACGCGATGGACATAGTCGTCACAGAACTCAGGAATGTCGTAGTTGATGATGTGGGAAATCCCACTGATGTCGATTCCTCGACCAACCACGTCTGTGGCAATCAACAGTCGCAGCTTTCCGGCTCGCAAATCCTTGATGACGCGATCGCGTTTTCGCTGCGGCAGATCGCCATGGATGGCGGCGATCCGATTGGATTTCAATCGCCGTGAAAACATTTCAAACAACTTGTCGGCGCCGCGTTTCGTGCGAGTAAAAACAATCACCTGAGCCGGCTTTTCCTGAGCCAGAACTCGAAGCAGCAGTGAACGCTTTCGGTCTTCGTCGACAGTTACGTAAAACTGTTCGATAGTGTCAACCACGACATTCTTTTCGGACAGGTCCACCATCTGCGGATCCGACATATAACGTCGAGCCAGTTTCTCTACGGGTTCCGGCATGGTGGCAGACAGCAGCAGTGTCTGGCGTTTTTCAGGGCACTGCCGAAGAATGCGTTCAATGTCCGGACGAAAACCGATGTCCAGCATGCGGTCAGCTTCGTCCAGAACGACGATCTTCAGCTGATCCAGTTTCAGGTCGCCTCGTCGCAGCAGATCGATCATTCGTCCCGGCGTTCCGATGATCACCTGAGCACCGTTGCGAATCTCTCGAATCTGTTGCTGAATGGGGCGACCGCCCACAGCCAGAGCCACTCGAAGTCGGCCGCCGCACAGCTTCCCGGATTCCACCATCACCTGTTCGCTGAGTTCTCGCGTTGGAGCAAGCACCAGTACCTGAACGGCGGGCTCCTTCACGTCAACATGCTCCATTGACGGCAGCATAAAGGCCGCAGTCTTGCCGGTACCGGTTCGAGCCTGGCCGATGCAGTCACGTCCGGTCAGCGCAATGGGGATCAGGGCTGCCTGAATCGGACTCGGGGTTTTGTATCCGGCTCGAACCACGGCGGACAAAGTTCGATGGTTCAGGCCAAGTTCTTCAAACGTGGCGTTGGACAACACTTGCAAAGGAAACACTCGATCTTAAGAAGGTAGGATGGAATCCGCATCACGCTGACAGGATTCCGGTCAGACACCGTCCGTGCAATTCGCAGAATGGGCGGGCCGGAATTGACGGCCATTGCTCCTGTGAACCTCAGTCCGTCCGCGTCACGGTCCCTGAAGAAGCATTCAATGCCAGCGAAAGATACGCAGGCCTGGCCTCTTTCACCGGAGCGGGGCTGAAGTGGAAGAAGTCAAACGTCTTCAACACGTCGCCTCGGGCGATATCAGCAGGCGGCCATCGTGAACCGTGCGGAAAGTCTACCTCCCGCTAGACATTCAGTCAATTCGCACTTTTCCCGTCCGCCGTAGATTCACCGCTTCTTCCCGCTCATCTCGGGCGAAATTGGTCACGCAAATCGTCTGAGCAACCATTCGTAAGGTGCAATCGGGCAAATCGGCACATTCCAACGGCTGCGATCAAAGTTCCCGGGGCCGGCCCGGGAACGACGATTGAGACGGCATTTTTACCAGCCCACTCAGATCCACTCCTTTTTTCGAAACCATGCCAACAGACAAACGGCAATCACAATCATCGCGCTGATAGCCAGTGGATACCCGAACCGCCAGGTCAGCTCGGGCATGAAATGGAAGTTCATGCCGTAGAAGCCAGCCACGAAACTTAACGGCATGAACAGCGTGGCAATGACAGTCAGGGTCTTCATGATTTCATTGTTTCGAATCCCCAGCTCCGCCACGTAGAAGTCTCGCAGATCAGCGCAGAGTTCGCGGTATGTTTCCACAACGTCCATCAACTGAACGGTATGGTCATAGCAGTCTCGCAGATACGTCTTGGTCGAATCCGATATCAGTCCCGTCTCGTCGCGCAGCAGCGCTGCGACGGCTTCTCGTTGGGGCCAGATGGTGCGTCGCAGCAGAAGTAAGTCTGATCGAACATCACGAATCTCGATGCGGTGTCCCGGATCGAATTCCTTTTCCAGGAACTCATCCACCGCATTCAGGCGGTCTCCTAACTGCTCCACCACCGGAAAATAGCTGTCGATGATGTAATCCAGAATCAGGTACGCCAGATAATCAGCCTTCAGTTCGCGAACACGACCTCTGGCCAGCAGCACACGATCTCTGACATGTGACATCGATTCCGTATGAACGGTCACCAGGAAGTCTCGGCCGATAAACAAACAGATCTGTTCCGTTCCAAGTCCACCTTCTCGTTCTGCAACAGGTTGCCGAATGACGACAAACAAGTGATCCGGATAGTCTTCCACCTTGCACCGCTGATGATCGTTCACAACGTCTTCCATCGCCAGTGGATGCAGATTGAACGCCTGGCCCACGTACTGAATCGTGTCATCGTCCGCACGACCCTCGACCCGAATCCAGTGCACATCTTTGGCTCCGCGTGTTCGAAACAGGTCGCGAGCCAGATGAATCTCAGTTTCGTTCACACTGTCGCGACTGTAGTCCATCCAGGTAATTCTGCACTGTGAACTGATCTTCACGGATGGGTCGGGAATCGCACAGTCGCGGACCGTTGGAATCGTTCCGGACTGCGGTCGCCGGAAGCCCTTCAAAACACCTCGTTTTCGGCGCGAGGACTTCATTACGGTTATCCTTGATCGAAAAACAAAACAAAGCAGGAAGACAGACAGCGGCATCGTGTCCGGGAAGTCGGCAACCGGAAATTCGGCTGGGGTCAACAGCGTATCGGAATGAACAGAACGCCTTTCGGCCAGTCCAGGCCCTGAATTTTCGGCAGCGTTGCGTGAACGACGTCCAACGAACAGTCTCAGGCAGCTGATCATGACTGCCTCTGATCAAAGTCCATGAAAACGGCGGCGTCCGGGGTTCAATGTCCAATCGCCTGGAACTTTTCGGCGGTCGCTCAAGTTGTGAGCAGGATCTGTCTATTATCTGCGGCGAATGTCGACGACGAAAATGCAGACATTCACATCAGAATTTTCCTGCAATCTCAAACAACGACGCTGAAGTAACTGCCGATGACTGTTCGACTGACCGGCTTTGAAACGCACGACCTTCGATTTCCAACGTCCACTCAGCTGGACGGGTCCGACGCCATGAATCCCGATCCGGACTATTCTGCGGCCTATGTCGTCCTGAAGACCGATTCGCCCGAACTGTCCGGATACGGCATGACCTTCACCATCGGGCGTGGCAACGAACTGTGCGTTCACGCCATCCGGTCACTGGCTCAGTTATTGGTTGGTTCGACAGTGGAATCGCTGATGGCCGAACCGGTGGCGCTTTATCGCCGCCTGACCGGCGACAGTCAGCTGCGATGGGTCGGTCCGGAAAAGGGCGTCATTCACCTTGCGGCGGCGGCCGTCATCAACGCCGTCTGGGACCTCTGGGCTCGCATTCATTCGCAACCGCTCTGGAAACTGATCTGCACGATGAGCCCCGAACAGTTTGTCGCCTCCATCGACTTTCGCTACCTGACGGACGTGCTGACTCCCGCGCAAGCCGTTGAGCGGCTGCGGAACAGAGCCGATAGTCGAGCGGAGCGCATGGAACAGCTGACTGAACTGGGTTACCCCAGTTACACCACGTCGGCCGGCTGGCTTGGGTATTCTGACGAAGCACTACGCCGAAAATGCAGCGACCTGAAACAGCGAGGCTGGTCTCATTTTAAGATCAAAGTGGGTCGTGATCTCAACGACGACATTCGGCGCTGTGCCGTTCTGCGTCGTGAGATGGGCGATGACGCCTTCATGATGATCGATGCCAATCAGGTCTGGGACGTTCCGCAGGCCATTGAATGGATTCAGCAGCTGGCCGGTTATCAACCATGGTTCGTCGAAGAACCAACCAGTCCCGATGATGTACTGGGCCACGCTGCCATCGCTAAAGCTGTTGCTCCCCTCCGCATTGCAACGGGAGAAATGTGTCACAACCGAGTCATGTTCAAACAGTTTCTGCAGTCCGGCGGAATGCAGGTCTGTCAGCTGGACAGCTGCCGACTGGGCGGCGTGAACGAAGTTCTGGCTGTTCTGTTGCTGGCTGATGTGTTTGGTGTTCCAGTGTGTCCACATGCGGGTGGCGTCGGTCTTTGCGAATACGTCCAGCATCTCAGCATGATCGACTACGTTTGCGTGTCCGGAACGATGGATGGTCGAGTTGCTGAGTATTCCGATCATCTTCATGAACACATGGTGCACCCCGTGGTCATGAAGAACGGTCGTTATATGCCTCCCGTTGATCCCGGCTACAGCGTGCAGTTCACGGAACAATCCATCCGGCAGTTCAGTCATGCCCGATGATTCAGTTCCAGTGATTGAGTTCCAGAAACTGTTCTTTCCAGTGATACGAATCCAGCAGCGAATCGACGGGACGTTTCATGATTCGCAGCGCCGCATACACCGCTTCGATCGTTGCCAGTCCTCCATCCGGGTCATCAAAGATTTTTGACTTCCGAGGATACGCGGTCTGAATCGGCGGTAGAGTCCGCACCGGCATGTCTTTGTAAAACGGCTCCATTCGCTGAGCCAGACGCCACGTTCCATCCAGAACCAGCAGTCCGCTTTCCGCATCGGCTTCTGTCAGAACGTCGCCGCCAATTCCCAGCCGAATATAGTTCTTCAGAGGAAGCGTGACAGGCTCCGGAAACGTAAAGAAGTGGAATCCATCACGACCGCGCAATGGTTCGACGCTGCATTTGCTGCGACGTTCTCTGGGATGCACGATGATAATCGTCGGAGGAAACACTTCTCCCGGGCAGCCTTCCTTTCCCGAAGGTGAATCCGAAGGCAGTTGCGGTTCCGAAGTTGTCATGATGCAGTTTCCATCGAGCGTTGCGAAATCGGAATATACTGGCCGCGGCGCAGACCGATGGTTTCCGCACTTCTCTCTCCCGCGAGCCAGAACGCGTCATTCCGACCCGTGACCGATATAAACCCGAATTGGCCAACTGAAAGTTCGTTGGGAGACATCGTCCACGCTTCCGGTTCAGGCATTCTTGATCTTATCGATTTCAGCCTGAATCATCGCGACTTCTTTCTCCAGCTTTGGCACCTCAGCAGGATCATCGGGTTGATTGCGAGCGGCAGACAGCAACTGCTGCGCACGCTGGAGTTTGTTTTTGAGTGCATCGATCTGTTTTTTCTGCTTCTTGTTCAACGACATTCTTACGAAATCCCTGTCCTCAAAGATAAACGCTCGTCAGAATCTCTCCGACGCTTCCGGCAGCAGCTGGCTGAGCACCTGTCGTCCAACAGCGACCGAGTTCCAAACGCCAAACCGGACCGAGGTTTAGCGAATTCGACGTCCCGTTCGCAGCCCGTTCGACGATTTCCGGTCTCTGAGATCGCCGAAAAGCGGTCGATGTGATTCACCTTCTCGACTGAACACGACGGCATTTTGCCCGTTGGATTCCCGTCCCGCCATAGAATGTCGTCAGACTGTCGCCCGCCACTGTGTTCCGCGACATCCTGCAATCAGCACGATCAAATCCGGGCCGATCCGAACCGACCAACCGGCACTCAATTCGAACGATCAACTTTTGCCCCCCCCAGGCCTCATGACTTCTCCGCAACTTTCGCTTCCCGATCTGATTCATCAGCTCATCACTGAAGACACGCTGCAGCACGGGGTTTTCAGCTGCCCGAAAGACAAAGGCCGAGACGCCCTCCGGCGACTGGATGTACGTCCGGTCACCATTCGAGGACAACAGATGTATCAGTTCGCACAGCGAGTCGGCACACAGGAGGTTCATGCAAACCTGAGTCCGCAGGAAACGACCGAACGCATGATACAATTGCTGGACGGAACATTTCGAGACGTCGCCCTGCGAACCAGTGACGCCGAATGGAAGGGCATTTATCGCAGTCCTCAGGTCTTTCGGGTTTCCAGATCCAGGCGAGCGGCACCGGAACAAACCGACCGCAGTCACGATCGTGCTCGTAACTACATCATCGCGGATGGCTCGCCGGTTCCCTTTCTGATCGCCACCGGGATCATGGCTCCTTCCGGCAAAGTTCACGCGAAGCACTACTCCAAGTTTCGCCAGATCAACCGATTTCTGGAATTCATTCGCGACGTCGTCGACAGCTTTCCGGCAGACGGTCCCTTGCGAATTGTGGATTTTGGCTGCGGCAAGAGTTACCTGTCGTTTGCCACACACTACTACCTGCAACACATCCTTCAGAGACAAATTCGACTGACCGGCCTGGATCGACGGTCTGATGTTGTGGACCAATGTCGGGAAATTGTGGATC
This sequence comes from Planctomycetaceae bacterium, assembly GCA_020426485.1. Classification (GTDB taxonomy): domain Bacteria; phylum Planctomycetota; class Planctomycetia; order Planctomycetales; family Planctomycetaceae; genus JAGQPY01. The sequence goes on from JAGQPY010000083.1 coordinate 6,434, forward strand.
AGCTGCAGCTGCAGGGAATCGATTTCGCCACAGGCGACATTTCGGCCTTTGACGTGACCGAACACATTCACCTGACCATTTCACTGCACGCCTGCGACACCGCGACCGACGATGCGTTGGCGATCGCAGCCCGTCGCCACAGCGATGTTATCATGGCTGTCCCGTGCTGCCAGCACGAACTGGCGTCCTGCCTGCCGAAAGATCAGCAGCCACTCCTGTCGCGACACGGCATCCTTCACGAACGGTTTTCGTCTTTGGCCACAGATGCGATTCGGGCAGCCCTGATGGAATGCGTGGGGTACCGTACGGAAGTCGTTGAATTCATTGACATGGAACATACGCCTAAGAATCTGCTGATCCGGGCCGTTCGCAGAACGGATGGGCCTGAACCGGACAAATCGGAAGCAGGTCGAGAACAACTCCGGCGCTTTTCGGAACAGTTCGCGATTCCGCCATTGCGACTTCAAAAACAGCTGGAAGAATACGGCCTTTTTTGAGCCGTCCCGCAGAACCTGCCCGCAACCGCTGAAAAATCGTTCGCCAATCTGTCACTCTCAGACGATGGTACGACAAGCGGCCTGAAAGACTCTTTCTGACAATGACTTCGCGCGGCCTCGCCGGAGTTTGTTTTACTGACCTGGCAGCCGGCATGCCCCGCCTTCTTATCACGGTTTGCACCTTTAACGAACTGGAGAACATCCGCCTGCTGATTCCTCAGCTGCGCGAGGTGGCTCCGGATGCTGATATTCTTGTGGTTGACGACAATTCTCCGGACGGAACAGGGGCCGCCGTTTCAGAATTCGCCGAATCAGATTCTCAGGTGCTGTTGCTGCATCGGCCTCAGAAGCTGGGACTGGGGGCCGCAACGCTGGCGGGATTTCGTTACGGAATTGATCACGGCTATGACCAGCTCCTGAATATGGATGCCGACTTCAGCCACAGTCCAACGCACATTCCCGCGATTCGCCAACTGGCAGAGCAGGTCGACGTCGCCATTGGATCTCGCTACGTTCCGGGCGGTGGAGTCGTCGGCTGGAACCTGAAGCGGCACTTCATGAGCCAGTCGATCAACCTTTACGCACGAACCTTTCTGGGGCTGAAAACTCGCGACAACAGCGGCAGCTTTCGCTGTTATGCGATCGATAAGCTGCGCCAGATCGACTGGACCCGCACTATCGCGAAAGGCTACGCGTTTCAGGAAGAGGTTCTGTATCGCTGTCGCCGAATCGGCTGCACCTTTGGTGAAACCCCCATCATCTTTCAGGATCGCCGGTTCGGTGTGACCAAGATCAGCTGGAAGGAAGCCGTTGCCGCGCTGTGGGTCATCCTGCGACTGGGCTTTCAACGCATCCTCCGAACTCCTGTCCGCGTCAGCAACGAAAGCGTCACTTCGAACAAGTCGTCATCTGTATGCAATAAAAATAAATAAGTCGCGAGCGAACCCCCCTGAAATCGACAGTCCCATTCTGCAGGGGCCCGACGAAAGTGATCCCATGACACCTATTGATGAATTCCGGAATCAACTGCGTTCCGAAGAGGCTGTTCCGGAAAACAACGACTCCGATTCGATCCGCGACGTTTCGTTCTGTCGACATTTCGGCCATCCGCAACAGGAATATCTCACAGCGCAATCAGCAGCCGTGGTTGTTCCGCTGAATTGTCTCCGAAGGTTGAAAGTCGAGGGGAATGATCGCGTCCGGTTTCTGCACAACTTCTGCACAAACGACATAAAAGAACTCAGCGAACGAACGTGGTGCGAAGCATTCTTCGTTGATGTCAAAGCACACGTGATTGCTCATGGTTTCGTCGCAGCCTTTGAAGACCATCACGAGATTCTGATGGTCGGCGGAGACTCAGCTCGCCTTGCACAACATCTGAACCGATACGTGATCACTGAAGATGTTCGTGTGATGGATATCTCCGAACAGGTGACGGGGTTCGCCGTGATCGGGCCCGGGGCCGCAGACATCATTCACGCAGCCGGAATTACGACTGATGGTGATTCCTCCTCCTCAGCAGCGGCCGCATCAGTCGTCGACGACCGGCTCATGATTGCAACCCGATGGGCCGATACACCAATGCTGCTCATCAGCGATGCCATCGAAGCATCTCTGTCATTGTGGAGCACCCTGCGTTCGGCCGGAGCGGCCGCTGCCGGCGCAGCAGTATTCACTCACCTGAGGATTCAGGAACGCTTTCCAATCGTCGGCATCGATATTGATTCATCAGTCCTGGCTCCGGAGGCGGATCGGAACGACTCTGCGATCTCTCACAGGAAGGGCTGTTATCTCGGACAGGAACCCATCGCCCGCATTGATGCCATCGGCCACGTCAACCGAAAGTTGTATCGAGCAACAGCGACACCCATCCGCGAGACCACTGATCCACCGAAAACAGCGCTGCCGGTTGTTTCATCGATCTCGGAATTTCGAGAACCCTCGTTTTTAACTCTGATTCTTCTGCCGATTCGAAACGTGTCTGCCGGTCTCCCGTTGGAGGCGATCACGAAGCAACACGAACCACTTCTGCTGGCGGACTTTGTCTGCGGCAGCCCATAATGACACTCGCTTCCTGCCGGTTTGCACTATCAGGCTCTTGAGAATCGCATCGAACTCGAGCCGCCGCCCAGGTGGACATCGAGACTCTGAGTCGGCGGATTCTGCCGCTGAACGTCGAGTTCACGTCCGACATCCGGCGTTTCACCTCCGACATTGTATTCAAAACCTGAGCATCTGGGCGCTTTCGGTTGTGTTTGTTGATCGCGGAGACGGTGCTGAATTTGAGCACAGTGACTGATCGATAACCTTTCACATGTCATCAAATTCGGGTTGTGCCCCAAACGTACGGCTTGAGATTCACTATTCTGCGGTCTGGGACGGTCGCAGCAGGTCTCGGATTCCCGGGATGATCCTGTTAAGCTCCTGATGTCGGCCAACTGACTTCGTGGTGTGCAACCTTCGTATTGGAAACGGGACCGGCTCCGGGGGCTTCGGTGTTTGTGTTCGTGCTCTCTGTTTGAGTTGTTCCGCTGAAACAGGAGACAGGTTGCCTGTCGCTTGTTTGATGCCGTCCGGTTGTCCATTGAAACCAGTTGAACTTTGAAATTTGATTCCGACGCTCACTGAGCGTTCTTGTTCTGGAGCATTCCTTCCATGGCTGGAACCGTGCGCCTTATCCTTGCCCTTCACAACCATCAGCCCATCGGCAACTTCGATGGAGTGTTTGAGCAGGCGTATCAGGAAAGTTATCTGCCGTTCCTGGACGTCATGCAGGAGTTTCCGGACATTCCGTTTGCTCTGCATACGTCCGGCAGTCTGCTGGAATGGCTGGAGAAGGCTCACCCGGAATACATCGACCGAGTTCGTTCTCTGGTTGCTCACCATCAGGTCGAAATTATCGGCGGTGCATACTACGAACCGATTCTGGCCAACATTCCGCGACGCGATCGCATCGGCCAGATCAGTCTGTATACCGATCATCTCGAAAGTCTCTTTCAGACTCAGATTCGCGGCATGTGGATGCCCGAACGAGTCTGGGAACAGTCCTTCGCTGGTGACGTCACGGCCGCCGGAATCCGCTATACCATTCTGGATGACCATCATTTCCGAGCCGGTGGTCTGACGCAGGAACAACTCTACGGTTATTACGTGACCGAAGACGAAGGCCGCCTGCTGTCGATTCTGCCAGGCAGTGAAAAGCTGCGTTACCTGATTCCGTTCCGTGATCCACACGAGACCATCGAATATCTGCGCGGTGTCGCAGAGCGTTACGACAACCCGGTGGTGGTGTTTGGAGATGACGGCGAGAAGTTCGGCACGTGGCCGGAAACGCACCGCCACGTTTATCAGGACGGCTGGCTGCGAAGGTTTCTCTTCGCTTTGCGTGAAAATGAATCATGGCTCAAGGTGACAACTCCGGCCGAAACCATTGATCACGTCAAACCTCTGGGCACGTACTACATTCCCGATGCCAGTTATCGCGAAATGACCGAATGGGCCCTGCCAACGGACGCTCAGAAAGAACTACACCGTCTGACTCATCAGCACCGTGATCATGATCCGGACTGGGACCGCCTGGTGAAGTTTTCCAGCGGGGGGTTCTGGCGAAACTTTCGAGTGAAGTATCCCGAAAGCTGCGAAATGTACGCTCGATCCATGGAGATCAGTTCCCGTATTGCTCAACTGGATTCCGAACTCAGTTCTCTCGATGGTGATCAGCGAGTCGTTCTGGAAGAAGCCCGTCGCTGTTTGTATCGGGCTCAATGTAACTGCAGCTACTGGCATGGCGCTTTTGGCGGCCTGTATCTGCCGCACCTGAGAAATGCGGTGTATGCCAATCTGATCGAAGCGGATTCTCTGCTGGAACAGATCACCCGGTCCGAAGACAAATGGGTCGACGTGGGAACCGGTGACTTCAATCTGGATGCGCGACAGGAAGTTCGCCTTTCCAATCATCGCATGGTGGCATACTTCAGCCCCGCTCGCGGCGGTCACATGTACGAACTGGATCTGCGAACCTGCCGTTCCAATCTGCTGGCCACGCTGAATCGCCGACCTGAAGCCTATCACCAGAAAATTCTGGAACACGCTCAGCGTATGCGTGAAGCTGCTGAACGAGGCGAAGACCTGCATTCCGAAGTGGCCAGTATTCACGATCTGGTGCGGTTCAAACAACCCGATCTGGACAAGAAGATTTCCTACGATCACTGGCTGCGAAAAAGCCTGGTCGACCATTTTCTTGTTCCCGACCTCTCGCTGAATGATTTCCGGTCCGGGCAGGGCCTGATCGGCGGGTTTGAGCAGTCGACCTACGAAGCTTCTGTGCGACGTGATCAATCCGAAGTCACGCTGGAAATGCGAGGTCGCGGAACAATCGGCGATGGACAGACGGTGGAAGTTCGGAAGTTCGTCACGATTTCAATGGACCGTCCCAACGAATTGATCGTCAACTATCAGCTTCAGGGAATGACACCGGGGACCGTGATTCACTTTGCCTCGGAATTCAACTTCGCCACGATGCCCGGCGGAGCTTCCGACAGGTACTTCTATGACAGTTCCGGTTCACAATTGGGTACGCTGGATTCCTGCCAGCAACTGAGCGATACCACACGGATTGGACTGGTTGATGAGTGGCAGGGAATCGACGCATCTCTGGAATTTTCCGAAGCCGCCGGACTGTGGGCCTATCCCATTGAAACCATCAGTCAGTCGGAGTCCGGATTTGAACTGGTTCACCAAAGCGTCGCCGTACTCCCGCACTGGCAATTCGTGGTTCCCGAAAACAGCTCCTGGCGAATCGAACTGCGTCTGACGCTCGACACCTCTTTGGCCCGCGCTCGGCAGCTCGCAGAAATCGGAGAACACCGCCGACATCGGTCCGGTGATCTCCATCACGAAGAGGCCGATCATCAGACCGAACAGCCAGCCGTCTGAGTTTCTGATTCGACTTCATGCAGATATGGTTTTCGCATCCGGCGTGCGGTATGCTCGGTCACGCTGCGACCCGAACCGGGGGATCAGATGACAGCGGGAATAGTTCGGCGTGCGTGACAAACTACCTCAAACAGCTCGCCCCCGACCACACAATCAACGGGCGGGCGACCGGGAGACAGCCAACGATGAGCGAAACGCCTGAATCATTGTATGACCGAATCGGCGGAGCAGAGACTGTTTCCCGTCTGATTGACGCCTTCTATGCTCGCGTCCTGAATGATCCCGAACTGCGGCCTTTCTTCGAGAATACCAGCGTTGAACGGCTGACTGAGATGCAGAAGGAATTCTTCTCCGCCGCGCTGGATGGTCCCGTGCACCATTCGGATCTGGATCTGGCACACGTTCATCACGGCCGCGGTATTGAACGCAGCCACTTCACTCGGTTTGTCAACCACCTGATCGGCGTGCTTGAAGAAGCGGACGTCATCAGCAAACGCGACGCCATGGAAGTGGTTCATCGGATTTCAACATTTGTCGATGAAATCACCGGACGAGCCGGCACGTCCGGTGACTGAACGGCGTGTGAATACGCTGGGGCCAGACCAATCCGCAGAAGAACGGTCATCTCACGACGCCACGTCCTGCGGAGAGGTTGTGAATAATGGGGACTGGCTCCGAGCGGTGACCACGAAAACACGGCGGTTTTGCCACAGTTCGAGGTGTCTGTCCCCATTATTCACGTCGGAGCGTGATGGCTACGTTGGCGGTGGAGTACGGGCTTCCTCCTGCTGTGATTCCGAAGCCCACAGCCTGATGGCTGCGTTCCCGCATCCCGGCCTGAAAACCGAACACTGAAAACTCTCGGCGCACCGGAGACCATTCGCATGACCAGCCGTTTGACCACCAGCGAGCATTCTTAATCCACGAGGAACGACTGCACAAGAGCTGCCCGGGTTCAGGGGGCTCCGGCATTCCCCACGGCACAAACATGTATGTCTCCGGCGCCCTCTCCAGTAAACCCCAAAACACCGTAGATCTACGAATGTTATGAATTCAGCCCCGCCTGTCAAAAACAAGTGGGTGGCAACAGTGTTTCTTCCGGTTGTCTCCAGTCAACTGAGAGCGTCCGTGAAATCAGGTTTTGGCTGTTGTTGAGCATGGGCTGCTCAAACAGTAGACTGTGCGAGGGCCGAGTGACACTCTCTTCGGGTGGCTGTCGAAAACCTAAACGCAGGGGGCTTTATGTTGAGTATCCGGGGCGGAAGCCTGTTGTTGTCTGTGGTGTTGCTCCCTTGCTGCGGTGTCATGGCGGCAGAAACAGAAATCAAACCCACAGATGGCCTGAATCATGTGGGTGAAAAAGTCCGCGTCCGATTTCAGGTCAGCAACATCGGCGCGGCGGCGAAGGGGGCTGAGTGGGTTGTCGGATTTCGCACGTGGAAAGACGACGGCTGTTTGATCGTCCGAGTTCCCGCTGATGTGAAGGCGGATTTTGCAGCTCAAAACATCAATTCACCGCACCACTTTCTGAACAAAGACGTGGAGGTGACCGGCCAGATTCAGGTCATTTCTCCCGGAGGTCGTGATTGCCCGGCCATCTTTTTGAAATCGACGGAGGAAATTCGAATCGTCGAACCTGGGGCGTCGAAGCCGGTGCCGGCTGAAAAGCCTCAGATGAAGCTCGGCCGCAGTGCCGATTCCGTCATCGACATCGCGCCGAAGGACGCGCTGCAGCATGTCGGAAAGAAGGTGCGCGTCACGATGTCTGTCCGATCGATTGGACAGGCGAAAGAAGGCCAGGTGTTGAATTCTGAAGACTCATACGACGTCCCCGGGAACCTTCAGGTTCTGTTCAGCTCGAAACTCATGGCAGCCTACGCAAAAAATGGATACGGCCAGCCAGGGCAGTTCTACCGCGACCGAGAGATTCAGGTCACCGGAGTGATTCAGGTTCGCAATCCAGGTGGCGTCAAAGTGGCCGGAATCGATGTTCAGGCAATGGATGATGTCACATGCGAACTCGAATGTCTGAAACCGTCGTTGCCTGTCCCCGAACTTGTGAATCGAACGGCTGACCTGTACCTGAATGACGGCAAACGAACGGCGGATGTTCTGATCACCGCGATTGAAATCGGCAGTACACCGGAAAGCCTCACCAGTCTGAAGATCGAGGCCGGTCGTGGGCGCGGCAAAACCATTCCGGCCTCCGCCATTGAAGACATCGTCGTCGACGGAATTCCGCTGGATCTGACGTGGAACAAAGAGACCCGCGAAGTCGCCGTTGACGAATCCAAACGGCTGACCAGACGCCACGACGCTCTGGAAACCGAGAAGAGGCTCTCTGTGCAGGGCAAACAGAGATACCCAGTCAACAGGGATCGCGAACGAGAGACGTGGCTGCAGAAGAATCGCGCCTTCGCGAACTCGGCCAGGGATTTCATTTCCGACCGCCCGTTCCGTGTCTCAGAGAGCGATTACTTTATCGTGGTTACGGACGTTTCCGAAGCGGAAGGCCGCGCGTATTTTCGCTATCTGGACCAGCTGTATGATGAAATGTGCCAGGCATTCGGAATTCCGATCGGTCGAAATATCTTCAAGGGGAAGTGCATCATCTGTGCGTTTGAACGGAGAGCCGATTTTATTCGGTTCGAAACGGGCTTTCTGAAAAAGACCGGTGGCAACGTGCACAGCGCAGGCGGCCTGTGCCATCCCAACATTGATGGTCAGGTAGTTGTGTCGCTGTTTAAGAATGACTTTGAAGCTCGCTTTGCCTACGTGCTGGTCCACGAGACATCGCACGCCATCGTGTCTCGATTTCTTTCAGATGCTCGCATCCCATCCTGGCTGAATGAAGGCATGGCCGTGTGGATCGGCGCGAAAATTGTGCGAAACGATGACACTCTGCAGAAAAGCGTGGAACGGTCGATTGCTGCGCTCAGGCAGCAGCAGACTCTGGCCGGCTTCTTCGAAGCAGACCAGATCGAAGGAAGTCTGTACGGAACCGGCGCGGCCGTGGTGGATCTGCTGATCAACGCAAAACCAGGCGCATTTCGAGACTTCTTCATCGACCTGAAGAGCGGTTATTCGCAGGAAGAAGCACTCCAGCGCAGATTCGACATCACTCTGGATGAACTCACAACCCAGTACGCTCGATCAATCGGCCTGCCTTCCCTGACTCGCTGACAGCGAATTGCAAAAGGAAAGAATCGCAAAAGGCGCAAACATGTGTGTCCCCGACGCCCCGCCAAAAGCCAGACTGTAACCCAGCCCCCTCTTCAAGTTGGGACTGAAGTGATTCAGGGACTGTTCGCCGGAATTCTGCACGTGGCCAACAGCAACACCGGCCCCCGGAAAAACTAACCGGTGATTGAATCTTCAAAGCTCCCGGACCGCACCAGAAAAACGGCCTGCCTTCAGATTCCATCTGCGATTCACCCGCAGTCACTCGGAGACTATCCGGTCAGACCGTCCATCAGACCGAAGAAATGGTGTTGATCCGACAGAATCTCATCCAGGCCATCGACGTCGTCTGTGCTGTCCATCGTTTCGTTGGGGAACACCGACGGTGACGCCAGACCGCGATCGTAATCCGTGACTTTCGACGCCTGTTGCGACTGAGGTTTTCCGTGGGCGACTGGGGGCGGCACATGGCTTCTTGCATCATTGTTCTCACGTTCAGTTGTGTTGACCGCTGCCACAACGTTGACCGGTGCTACAACGTTGACGCCTGCTACAGCAAGGTCATCACTGATGCTGTCGAGTGGACTGAGGTCGTTTTGCCGGGATGCGACTGCCTCCACGGTGAAGTCGTATCCCCGGCTCCAGGTCCCTGAGCTGAAGAGGTTCGTTTCCGCGTTGATCGCTTTGACCCAGACGCGATAGTTTGCCGCCGCCATCGGTATTGATGATGTGTGAGTTGTGTCCGTGAGATGGTCTTCGCGAATGACCACCTGGCCGTTGTCCAGATTCTGAACGTGCAGAATGTATCGACCGGCTCCGACGATCGGTTGCCATGAAAACATCGGCATCGTGCTGGTCTGAGTTCCCAATGGAGCCAGCACGCTGCTGCGACCATCCACACTGAAATCTCCCGGTCGGCTGTAGCCTCGATTGCCGACGGACTCTGATGCTCGGACCCACCAGCGAATC
>JAGQPY010000840.1 GCA_020426485.1 Planctomycetaceae bacterium
CGCGAAGTCACCGCCAATAGCCGACGCCAGAGCCTTGGCCAGAGTCGTCTTGCCCAGCCCCGGTTTGTCCTCCAGCAGCAGATGCCCTCGTGACAGCAGGCAAACCAGCACCATCTCCACTACATCCTGCTTGCCTCTCAGCGCTGTGTTCAGCCGCTGGCGGATACCATCGATTGAGGTCAGCATGTCGGAGGTACGTGGTTGTTGAGGTTCTAACGTCGTTGTCATGTTGGCAGTGACTTTCCTCATCCAGATCGTTTAACCCGATGCCATCGGCGAGGCTTCCAGGCAGGCGATGCGGGGACCTCGCCTGCGGCATCGGGTTAAACGAGCTGTGATTATGTTGTTGCGAGCGTTGGTTGTGCTGAAGTGGTTGCTTCCGGTCTTTGCAGTGAGCGGAGGCTTAGCTGATGTTCCAGCAGCAGAAGTTCCTTCACTTGCGCTTCGGAGCAGGTTTTGGACAATGAATCGTCAATCGTTGGGGCGTAGCGACTCGCATCGGCACGATTCGCCAGTTGCAGCAGTGCTTTGTGGACATGACTGAGGCCCGCACGTCTTGACCAGCGCAGCAGTGTGGTGCCGCGTGGACGGGGTTGGCCA
>JAGQPY010000841.1 GCA_020426485.1 Planctomycetaceae bacterium
CATGGATGAAGCCGTCCGAATCCTGTCAAAGTAACGTGTGTGGTCAGACGTCCCGCATCGGCAAGCTCGCTGATATTAAGCCCCCCCAGGCAAAATCTAAGAGTCCGCGTTGTGACGACAGTGGTCGAGATGCTGGGGAGAGTGACTTGTCGGAAAAGTGGCGGATCGGGCGCTGGCATGAAATCAAGTTCAGTACGAGGATCTGTGATGGTCCGAGGCGACACGATCGGACACAATCAGGCTTGATGTTCTGAGCACCAGGAGGTTGCACGTGAAGCGATTCTTTTTCTTTGGTGCCATCGCGATTGCTTTGACGGGAACGCTGATTCTGTCTCAGCATCGTCATGAACCGCTGACGGTTTCGGGATTCGTGGAAGCCGACGAAATCCGGGTCGGTTCCCGCGTGGGGGGACGAGTTCATCGGGTGCTGGTCGAGGAAGGGAATGAAGTTCAGGCGGGCGATCTGCTGATTGAACTCGAACCGTTTGATCTTCTGGAACGGAAAGCACAGGCACAGCAGACCATTGCTCAGACCTCCGCCGCGCTGGCTCGCCTGCAGTCCGGTTTTCGCCAGGAAGAAAAAGGGCAGGCGGAGTCT
>JAGQPY010000842.1 GCA_020426485.1 Planctomycetaceae bacterium
CACCTTTCCCTCACGGTACTAGTTCACTATCGGTCACTGAGGAGTACTTAGGCTTGGAAGGTGGTCCTCCCATGTTCAGACAGGATTGCACGTGTCCCGCCTTACTCGAATCCGCAAATGCTTTCTACCTGTACGGGGCTATCACCCATTGTTGCCAGGCTTTCCATCCTGTTCCAGTTCTTACACTTGCGGCATTGGCCTAATCCGCGTTCGCTCGCCACTACTAGCGGAGTCTCTGTTGATGTCCTTTCCTCCGGGTACTTAGATGTTTCAGTTCTCCGGGTTTGCTCCAACACACTATGTATTCATGTGCAGGTCTGGCCGAAGCCAGGGGTTTCCCCATTCGGAAATTTACGGATCAAAGCTTGTTCGCAGCTCCCCGTAACTTATCGCAGCGTACCACGTCCTTCATCGCCTCTCAGTGCCAAGGCATCCACCAAATGCTCTTAAGTCGCTTGATCGCTCTCATTATCAATGCCCATCCGGGGTGTCGGACCTCGGCAAGAAATCCAACGGATGAACACTGATGTAAGAAAGACTTATTTGTGCTTCGATTTGCCCGTCACGGAGCGGTCAAGCTCCCGTGGCCTGTTCTAG
>JAGQPY010000843.1 GCA_020426485.1 Planctomycetaceae bacterium
AGCCTCCGGAACGTCATGCGGTGAATCCGAAATCAGGTCCGCGAAGGCGAATTCCTGGAAGAAACAGTATTCGAGCATAGAGGCGATCTAAGAAGCGGCTGTTCCTTTTTTTGGAGGCAGCAAAACACAGCGAAAACGGCTGTGCAGAGAACATCAGACTCTTTTGTCAGAGCGTCCTCTGGCGGCAACGCTGCGAAGCAAATTCTTCGTCAAACCTGACCCAAAGGGGAGGCCACGCTTGAAGCGACTCCTCTCCGGGTCGGGTTAAACGGACTTTTCCTGAATGAAAATGCTTCACAGCGTTGCCCTTGGCGAGCGAGTAACACAGTCGACGGACGGTAAAAAACGGAAGGGATTCCACGATGGCAAATGACTTCAGCGGCGTGCTGGGAACACAGCAGTTCCTCAACCTGTACGTGACACAACTCCAGTACCAGGATCCGCTGTCACCACTGGACCAAACGGACAGCCTGGCACAGTTGGCTCAATTTTCGCAGCTTGAAGCATCCCAGACGCTCAATCAGAACTTCGAACGTCTGCTGAACCTGCAGACTCAGGCCAATGTCACTCAACTGGCCAGCGCCAGTGCGGGTTA
>JAGQPY010000844.1 GCA_020426485.1 Planctomycetaceae bacterium
CAGGTGGCGACATGGGCTGATCAATTTCCAGACGCACGGATGACTGCGACTTTGGACCAGCCTGTACATCGGCAGCAAACGTGCGACGTGTGATGACCCCGAGCATACCTGATGGCAACAGGCACAGGGCAATGGCAACCGGCAGGATAATTTTCTTCATACAGACAGCTTTCATTTTTCAACCATTTGCAGTCCCGCATTCAGGCGGAATATGCAGTGAAAACCTCTTCTTGTTTAACCCGTCGCCGAAAGGCCAGATTTTTGGGGAACGGCCTGGCCTTTCGGCCACGGGTTAAACGACTAAATCAACACTCCGTTACTCCACTGTCACTCAGGCCACTTCAGGAAACTTCCAGATCCGCAGGGCATTCTGACCGAGCAGCAAGGCGCGGTCTTCGGCAGTGTAGAAGCTGCAATAGCGATCGACAAACTCCAGTTCCTGATCCATTGGAAGTTCCCAGCGAGGGCGAGGATATCCGGTGCCCCAGACGAGTTGTTTTCCACCGAACTCCTCGTAGATCGCTTTGTAAAATGGCCACGTGTCTTCGTAGGGATACTGTTTCGTTTCCGTCATTTCGTAGGGTTCTGAATTGCT
>JAGQPY010000845.1 GCA_020426485.1 Planctomycetaceae bacterium
CCGCTCCCAGTCGCGCTCGCACGTGATCGCGGTCGGCTCGGTAGGGGCTGATGAAGGCCGTAAGCGTGACGACGCCGGCGCTGCAAAACAGCTCGCTCACCGCGCCGATACGCCGAATGTTCTCCTCGCGGTCGGCGGCGGAGAAGCCCAGACCGAAGCGCTTGGCGAATTCCTCGCCATGGACTTCCTTCAGCATGCCTGGGCCCGCGTTCAGGCCATGGCGCACGTTGTCGCCGTCGAGCACGTAGCTATGCACGCCTCGGGCGTGCAACTTGTGGTCGACCAGGTTCGCGACCGTGCTTTTTCCGCAGCCGCTCAGTCCGGTAAACCAGATAACGCAACCGCGATGCCCCATCAGCTTTTCGCGATCTTCGCGGCCGACGGAATGTTCGTGCCAATGGACGTTCGTATCGTTCGACATGCGACTAACTTATGCTCCGCTTCCCGACTGCTTTTCACACCTATTCTTTCCGCGAAAGGCGGCCGGGCGTCTCGCCCCCGCGCTTCGCGAACCCGACAGCATAGCGAACCGGCGACGCGTCGCCTACGCCGAAACGGCAATCTAGGCAAAGCGGACTGGCCGGCGACCAGCCT
>JAGQPY010000846.1 GCA_020426485.1 Planctomycetaceae bacterium
GTGATTTCTCCGTACATGCCCAACGTTGTTCAGATCGCAACACGAGCGACACGGGTGCTAGATAGCAGCAGGTGATTCATTCGTTGATGCCGAAAGGCGTTGAGCACCACCTATCACCATACAGGTGACAAATACCAGCAAGGTGATTCATTCGTTGATGCCGAAAGGCGTTGAGCACAACCTATCAAAGCCGTCAGGCCCGGGTTCGTCCTGGTGATTCATTCGTTGATGCCGAAAGGCGTTGAGCACATTGGACGTGGCCGCAACTGAGAGAGTTGCTGATTGTGATTCATTCGTTGATGCCGAAAGGCGTTGAGCACGAACGAATGCTCCGCTGGCCCGGTCTGGTTCGTCAGCGTGATTCATTCGTTGATGCCGAAAGGCGTTGAGCACTCAATGCTCCGAAGCCTGATCCGGTGCGTGTTGAGTGATTCATTCGTTGATGCCGAAAGGCGTTGAGCACCTGCTCGCCGTAACACAAGCCCCGCGAAGAACGAGGGTGATTCATTCGTTGATGCCGAAAGGCGTTGAGCACCTGGGTCTGACTCAATCTGTTCTGGTGGTTGCTCCGTGATTCATTCGTTGATGCCGA
>JAGQPY010000847.1 GCA_020426485.1 Planctomycetaceae bacterium
TATTTGGGGGAAGCGTATTCGGCAAAGAAGGCATTGAGTCGGTCGTGAAGCTGCTGCTGAACAAAGTCGCCGTCACGCGGAGCGTTGGGCTGGTTGGCCTGATAGAGGTTGTTGAATTCGTCCGGATCGTTCTTCAGGTCATACAATTCGTGCGGACCATTGGGATGCCGATGCACGTATTTCCAGTCGTGAGTGCGAACGCAGCGAAGCGCTTCGAATTCGTAGAAGATGGCGTCGTTGGAATCTGGTTCAGCGGTCGAGTCGTTTAACCCGACGCCATCGGCGAGGCGGTCCTGATCTTCTATCAACCTCGCCTGCGGCATCGGGTTAAACGAGGTTTTCGCAACATCCGTGACAATACCCAGCTCACCAGCGAAACTCTTCCCCGGCGATTTCGGTTCGCCCGGCTTGTTCGGTATCTCCAGGCCCAGCACGTCCAGCAGCGTCGGCATGATGTCGTAATTGGCGACAAGTTTTTCCGAACGGCGACCGGCGGCGAACTTCTTCGGAAAGTGCCAGATCAACGGAATCTTCATCATGCCGTCGCGAGCCGTCACGGGACGCGTGTGATCGCCCATGCCAAAGAATCCGC
>JAGQPY010000848.1 GCA_020426485.1 Planctomycetaceae bacterium
GACATGGCGGTGCCACTTCGCGAGTTCCACGCCGCGTGACAACTAGAGTTTGTAGTTCTCCCACACGCCCACGATTGTCGGCATGACCTCAACGTTCTTGGGGAGCGCGTCAATCCCCTGCGTCAGCCGCCATGCCTCGGGGGGATACTCACGCAGCTCCTCATACAGCCAATCGCCGTTCATGATGTGGAAATGCACCTTCTCCGCCCAGTCGCGGTTCAGGTACTCGTACGTCGGCAACCGATGTCCTACCCCATGCAACGGATTCTGATTCGCGCAGGAACCGATCTCGAACCGGAAGTTGAACAAACCACGCGGATTGTATTCGGCATTCCGGACAACATCCGCCGATGGCAACGTGCGAAAGCTCCCTGGCAGTCCATGCGGGCGACCATTCACCCAGATCTGATAGTGATACCGCGTGTCGGGCGTCAGCTGCTGCAGCAGGACGACGCCGGTGTTGTCATCTTCAAGCCGCGTCGTCGCTGGCGCGCTGACCTGATCGAGCCGATCTGCCTGCGTCCCGTAATGCACCTCGAATTCGCCCGCATCTGAGGTGCGTCCCCAGACTTTGACCGACTGGGCCGT
>JAGQPY010000849.1 GCA_020426485.1 Planctomycetaceae bacterium
GTTACGGCATCGTTCCTTTTACTCTCGCAGGAACCGGAGTGCAGGCGGATCGAGCGGCGACATATGATGAAGTGCAGGCGAAACAATCGGCGAAACAGTTTCCACATGGTTGGGATCTGATGGAACAGTTCCTTAAGGGGACATGGTGAAATCGAGACGAACGCCGGGGGATGGAATTCCGGCAGCGACCGGTTGGGAATCTCCCGACCAGATTCGCCGGTTCCGTAAAGCACTGCAGCAGTGGTATCGCCGACATCGACGTTCGTTCCCGTGGCGTGAAACGCACGATCCGTATCGGATCTGGATCAGCGAAATCATGCTGCAGCAAACGACCGTTGCTGCCGTCATTCCGTATTACCAGCGTTTCTTCAAACGGTTTCCGACTCTAAAGTCACTGGCACAGGCACCCGAACAGGACGTGCTGCGCCATTGGGAAGGCCTGGGATATTACAGTCGCGCGAGAAACCTCCATCGAGCAGCGCAGTTGTTGATTGAGGAGTATGCGGGTGATTTTCCGCGGACTCCGCAGAAGTTGCAACAATTTCCGGGAATCGGACGTTACACGGCAGGAGCGATTGCTTCGTTTGC
>JAGQPY010000084.1 GCA_020426485.1 Planctomycetaceae bacterium
AGTTCCTGCAGAAACCGTTTGAAGTGGATCAGTTAATCGATCGGATTTGTCGCCTTCTGGATATCGAACAACTGACAACGTAGTTCTGGTCCCGAATCCGGATGAGTTTCTGGTGCCGGTCTCCGGGTTGCGGCACGAAGCGGGCCCCGCTCGTCCGCCCTTCGTTGTCAGAACCGCTGACAAAACCGGGACTGGTTCCCGGAATGTGGCAGAAAGCCTGTGAAACACTTACCCGGACGGGTGCCTGTCCCGGTATTGTTGCCTCGGGCGAACCGGCACACCGAAACTTTGTACGGCTGAAGCCCCGGTGGACGAACACGTCTGAAGAACGTTCGGTGATCTCAGCAAGACCTCCATTGATCGGCATTTGACCCTCGCAGGCAGCGGTCGCCCATGGCGACCGTTTTTTGTTCAGCGTCAACATATCTCACCTGCATCTGAAGTGAACGACACCGAATTATCAGCGTTTCAGGATGATGAAAGTGACCAGCAAGACTGGAACCTGGAAGTTCTGCAGGCGCTGATTTGTCCGTCATCCGGAGAAGATGCCGCTTTGGCGTGTGCCGCAGCATGGATGAACTACGCCGGAGCCGACCGCGTCGCCGTCGTCGTTTTCGATTCCACGTCTACATGCATTGTTGCTCACGGTCAGCGCGACAATCAGACTCACATTGCGATCTACGTTGGTCGGACCACGACATCGATCTCCGGGCTGCTGCGTCCGGAAACACTGTGCTCTGCGACCGGTCCATGCACCATCGAAGACCCAACGGATATCTACTGCTGGCCGGAACACCTTTCGGCGGTCATGGTCCGGACTGGTCCGGCAGAGGCGGGCGACTTTCGACGGACCCTTGTTCAGAACCTCAGTCGACGCCTGTTGTCTCGATGGACAACGCAGGATTCCAGCTTCGCCAATCCTGATCACATGGCCGCGATGGCCGAATTTGCCGCGGGAGCGGGGCATGAAATCAACAATCCACTTGGAAGCATCATCGGCCAGACACAGTTGGTGTTAAAGCGATCGGACCGTGCCGACGTCCGACAGGCTCTGGAAACAATCGGAGCGCAGGCGTGGCGAATTCGTGATATGATCGGCGACACGATGTTGTTCGCCAGACCACCACAGCCGGAGTTCGGTTACTGCGATCTGAAACAGCTTGCCACCTCCGCCGCCGAAGCCCTGCGCGACGAATGTCAATCCCGCAAATGCAGTGTTCGGGTCGAGCTTCCGGATTCGAACATCATCGTTTTTGCTGACGCCGCTCAATTGAACATTCTGCTGACAAATCTGATCCGGAACGCGTGTCAGGCAACGGATGAGACGGAGGTGGACGGAGACGTCAGAATCATCGTCCGCAGAGACCGCGAATTTGCAGTTTCGGTCGAAGTTCGAGACAATGGCCCCGAACTGCCGACGGAAATTCGTCGACATATGTTCAATCCGTTCTTTTCCGGTCGACAGGCAGGCCGAGGACTGGGGTTTGGACTTTGCCATTGCTGGCAGATTGCACGCATGCATAACGCAATTCTTATGCATGAACCGCTTAGTCGCGGAAATCGATTTGTTGTCGTCCTGCCCGCGGAACCTTCACAAAATCGGGGCTGAGAGTACTCCCAATGTTTGCCGGTGACACTTCTGGAGACAATCAGATCATCGGCTTGTTTCCGATCCTGCGTCTGACGCCACCGCTTCTGGCCGTCGGACTGGCCATTGCTTGGCGTGAAGTGAATTTTGCTCTGATCCTGGCCGTTATGACGGGTGCTCTTCTGGTCAGCGATGGAGTTCCAGGGACAGCTATTGACGTGTTCTCCGAAACACTGGTCAGTCAGATCGCCGACAACGACCATGCCTCCGTCATTCTGTTCACGGTCATGCTGGGAGCAATGATTTCCGTCATGAATCGGAGTGGAGGCACTACGGCAGCCGTTCAGCAAATAACCAGATTCGCTGACACCCGCGAGAAGACGATGGGGATGACATGGCTGAGCGGGCTTGTTGTTTTTTTCGATGACTATGCCAACACAATGCTGATCGGTGGGGCCATGCGCCCCCTTTACGAACGAATGAAGCTTTCGCGCGCGAAGCTTGCATTCATTATTGATTCGACGGCAGCTCCCGTCGCGGGACTGGCAATTTCAACGTGGACAGCGTTCGAAATCGATCAGGTGCAGGCCGGCCTGAACGCGATTGGATCCACCGGCAATGCAGGTTCCGTGTTCTTTGCGACAATCCCGTTTCGATTTTATCCGTTGGCCATGATTGCGATGGTTGGACTTCTCAGCTTCAGCGGTCGCGACTTCGGCCCCATGCGACGAAGAGAACAGCAACAGCTCGAACACACGGCGCACGAGGAAAACGTTCTACCGGACGCTCAACAGCGTTCTGTCTGGCTGGCGGGCCTGCCGGTCATGGTTCTGGTTGGAATTGTTGTCGTGTTCTGGAGGCGGATCGATGCCTATCAACTGCTGTTGACCGCGTCACTTTCCGCCGCATTTACCGCGGTCACAATCGCAACACTGAGTCGAGCGCTCACTCTTCACGAAGCGTCCAAGGCGTTCGTCTCCGGCATTGAATCCATGATTCCGGCCATTGTGGTTCTGGTTCTTGCCTGGAGCATTTCCGGCGTCTGCGATGCGGAGCATCTGGATACGGCTGGCTATATTATTTCCCTCGTCAAGGAGTCACTGCGAGCGGAATTTCTTCCGGCGATTGCGTTTCTGGTCTCCGGCGCGGTTGCGTTCTCCATCGGCAGCTCGTTCACCACGATGGCACTACTCCTGCCAACCTTTATTCCGCTCGCGTTTAGTCTGTTCGGCCACGGGGCAGAATCCGCAGACCTGCTGGACCAGCCGGCATTTTTGGGAACAATCGGCGCAGTTCTGTCCGGAGCAATCTTCGGAGATCACTGTTCGCCGATTTCTGACACAACAGTACTATCTTCCGCCGCTGCGGGATGCGATCATCTGGAACACGTGGTGACTCAGATGCCGTATGCCGTGGTGGTGGCTGCCGTTTCCCTTTGCTGCGGATACCTGCCCGTTGGATTTGGCTACTCATGCTGGGTCGCGCTGCCGCTGACTGTGGCAGCAACGGTCGTTGTGTTGGTACTGCTGGGAAAAAAACCTGCGGTTCATTCCTCAACGTAATTCAATCCTGAATATTTACACCTCCGAAGCACGCTTTCAAAGAACTATGTCTCAATCTCGCCTTCAGGGTATCTTTACCCCAAATCTGGTCCCGTACACCGCTTCCGGAGACATCAATGAACCGGAGCTTCGCAGATACGTTGACTGGCTGATCGATCGCGGCGTGCATGGCTTGTATCCAAATGGTTCCACCGGTGAATTCACCCGTTTTACGGTGGAAGAACGACGTCGAATCGTGGCCATCATCGCGGATCAGGTCAAAGGGCGCGTGCCCATTCTGGCCGGAGCGGCGGAGGCCAATGTCAAAGAAACGCTGGCGGCTTGTGAGTACTATGCTTCACTGGGCATCCGAGCCGTCGCGATTGTCGCTCCGTTCTATTACAAGCTCAGCCCGGCCAGCGTCTACGCTTACTTTAAGGAAATCGGTGACAACACTCCGATTGATGTCACGCTGTACAACATTCCCATGTTTGCCAGCCCAATTGATGTCCCGACCATTCAGAGACTGTCCGAAGAGTGTGAACGGATCGTCGCGATCAAAGATTCATCGGGCGAGATTCCGCACATGATTCGGATGATTCAGGCCGTGAAACCGAATCGCCCTGATTTCGCGTTTCTGACGGGCTGGGATGCCGCATTGATGCCGATGTTACTGGTCGGCTGCGACGGGGGAACGAATGCCAGTTCCGGTGTCGTCCCGGAGTTGACTCGAAAGCTTTACGATCTCACCACAACTTACCAGATCGATGAGGCCCGCAAGGTTCAGTATGATCTGATCCGCCTGTTCGACACCATGATTTACTCGGCAGAGTTTCCGGAAGGATTTCGGGCTGCTGTCAGCCTTCGTGGCTTCAGCATGGGGCAGGGCAGACAACCGCTTTCATCTGAACAACGGACCGACCTGACGGCTTTAAGCCGGGAGTTGCAGTGTATGTTGTCGGCCCATGGCTTCACCGATCAACCAGTTGGCGGATGTCCCGTTGGCAACGATTCTGCCGCCCCCAACACCGCAGAGGTTACTGCAATCGTCCAACAGGTCGTCGCAGAGCTACACCGACGCGGGCTGATGTAACATCTTCCTGACGGCGGCTTTCCGTAACGCCGCCGGTGCAGGAAGATGAGGGAGAGGCACCCGATCATTCCGTGTCCGGCATCGGTGGTTCAGCCTCAGAAAACGCGGCAATCAGCTCATCCATCACCGCTGCGCCATCGTCTTCTTTTGCATCGAGGGGCCAGTAAGCGTCGTGCTGGTCCACGATTCTCAAATGACCTTTATGAAGAAAGCTGAGCATTCTGATGAGCTTGCCGTCCCGGTATCGCAGGACGGCAAATCCGTCTTCAAGATGAATGTTTTCAATCTTCCAACTGAGTGCTCGAAGGTTCAGTTCACGGAGTCGCAACATTCTTCTGGTCGGAGTCGGAATCGGACCGAATCGGTCACGCAGCTCTTCCTCAAGGTCGGCAAGTTTTTGCAGCGAGTTGGTCTGCGAAAGTCGACGATAGATTTCGATCTTCAGCTTCTGCTCTGAAACGTAACGGTCCGGAATATAGACGGAAACCGGAAGTTCAATTCGAACATGCGATTGATATCGCAGTGGCTGATTCTTCAGGTTTCGAACGGCGTTCTCCAGAAGTTGGCAGTAGAGTTCGTAGCCAACAGCGGCAATGTTGCCACTTTGTTCCGTTCCCAGAATGTTCCCGGCCCCTCGAATCTCCAGATCCCGCATCGCGATTCTGAATCCGGCCCCCAGCTCGCTGTACTCTTCAATGGCCTTCAGACGCCGCATCGCCGTGGTTGTAACGATACGTCCTTCCTCCAGCATCAGGTAGCAGTAAGCTCGGTGCCGGTCTCGACCGACACGTCCCCGCAACTGATGCAGGTCAGCCAGACCATAGATATCGGCCTGATGAATGATCATCGTGTTGGCATTGGGAATATCCAGACCACTTTCGATGATGGTCGTGGCCAGCAGAATATCGGCCTTGCCGGTCACGAACTCCATCATGGCCAGCTCAAGTTCGTCCGCCGACATTTGTCCGTGTGCAATCGTGACTGTGGCTTCAGGGACAATCTGTCGCAGCCGAGCCGCAATCAGCTCAATGTCGTACACGCGGTTGTGTACAAAGTAGACCTGCCCGCCACGATTCAATTCACGAATGATGGAGCTTCGCACCAGCGATTCATCGAATCGACCAACCCGAGTCTCAATCGGCATCCGATCGCGGGGTGGTGTCGTCAAACTGCTGATGTCGCGAATCCCCAGCAGCGACATGTGCAGTGTTCGAGGAATCGGGGTGGCGGTCAGCGTCAGAATGTCGACTTCCAGCCGCAGGTGTTTGAGCTGCTCCTTCACCTTCACACCGAACTTCTGCTCTTCGTCGATGACCAGCAGACCAAGATTCCTGAACTTTACATCCCGCGATACCAGTCGGTGTGTACCGATGACGACATCAATTTTCCCTTCGGCCAAAGCCTCAAGGATCTGCTTCTGCTCGGATGGCGTTCGAAAGCGTGAAAGCATTTCGATGTTCACCGGGAACTCGGCCATGCGGTCCCGGAAAGTGCGGAAGTGCTGTTCGGCCAGAACAGTGGTCGGCACAAGCACCGCAACCTGTCGCCCGTTGTCAACGGCCTTGAAGACCGCACGCATGGCAACTTCGGTCTTTCCGAAACCCACGTCGCCGCAGATCAATCGGTCCATCGGCCGAGAACGCTGCATGTCCTCCTTCAGGTCGATAATCGCGGTGGCCTGATCGGGAGTCTCCGTAAAGGGAAACGCCTGTTCGAATTCCTGCTGCAGCAGCGAATCCGGCTGACACTGAAGTCCCGGTTTGGAATTCCGTTCTGCCTGCAGGCGCAGCATGTCCGCAGCCATGTCTGTAACCGCCTCAGCGACCTTCGACTTCTTCTTTTCCCACGAAACACTTCCGAAGCGCGACAGTTCGGGCGTGGTCTTGGCCGGACCGATATACTTCTGAACCAGATGAATCAATGACGCGGGAACGTAAACCATCACCGCGTCGCGAAACTCAAGCAGTAAGTGTTCCTCCTGCTCACCGTTATTGTCCATCAACGCCATGCCGCGATACCGGGCAATCCCCTGCGTCACGTGAACGACAAGATCGCCATCGCGAAGGTCAAGAAACGTATCAATGGCCCGCGAATCTGCCGTCCGCCGACGCTGTCGAACAGACCTGGCCTGAGAACGAGCAAAAAGCTCATTATCGCTGAGTACGACCAGCCTGCGTTCAACAAACCGGAATCCTCTCTGTATGCGCCCCGTGCACAGCAGCACCTGAGCCTGCAGGTCCGTTCCGTCCGCCTGGTCCATCTCCTGAAGGAGTTCGCCAAGCCGCTTCTTCTCCCCGTCGTTGTGACAGGCCAATAAGGCGAAATCATCTGCTGACAGTGACTCTGCAAGTTGCTCCAGAGCCTCACGACCATGACCGGTGTATCGGTCAACGGTTTCAATGGTCAGGTGACATGCTTTTTCAAACCCGTCGGCTGCCAGGGCATCAATGGAAACGGATGGAAACTCCAGCAGCCTGGCCATTGTCGCATCAACGCCAAACATCCCGATCGGATTCGACAGCCGCTGCAGATACAAACGTCCTTCACTGACCGCCTGTGCCATATCTGTCAGTACGACGATCGTATTCTGTGGCAGGGAATCCAGAAGTGATTCCGTTGCATTTGCGATCGCGGCGTGGGGCTTCAGACTGTCTCCCGGCCCGCCCGATTTCTGTGTGCGGACAGGCTGTGTCGCTGTGATCGACACAGATTCCAGATCGTTCAGGCGCCGCTGAGTCTCAACGTCGAACTGCCGGATCGACTCCACTTCGTCACCGAACAATTCAATCCGAATCGGATCCGTTTCTGTCGGCGCGAAGATGTCGAGAATTCCGCCATGAACACAAAACTCACCGGGAAGCTCGACCGCACTGACCCGCTCAAAACTGCGTTCAATCAGCCAGTCCAAAAAGGACTCCAACTGAATTTCTTCCCCTGCAGTGATGCGACGTGTCGACTGATTCAACTCTTCACGCGATGGCACCGGCTGAATCAGCGCCGGCAGAGACGTCACGACAAGTGAGCCACGCACAACTTTGCCGCGGCCGGAAGATGAACTCGGTTCAGCACGTGAAAGTGCGGTGGAGGTATCAAAAGAAAAGCTCCACGGATCCGAAGTTTCCGAACCGTTGCCCTGATCTGACTTCACCTCGGACAACCAACGTATCGTGCTCAGCCTTGCGGCAAAAACAGAATCCGTGATGTCATGTTCTTCAGGAAGGGTCTCCCAGGCCGGGAAAACTTTCAGCGTCCTGTCAGATTCAATGAATTCACTGATCTGGTCCGCGAACTCCTCGACGTCACGAACACCGGGAACAACAATCAGCAGATGAGATTCCGGCAGATTTTCTGAGATCGCGGCTGCGGTAAGAGCGCAGGCAGAACCCCAGGCACCATCGATGGAGGCACTGTTGCCGGAACGAAGTTCTGCAATAACTTCACGAAACCCGGGCGACGAGGCGATCAGCGGTGTCAGTTGGCGAAGTGACTCAGGAATCTGCGGTTGCTTGCCAGCCATGTCGACTGAATTGTAGAAACAACCGGCTTACCGAAAAGTCAGACCAGCTCAACACGTCCGATTCGAAAAATTCCGGGACGACAGCGTTGGTTTTGCCGCAACCGGGACAACCGGCTGTCACGGAACCAATGCTCCGTTGACAAAGATCTGCCCACTGACGTTTCCATTGAACTGGAAGACTCGTTCGATGTTCCCGAATGTCAGCATTTCAATGACGTTGTTCTGAGCACCAAAGATTGTGTACTGACCACTGGCGGTACGGAAGAAGATCCCGGTTTCAACCGTTCCGTTGGGAATCCCGAACTGATTGATGACATCCGACAGCTGGATCAGGTTGTTGCTGATCTGGAACGAAGCCGGCTGCACAAGGCGGTCAACAAGAATCCCTGTTCCGGCGTCCGCCTGAAAGGCCATCCGGTTGTTTACGATGTCCATTGCCGTGTTAGCCGCCATCGTAAATCTCATGCCGGTGCTGGTGATTCCGGAAAAGATCATATCGTTGCCGTCAATCAGCGTGGAGGATGGACCAGACGTAAACATATCGATACCGAAGGCATTCGGCTGCGTCGTGTTATCGATCAGATTACTGACGATTTCCAGTCCCAGTTCATCTGTCGGTGAATCCGTGCGGACAAACATAGCTGTCTGAGACTCAGCGGTGTTCGTTCCGGCCAGCTGGAACAGATTTCCAGCAATATTCACGCGAGCCGGTCCATTCCACCTGACTGAGACAGCAGTCTCGTTCAGATCCGCCGGATCAAAGTCATTCAGGTCCGTCACAGTAAACGTGTTCTGCTCGATATTGACGTCAACATGAGCACCAATAGCCGTCGCTGTGTTGAAGATCTGCAGAATGTCGTCGGTGTTATCTGTGAACTGAGTTCGCTGAATGTTCACGACGTATGGGTTATCGAATTCGCTGAATCGAGTCGTGTCGGGATCATTGGGAACCTCGTCGTAGATCAACACCACCGATTCACGTCCGAAGAATGTCGCACCAGCTGGTGGAGCCAGATCGCCGTTGTCATCGAACAGGGAATCTCGAATATCCAGCTCCGTCAGGTTCGTCGCTTCAACACCACGGATATCCGACTCGAACACGTTCACACCGAAGAGCTGCAGGAACTGATCGTCATCGTCCGCAAGACCGCTGTTAAAGACTCGAACTCCGTAGAAGTTATCCCGCAGTTCCATTGCTCGAAGACTGACCTGACCTGCATTTTCCAAAAGCACACCTTCCGTGCCGGCCGTCAGAATCTGGCCGCCGGACAAAGCTGTCGGATTCTGAACAGCGTCTCCGCGAACGATGAACGACTTCGCACCGTCCACGTTCGTATCCGTCAGCCGAATCCCGTAGTTCGGCGAGTTTGTACTGTTGACCTGTTCCAGATCGATATCAATGCCTGAGGAAAAGATCTCCACGGCCGCCGCGCCGGTGGTTGTAATGTTACCTGTATTCGTACGAATCAGTGTATTGTTGTCGCCGAACAGACCAACGCCGCCGGTACTGACGATCCCCAGAGTATCGATGCTGATCGTCCCTGGCCCGTTTGCTCCTGCAACGTTGTCTTCGAGGTGCACGGCGGTGTCGCCCGTGGTTGTTAACACCTGAAGCGTGTCAAAAATCACAGATGCCTGAGAATCACGAATGTGAACCAGAGGCGTTCCCGGGTTGAAGTCTTTGACAACATTGGCTGCATTTCGGAAGGACACAACACCATCAGAATTCATGATGCTGATGCCTTCCAGCCCCGGATCAACAATGTTCACGCCGCCGGAAGTCGGTGTGCCGAAGATGATCGTTGAACTGTCGTTCTCGATGGCGATGCCTTCGCCTCCAACTCCGTTGATCGTGGTGATCCCGGAAGCGGTAAAGCTGCTTCCAGTAGCGTTCCCGGAAAGTTCAATACCGCGACCACCTGTCACAACGCCGCCGTTCCCGGCCTGAATGGTGATGTCTCCGCTGAACGAAACCACGCCCGTTGCCAGCGAGTTGCTCACGCTGATAAACGGCGACGTGCTGGCCGCTCCGGCCGCTCCGATCACAAGATCCTGAGTGAAGTTAAACTGCCCGGCCAGATTGTTGATGTCAATCCCGCCACCCTGCGGCGAAGTGATCGACAGGTTTTCGAAATTGACACGCCCCGTCTGAGCCAGGCCGTCAATCAGCACTGACGCCCCCGTTGCGTTGTCAATTGTCGTGGCGTTCCGAATCGTGTCTCGGAACAAGTAGTTACCGGAGCTGTTCAGAACAGCAATACCGGTTGCCGTGCTGTCCACAATGTTGGCATTGTCAATTGTTGCGTTTCCAGCACTGTCGCGAATCACGATCCCGCCGCCGCCGATATCATCAATCGTGCTGCTGGTCATGTTCACGGCACCACCCGTCAGGTTCTCGATCAGCACCGCTTCATTAACAGTGTTGGAAATATGAGCGAACGACGGATCAAGCCCGTTGCTCGTGCCGGTGAATCCAATCAAAGCGTCTCCGCCGCTGACATGTAATCCAACACCGCCAGCATCTGAAATGACGGTATCCGTCATCGTGGCGGTGCTGAGCACATTCTGCAGCAGGATACCGTCCCCGACTGCGTTCGACACCACGGTATCGCGGATCACGACGTCCGATACACCATCAGCAAAGATGCCGGTGCCTCCGGAGTTATCAACGATGAAGCCACCAAAGCGACTTCGATTGCCCAGCGTGACGGCTGTGCCCGCCGAACCACTGATGGTCGGACGCAGCAGAGTCGGGTCTGCCTGAAACGCGGGCGAGCCTGGGAGTGTCAATTCGCCAATCCCCGGAAGATCAATCGTGTTGACAACGACTCGGTTGCCCGACGGATCAACAATCAGACCTTCACCAAAAAGATTCTGATCATCTGCCAGAACCACCGTATTCTCAGGAGCCGCATCAAAGGTGCTTCCGGCATGCACGAACACAATATCAGCGTTCGGTACCGCCAGCCCCTGTGAAAGTGACTGCAGGGGATCATTCACCGTTCCAATGAACGGACCAGTCGTGTCATTGCTGTTCACGTGAATGACGGTAAACGGAGTCCCATCCGCTCTGGTCGCAACCTGTCCCGGTGCGGCGACATCAGACTGACTGGTCGCGATGTTGATATTTCTTCGAACAGGCTCAGCCATTCTCTGGATGGCTGAACACGAAGTATGCTCCTGGCTGTGAAAACCACCAATGTGAACGACGGCGTTGAACATGACATTCGTGTCGAACACATCGTCATCTGTCAGCTTCAGTCCCAGTTCCAGCCAGTTGGCGATATCCGCCTGAAGTCGAGCACTGTAGCCGGAGAAACCCGGCAGACCGACGCCTTCGTAGTAATATCCGCCCCCGAACGCACGAAGATCAATGCGTTCCGCGAAGTCGCCGGGAAGCAGCCAGCCAATTTCCGCATCAAAGCCCTTCAGAGCTTCCGCGAAGGAGTTGATCCGAGTGAACTGAATATTGTTCCCGACAAACACCGCACTTGCGGGATCAATTCGAGTTCCCGTTTGACTGGAAGTGTTTCCATATGGATTGTAGTAGTTGGCACGAGCTTCCCAGCCATTCGACAGCAGTTCGCCACCGACACTCCACTGCTTGAACTGTGCGCCTGTAATGTCGTCGCCGTCGTGATAGGCGTAGCCACCCACGATCGTATCCCAGGCGGTAACATAGTGCCGATAGCCACCGCCGAAGCTCCACGCCAGACCGCCGTTGTTGGCATAGACAAGACGTGAATCACCAAAGATCAGTCCGTTGCCGATGTTGACATAAGGAGACAGGCCAAACAGCGACGCCGATTCATTTCGACCAACCGTCTTCCCGGCAAAGTGTCCACCCTGCACGGCGATACCCAGACCCTGACGATTCACATCGACGACACCACTGGCAGACCCTGATGGCTCCGTTCCCAGAAGTGATCGTCCGAAAACGTGCTCATCCTGCGCAGCCGCTGACGAAATCGAAGCTGAAAGGAGCATGACAAGCAGCGACAGTTTCCCGGGGAATCGTAGTGCCGGGGTTGTATCACGGTCGTCCGCATCGCCCGTCGGTCCGCCGTCAGAACGGCGATTCCGGTGGACCTGCTGCGGCGGTGAGAGTCTGTATCGAACGTTCGTCATGACGTTCCTCGGGTCAACATTTGGAGAGGTGTGCCTGAAGGCACGTGTTCACAAATGTGTGGCATCCTGCCACGGATCTGCGAACAGGTAAGTTTTTTGCCTGGACGCCCCGGTCGCCTGCTGTCATGCACAAACAGGAATCGAGCTGCCCAGGACTTTTCAGAAAGGGCATATCGCGCGACGAGGACACAAAGCCCCTGCCGAGAGACCCGGCGTTTGTAATGTTGCCACTTCCAGCCAGCAACATGGCTTTAGGCATCTGACTCCGCAAAAAACCGGGGCCAGGGGGCGCCCTGTTCGTTGTTCAGCGGAAAGAAGGCTTTTCGGTCTCTGACGCGGCAGATTCCGCCAGATTTCAGGACCACAATGCCCCGGTTTTGTGCCGAAGAAAACCATCCTCAGCTCAGACAGCGCGCCTGTGAATACAGATCCAACACGGGATCAGCGCGTCATGACAGATCGATGGAACCCTGCACTTGGGCAGCCCCGCACAAATGATCCAAAGAACATCGTCCGGCTTCATCCTGAACAATGGGCTCCCTGAGAATGACCGGCAATTCTGTCTCAGAAACAGTCCGGCATGGCAGAATGTGAGGAGGCGGATGTGCCAACCCCTGGAAACCCTGCCAATCGGCGAGTCTTTTGACAAAAGACGTGCTTTAGCAGCGGGATTCGCGAAACCCTCGTCACGGTCGGCGGTTTCTACCGGAAATCAGTCAGATTCCCCGGTTTCCAACGAGGCACCGAGGAATCGTTCCGGCAGTTAGAATCTTACGGCGTAAGAGGTGTGCACGGTGCGCGCATCTTTGTTCAAGCGACCAACGGGAGCGTCTCGGCGCCTGAAACTTTCCACGTCTGTCGACTTTCTACGCCATTGGGTCAAGGGCTCAGCCCTTGTTAGGAATTGTTGGCGGAAACCGGAAGTTTTCGCCACCAATCTCAGGGATGATCCCCGAAAGACCAACTTCCTGCCGCAGGTCTGTTTAAGTCAGGAGCGGCCTTCCGTTGTGGCAGGCGAATCTGTTTTCAGCGCACTGCCGTTACCCGAGGAGTCAGCGATCATCGCTCTTTCGGCGGATGACAGCCAGCCAGTCGCTGGGTGAATCCGTCGCGAGATCTTTGGACTGCAATTGACGAATTCGTTGTCGTTCTTCGGAAGCACTGACGACCGGGCGACCGATCCCGACAATGGCGCCGCCCGCAATCTCAACCACCGATCCGGAAATCAATTCTCCACCAAATTCCGGATTGAACCATTCGACAGAATACGAGCCCTGACAACCGGTCAGGTCCAGATTCGTCGTGCCGTCGTTCGGGAGATAGACCAGGTAGTTCATCCCTGTCGCTGCCAGACAATATTTCGAATTGTCATGCCCGACGTTTCCGACCAGTTCGTCAGCGGGCTGCATGTCGTCGATGGGGATGTTTTGCCGAGCGAAGAAGTCCTTCGCGATGCGGCAATAGTCCCAACTGCGTTCTCGGGAACGCCAGTCTTCACACACAATGTCGTTCTCGGCAAACTGGTAGCCAAAATAGTATTCGACTCCCGCACCGCCACCCATCAGAGTGCCCCACAGCGTCTGCTTTCGGATGTCGTGTTCGGTATAAACGTAGGTCCCGGACCGATCCTTTCCATCAAACCCTCGATAGCCCAGATCGGGACACTGTCCGTGAGCAGCACTGCCGGATTCGTCGAACGCAACCACCCACGGTCGACCGCTTCGGGAGGATTCCTGCACCCACTTGACCGTCTGGGAGTGCGTGTCGCGAATGTGACTGTTCTGCAGTGAAACCCCCGTCAGTTTGGAAGCATCGCCGATCAGTGGCCGGTAAACACGCTCCTGCTGATCCGGAAACGTATGGACAACGATCGGGTTGTGCCATGCATCCCGCCGAACGATATCGTTGATCATGTCCTGCTGCTGAGCCGTTGACTGAGTGTTCTCTTCTCCCAGATTCCAGTTCAGCGCCGGAAGATGACCGAAGCGGGCGACCAGTTCCTTCAGGTACAGTTTTCGCTCTCGACCGGTCGCACCGCCGTCGAGCGACTCGGGGACGCTGCCGTTCTGTTTTTTGCCGTGTCTGTTGTCGTCATTTTCCGTCT
Organism: Planctomycetaceae bacterium; assembly: GCA_020426485.1. GTDB lineage: Bacteria > Planctomycetota > Planctomycetia > Planctomycetales > Planctomycetaceae > JAGQPY01. The sequence continues at coordinate 13,972 of JAGQPY010000084.1, forward strand.
CCTGAAGCTTGAAATGCAGATACATCCCTTTGTTCGCGGCATGTTCGAACACGATCCCCCACTGGTCCAGCTTGCTGCAGTCGTAGTGCAGCTTGTCGTCGCGACTGACAAACGGCCAGACGTTGTCGCCGTCTCCCCCGGCGTTGTAGGTCAGAAACGAGAACGCATTGCATCCTTTGCTCGACAAATAGTTTATTGCTCCGATTAAGCCCTTGCCTTTTTCCGATTTCCAGACCGGATCACCGTTCTTCCAGTCCTGCAGATGAGGCATCCATGTCTTCAACGGTGCCTTTCGTGGATTCGAAGCCTTGGTTCCGTCGAAGTCGGTATACGCCAGCAGAGTTTCCGGTGCGTCCGCGCCGACTTTCAGAAAAGGTCGTCCCGATTCGGCATAGTGCAGGTAACGACGACCATCATAGATCAGTCGTCCTTCGGATCGAAAACCACGATCATGCTCGTCGCTGTCACGAATCTCCAGCTCACCCTGATGACTCAGAAAAGGGGAAAGATCGGCGGGCCAGTCCAGACAGTCCTGAGTGACCGGACCATACAGCGAATAAGTCCAGTGTCCGGTCAGCGGCGGCGTAAAGTGGACACGCCACCTGTTACCGGAGTCAGCCGAGCTTTCGGCGGCATTTCCATCCGCTGCAAAGTAACCGGGAACGCGAATGCTTCGATTCTGATCCGCATGACGGAACTCGGCAGCAAAGAAGATGTCCGTGAAGGGATTCGGAGAATCATCAGACTCTGAGGCGAACGGCCCGTCGACGGTAATGGTGACCGTGTGCCACTGTTTCAGTTCGCCGGAGACAGTGGCATGTTCCGCGAAAGCAGCAGCGCGGGCCACGGAACATGTTGCCAGCATCAACAGGCTCGTAAGAACGAACGCCATTCGCCGAAACGAACGCGGATTCAAATCCCCACCATCAATTCCCATCAGAATCAGTGCTCGCATGGCTTCCCCTCATTGCAATTTCAGCCAGAGTCGTTGACCCTGAACAACTTGCCGCGCAAGAGAAAGGGTGTCCGATAATCTTTATCGAACACCCGTCTGAATTTTGAGGCCCGTTCAGAAACTGCCGTCACGATTTCCCGCGAGCAGCAGTTCCATTGGGACTACTCACCGCTGTCTTCGCCGGAAGCATTGCCGCCCAGGCTGAACAGTGGTCCGGCTGAACCCCCCATTCCGCCCTTGAGTTCTTCCTGCTTTCGAGCGGGGGCAGCTGATGATGAACCTTCTTCGCCTTCTTCAGACGCAGAGGCTTCACGAATTTCTTCATCAGAACGACAGCTGAGGCCAATCTTTCGGTCCGCCGTATCGACTCGCAGAATGCGAACTTCCAGTTCATCACCCACGTTGACCATGCTCTCCGGATGTTCAACTTTGTGGTCCGCCAGTTCAGAAACGTGCAGCAGGCCTTCCAGCTGATCTTCCAGTTCGACGAAGACGCCAAAGTTGGTGATCTTGGTGACCTTGCCTTTGACATTCTTGCCGGGCTGGTATTTTTCCGGAATCGTCGTTTCCCATGGATCGTCGGCCAGTTGCTTCAGACCCAGAGCGATACGACGTCGTTCCTGATCCACGGACAGGATTTCGCATTCCAGCGGCTCGCCCTTCTTCAGCATCTCGTTGGAGTGTGAAATCTTGCGAGTCCAGGACATGTCGCTGATGTGCAGCAGTCCGTCGACGCCTTCTTCCAGTTCGATGAACGCACCGTAGTTGGTGAGATTGCGAACTGTCCCTTTGACGCGGCTGCCCACAGGATATTTCTCGGCAACGTTGTCCCAGGGATTTGCCTGAGTCTGCTTCATGCCGAGCGAGATTTCCTGCTTGTCTTCGTTGATGCCCAGAACCATCACTGTGACTTCGTCGCCGATGGCCACCAGTTCGCTTGGATGGTTGACTCGGCGAGTCCACGACATTTCGCTGATGTGAACCAGACCTTCGATG
>JAGQPY010000850.1 GCA_020426485.1 Planctomycetaceae bacterium
CCTGGTGAATTTGTGATGGGGAGTCCTGAATCTGAAAATGGTGGAGGGTCCAATGATGAAGCGCAGATTAAGACTGCGATCACGCAAGCATTCCAGATGGCAACTACGGAGGTGACTCAACAGGCATGGCAGAGGGTAATGGGGACCGAGCCTTGGATAGAGGATACGAACATCATTCAGGGGAATGATTACCCTATTACAAAGATCAGTTGGCAAGACGCTTTGGATTTCTGTCAAAAGATCACGACTAGAGAACGGGAATTGGGGTTGATACCGGCAGATTGGCATTATCGGCTTCCAACAGAAGCTGAATGGGAATACGCCTGCCGTGCCGGAAGCCAGACGGCATTCAGTTTCGGAAATGACGTGAGCCAGTTGAACGACTATGCCTGGTTTGGGGCTGTCAGTGGCGGCAGTGCAAAGGGAGAGAGCTACCCCCATCTTGTTGCTGCCAAAAAGCCAAATCCATGGGGATTATATGATGTCCATGGCAATGTGTTTGAATGGTGTCTGGATGCCTATCAACCGAAGTTGCCCGGAGGGAAGGATCCCCTTGTTGAATTAGATGGAGTTAACCGTGTTTTT
>JAGQPY010000851.1 GCA_020426485.1 Planctomycetaceae bacterium
TCGACCATACGATAGCGTTCCGTCCGGATGGCTCGCCCCAGTTTCGACTTGGGATAGGCGTGATACGCATGAGTTCTGACGCGTGCTGCAGGATCTTTCAGGACGGGCACCAGACTGACGCCGTCCATCGGCTGAGGTCCCTGTGGCGCGGGAAGGCCGCAGAGTTCCGCCAGTGTGGGAAAAATGTCCACGCTTTCCGCCGGTTGGTTTGTTGAACTGCCCGCCGCGGCGACGCCGGGAGCAATGAAGACGATGGGAATGCGGTTGGCCTGTTCGTAGTTGGTGTGTTTCGTCCAGATACCAAGATCGCCCAGATGAAAGCCGTGATCGCCCCACAGCACCACAATCGTGTTGCGATTCAGCTGCAGACGTTCCAATTCAGACATGACTTTTCCGATCTGAGCATCCACGAAACTGGTACTGGCGTAGTAGCCGTGAATCAGTTTTCGCTTCAGATCGTCGGGCATGTCACCACGATCCGGGACCGGCGAATAGTTATTGATTTCACCACCCCGTTTCCCGGCTACCTGCGGCGCGCCATCGGGAAGGTCTTCGAACTGCGGCATGGGCAGCTTTGACG
>JAGQPY010000852.1 GCA_020426485.1 Planctomycetaceae bacterium
GCATCCTGATTTCCTGTCGGCTGCCAGACACATCTATTTTTTCGCAGATTCACTGTATTTTTCAGTCGTTTAGACATCCAGAGTCAATACTTCATGGCTTCTCAGAAAAAAGCACTGGTGATTGTGGAATCACCTGCCAAAGCGAAAAAAATTGCGGGTTTCCTCGGCGATGATTACATCGTCAGAGCCAGCATGGGGCACATTCGCGACCTGCCCTCGAGTGCTTCGGAAATCCCGGCGGCGGTGAAAAAAGAGCCGTGGTCTACGCTGGGAGTAAACGTTGAAAATGACTTTGACCCGCTGTACGTCGTTCCCGCAGAAAAGAAAAAACTGGTCACGGAACTGAAAGATTGCCTAAAAAAGGTCAAAGAACTTGTTCTGGCGACTGACGAAGACCGGGAAGGAGAAAGTATTGGCTGGCATCTGGTTCAGGTATTGAACCCAACCGTGCCTGTGAGTCGTATGGTTTTTTCTGAGATTACCAGGCCCGCCATCCTTGAGGCGATCCGCAACACCCGCGCGCTGGACGAGAATCTGGTGCAGGCTCAGGAAACACGCCGGGTTGTCGATCGGCTTTA
>JAGQPY010000853.1 GCA_020426485.1 Planctomycetaceae bacterium
CCGCGTCGCCCTTTCGCGCGTCCGTGGTCGTCCTGGAGGCGATGTAGCCCGGGTCGCACGCCGGATCGCTCAGCGACCCGGGGCGCGCGTGCGCCCGCGACGACGCCGGGCCTCTGACACACCGGGCCGGGCCGATGGCTCCGGTGGCGTGAAGCGGAACCCGAACCTGGAGAGCCCGATGAGCGACAGCCCCCTCCTGATCGACCTGAAGACGCACGACGACATGATGCGCCACGTCGTCGAGGCCGATCGGCCGGCCATCCTCGACTTCTGGGCGTCGTGGTGCGGCCCCTGCAAAGCGACGGCGCCGGCCTTCGAGGCGGCGGCGAAGAAGTTCGAGGGGCAGGTGACCTTCTGCAAGGTGAACACCGAGCAGGCGCCCGAGCTGGCGCAGGCGTTCAACATCCGCAGCATCCCCACCATCGCGCTGATGATCGGCAGCGAGGTGGTGGACGTGCGGGTGGGCGCGGCGCGGCAGCCGGAGATCGAGGAGATGGCCAGCCGGCTGGCGGCGAAGGCCGAGAAGCGGCGGCAGCGGGCCGAGAACCCCGGCGTGATGGGGCGGCTGAAGGCCATC
>JAGQPY010000854.1 GCA_020426485.1 Planctomycetaceae bacterium
ATCGTCGTAGAAACCGGGGATCTGGACGCGGCCTTCATCATCGTGAAGTTTGGCGATGAGGCGGGCGATCTGATTGGCGGGATTGGCGATGGCACCTCCGAAGACACCGCTGTGGAGATCCTGATGGGGACCGGTGAGGGTGGCTTCGCAGGCGAGGATGCCCCGGAGGCCGTAGGTGATGCCGGGGATGCCGGGGGCGTATTGGGCGGTATCGCTGACGACGGCGACATCGCATTTGAGGGTGTCGCGATTGTCGGCGAGGAACTTATCGAGATTGTTGCTGCCGACTTCTTCTTCGCCTTCGATGACGAAGTGGATATTGACGGGGAGTGAGCCAGCCGTTTTGAGCCAAGCCTGGGCGGACTTGATATGGGTGAGCATTTGGCCTTTGTCGTCACTGGATCCACGGGCGTAGATGGCATCGCCGCGAACGGTCGGCTCGAAGGGGGGCGTTTCCCAGAGGTCGAGGGGGTCGGGGGGTTGGACGTCGTAATGGCCGTAGACCATGACCGTGGGGGCACCGGGGGCTTTGAGCCAGTGTCCGTGGACGATGGGGTGGCCTGCTGTTTCGACGATG
>JAGQPY010000855.1 GCA_020426485.1 Planctomycetaceae bacterium
CCTGCGGTCCCCGGATTCTCTGATACGAAAACTCCCGATCGATCATCAGGTGGGGCGAGGGGTCGTCAGCGGAGGTCATCCGGCAGCGTGTGAGCAGCTGGAGGGCTTTTTGAAAGATCGCCTTTCAGCCTATGCCGACGGCAGGAATCATCCGGATGACGATGCCGCCAGCGGACTGTCTCCCTGGCTGCATTTCGGACACATATCGGTTCATGAAGTCTTTCAGAAACTGGCCGAACACGAGAGCTGGAATCCGGATCAGCTGGGCGATTCGCGTGACACGCGAGGCAGCCGCAGCGGTTGGTGGGGCATGTCGGAGTCTGCGGAATCTTTTCTGGACGAACTGGTGACCTGGAGAGAGCTTGGTTTCAACATGTGCTGGCAATGCGATAACTATGATCAGTATGAATCGCTTCCGGACTGGGCACGGAAAACGCTGGAGCAGCACGCCGGGGACGCTCGCCCCACAATCTATTCGCTGGATGAGCTGACTCATGGGCAGACTCACGACCACCTCTGGAATGCGGCACAGAATCAGCTTGTTCAGGAAGGCCGGATGCACAACTACCTGCGAATG
>JAGQPY010000856.1 GCA_020426485.1 Planctomycetaceae bacterium
GGTTCGCTATCGGTCAGCAAGGAGTACTTAGCCTTCGGGGGTGGTCCCCCGATCTTCAGACAGGATTTCACGTGTCCCGCCCTACTTAATACGTCCCTTCGAACTTCCCATACGGGGCTGTCACCCGCTCTGGCTGATCTTTCCAGATCATTCTGGTCATTCTCTGGGCTCGGCTGGTCCGCGTTCGCTCGCCACTACTAACGGAGTCTCTATTGATTTCCTTTCCTCCGGGTACTTAGATGTTTCAGTTCCCCGGGTTCGCTCTTAAACCCCTATGGATTCAGGGTAAAAGTACCTGTCTCAGCCCGTTATTGATTACCGGAGTAACAATAACAAACTGTCAGGTGGGTTTCCCCATTCGGAGATCTAGGGATCAAAGCCTGTTCTCGGCTCCCCCTAGCTTATCGCAGAGTACCACGTCCTTCATCGCCTCTTGCTGCCAAGGCATCCACCAAACGCCCTTCTCGCGCTTGATTTGATCCAGAAAGAGCAAGGCCGCTCGCGCAGCCGCGCTTTCCGATCAAAAGCAGTACTACCCGATCATGACCTGGTTCGTGTCATGATCGTTGGTTAGTG
>JAGQPY010000857.1 GCA_020426485.1 Planctomycetaceae bacterium
TGACAAGGCGGTTGCCCCGGTAGATCAGTCCTTCGTTGTAGAGCGTAATAAAGGCTTCGAGCACAGCCTCGCTCAGCCCGTCGTCAAGGGTGAAACGCTCGCGATGCCAATCCGTCGAGATCCCCATGCGCCGCTGTTGCGTGCTAATGCGTCCGTGATATTCGTCTTTCCAGCTCCACACCTCCTGCACAAAGGCTTCGCGGCCCATGTCGTGGCGGCTGATGCCCTGTTTGTCTAGCATCCGTTCCACAACATTTTGCGTCGCGATGCCGGCGTGGTCGGTGCCGGGCACCCACAGTGCGCGGCGGCCCCGCATGCGGTTGTGGCGGATCAACATATCTTCCACACTGCTGGTAATGGCATGGCCCAGGTGAAGCGCACCCGTCACATTGGGCGGCGGCATGGAGATGACAAAGGGTTCGGCATCGGGGGCGGCCAAACCAATTTCCACCTGTTGCTCGGGTTGAAAGAAGCCCTGTTCTTCCCACCAGGCGTAGAGTTCCTCTTCCACCTGGGTGTGGTCGTAGGCTTTGGGCATCGAAAGTTCGGTCATAGTTGCGATCCTTACTCAATGGC
>JAGQPY010000858.1 GCA_020426485.1 Planctomycetaceae bacterium
GAAGTCCTCCCACTTGCGGCCGACGGCGCTCTTGCCGGCGAGCACCTCCTCGGCGATGAACTCGGCCTCCTCCTCGTCGCCCGGCATCGCGACGATGCGCACCGGATTTCCGCCCTTGCGGGTGGAGCGGAGGGTTTTCTCGCGGCGTCCGAGGTTGTGTTTGATGAGGCTGTTCGCCGTGTGGAGCACCGCGTGGGTGGAGCGGTAGTTCTCCTCCAGACGGATCACCTTCGGGTCCGGAAAAAACCGTTCGAACTGCAGGATGTTCGCGCTCTCCGCACCGCGCCAGCCGTAGATCGACTGGTCGTCGTCGCCGACGACGCAGACATGGAACGGCGGACCGACGAGTTGCTGGAGGAGCTGCATCTGCAGTGCGTTGGTGTCCTGGAACTCATCGACCGTCACGCGGCTGAATCGCTGGCGGAAGTGTTCCCGGACGTCCTCGTGCTCGCGTAGGATCTTCTCCGCGAAGAGCAGCAGGTCGTCGAAGTCCACCGCGTTCTGCGCGCGCAGTTCGTTCTGATAGGCGACGGCGAGGTGGGCGAAAAAGTCGTCTTCGAGATTCGCCGGATCGA
>JAGQPY010000859.1 GCA_020426485.1 Planctomycetaceae bacterium
TCAAGATCCCCAGTGAGGCCCGACGGAAGCATGCCGGGTTCCTACAGCGATTCCGTCAGGAATCCAAGTTTCTGGTCCAGTTGCGACATCCGCACATCATCAGCATTCTTGATGTCGGTCAATTCGACGAAGTCCCGTTTTTCGTGATGCAATACGTTGCGGGTGGGGCACTCGACACGCAACTGCGAGGCAAACAGGGGAAACGGCGCATCTTAAGTCCGCGGACTCTGCAAAAGTGGTTGCCGCAGATCGCGGCGGCGCTGGACTTCATGCACGCGCAAGACTGTATTCATCGCGATGTGAAACCGGCCAATATTCTATTCGATCGGGGTGGCAATCCCTATCTGAGTGACTTTGGCCTTTCCAAGATTCTGCTAACCGCCGAAGAGGACAGTTCCTCCACGGCAGCTGGTGCGGTGATTGGTACTCCGAACTACGTCGCGCCGGAGCTGGTGTTGGGAAAGGAGTTCGATGGCTCTGCCGACCAGTACTCGCTGGCGATTTCGGTTTATGAAACGCTGACGGGTGTGTTGCCATTCGAAGGCGCGACCGCTTCCGCCACAATGGTGAACCAG
>JAGQPY010000085.1 GCA_020426485.1 Planctomycetaceae bacterium
CAGCGTTTCTCCGGCTCAATTCTCTTCACGGCGTCGGGCAAAGCTCTTATCAGGCGATCCCGGCCAATGACGCACCTTTCACAAAGAACCGATCCACCCGCCGCGCGACTTCCGGATCGATTTCCAGTGGCGGCGCCATGTGCGGTTTGATACGAGCATCAATGATCAGGCTGCCCCGGCACCCCCAATGTTTCTGATGGATGAAGCTGCCAATCCCGTAGATGTCCGCCGCGGGATCGGATCTGGTGAACGTCACCCACAGAAAATTACTGAGTGACCGTGCTGCAAACTCGCTGTCGTCGCAAAGAATGATCAGTGGAAACTGATTGATGGCTGCCTCCACGGAAAACGAATCTGCCAGCCGCTGTGGAACGGAATCGGTTTGGTGAGGACCGGCCGAGCAGGGTGGTGCCGTGATTGCCAGCACTCCGGGAAAACAGATCAGAGGCTTCTCAAATCCATCCGGCAAAGACAGGCCCGACGGAAGTTCGAAAGGCAGTTCACGTTTTTCAGGACCCGCCGCGGCAATCACCAGTTTCGAACCCTGATTCAGGCCGCTGCCTGTGTAATCAAGAGTGTCAATCGTTGTTCGCGTCTGAAAATGAAGGTCACGAGTCGGATCGAATCGCTGCAGGACGTGACAAAAGAACGCCTGAATATCATGGATATCCAGTTGAGGATCGTCTTCATGAGCGGCAATCACAAGGTACTTGGCCAGTGACAGCTGCCCCTGACCCAGAATGGCGTTGGCATTGGTCAGTAGCTCCTGCGGCTGCCTTTCAGCCGCGTAAGGCACGTAGCGTTCGCTGCCGATGGCCAGCAGCAGCGGATGAACGCCGGATTCATCAACCGCATGTACAGCGTGAACACCGGGAAGAACAGCGGGAATCGCCGGTCCCGTCAGTTCGTGAATCAACTGTCCGAAACTGGTGTCTTCCTGAGGCGGCCGTCCTACAACGGTGAATGGCCAGATCGCATCGCGACGATGATAAACTCGTTCAACATTCACCACCGGAAATTCGTGCGTCAGACTATAATAACCCAGATGATCACCAAAGGGTCCTTCGGGAAGCTGCTCGTCGGCGATCGTCCCTGAAATGCAAAAATCAGCCTCAGCACAAATCAGGGGCAGTCCCGGTCGACGAATCATCCGGATCGCTCGTCGCGAAAGTGCGCCGGCGAATGCCACTTCAGGAATCCCGTCGGGGAGCGGCATCACGGCAGCCACAGTCATCGACGGAGGTCCGCCGACAAAGATGTTCACCTTCAGTCGCTCTCCCCGCGCCAGAGCAGCGGCATGATGCTTGCCGATGCTGCGGTGAATCTGATAATGCAGTCCAATCTGTCGGTTGGCCTGATACTGATTGCCGTTCAACTGAACGCGATACATGCCCAGATTTGAATTCACGTATCCCGGCCGATCCGGATGCTCCGTGAACACCTGCGGCAACGTGATGAATGCGCCCCCGTCTTTCGGCCAGCAGACCAGATCCGGCAGTTGATCAATCGAAGTCTGACATTCCAGCACCGGCCCGCTGCGTCGAAAGGCCGGACGCATCGAGACCAGTGTTCTTAATACGGATCCTGCCCGAAGGGGTTCCTTCAGCAGAAATGCAGGATCTTTCTTCAGCTGAATCAAAGACTCAACGCCGCGCAGTGCGTCCCGAAAGATGAACCTTGTGCGATCGATGGTTCCGAACAGGTTACTGACCATCGGGAACGAACAGTTTTTCACCCGTTCATACAGCAGTGCCGGGCCACCGGCATCGTAGACCCGACGATGAATCTCGGCCGCTTCCAGCCGGGCATCGACTTCTTCGCGAACGCGTCTCAGCATGCCCCGAGATTCAAGGTCGGCGACACACTGCTGAAGATTTCGGTACCCCATAATAATTCACCCACTCGGCGGAAAATTCTCGCTTCCCTGTGAACAATGTGGTCCGCATCGTAACGGTCGGATTAACAACATCGATGCACCGTCCCGGACTTTCGCACAGATGACGGGAAGTACCGTCAACCAGTCCGGAGAGATCTGCAGGACGCACGATGCACGACCTGCTTTCCGAACGAGACTTTTCATCTGCAGCCTGACATCCGATACTGCCGGGATTCGACGACCATCACCGGAAAGCGAAAACCCGGTTGGCAATGGACTCACAGCAGCGATTCCGCAGGAGAATCGGCGGATCGAAGAACGATGAAATTGAAGGATCAGCATGACAGGCCCCACGGCAAGAATCACCCTCTCCATTCCCGTCACCATACTTATCGCGGCGATTTTGGTTCCTTCCCATGCCGCTGGCGAGGACTGGCCCTGGTTTCTGGGGCCTCGGCACGACGGTACATCGGCTGAAACCAACGTCAACCTGGTCTGGCCCAAAGAAGGCCCGTCCGTATTATGGAAGCAGGAGATCGGCACCGGCTACAGCGCGCCTTCGGTGTTGAAGGATCGACTTGTCGTTCACCATCGGATTGAGAATCAGGAAATCGTCTCGTGCCGATCGGTGTCCGATGGTTCAGAAATCTGGAAGTATTCCTACGAGAGCAACTTCTCCGACCCATACGGCTACAACAACGGGCCACGATGTTCACCGGTGCTCAGTGGCGATCGCTGCTATACGCTGGGAGCCGGCGGAATGCTGTCGTGCCTGAATCTGAACGACGGCGCTTTAATCTGGAAGCATGTTCTGTCCGAAGAATTCCAGCTTCCTGAATGGTTTTTCGGCGTCGGTTGTTCTCCGCTTCTGGATGGCGATCAGCTCATCGTCCTTGTCGGTGGTCAGAACAACTGCGGCGTTGTCTCCTTTCGCACTTCGGACGGTGAAGTGCTCTGGAAAGCGGTCGGAAAACAAACGTGGGATGGAGTCACGGATGCGAACAGCGGGGAACCGTATGAGTGGACCGGCGATGAGATGGTGATCAGTTATTCGTCGCCGCTGATCGCTGAGTTTCACGGAAGGCGACATTTGCTGTGTTTTGTTCGACAGGGCCTTGTTTCGCTCGATCCCTCGGATGGCTCAGAGAATTTTCGGTACTGGTTTCGCCCCAAGGTTCATGAATCCGTCAATGCCGCACGGCCGGTGGTGATTGGCGACAGGATTTTCCTTTCAGCCGCCTATCGTCTGGGTTCTGTCCTGCTTCAGGTGACACCTGACGGAAAGTCGGTGTCTGAAGTCTGGAAGGACGATGAGAATATGCTGGCCCACTGGTCAACACCGATTCACGCCGATGGTTTCATCTACGGCTTCAGTGGTCGACACGAAAATGAAGGCGAACTTCGCTGTATTCGTGTTGACGATGGCGAAGTCGTATGGCAGACAACGGGCTTCGAAGGCAATCTTCGAGATCTGGCTCGCGACCGCACCACCGGTCGGATTGTGAATGTCGAAACGAAGGAACCCGTTCCGTTTCCGTTTTACGGCCGAGGCTCCCTGATTCAGGTTGGCAAACACTTTGTGGTTCTGGGCGAACGCGGCACACTTGCAGTTGTGCATGTGAACTCGCAAGAATTCAAAGAAGATCGACGAGCGTTTTTTGATGAGATCCAGTATCCCTCGTGGGCGGCACCTGTTCTTTCCAACGGACGCCTCTACCTGCGCAGCGAACAATGGCTGCTTTGCCTTGATCTTCGATCGGCCAGGTAGTCCATGAACGGCCATGTCGGCATCGGATCCGAATGGCCCGACAGGATGATTCCGAAAACTCCGCCTGCGTCGAGCAAGCCTCCACGATTTCTGTCTGAAACACTTTCCAGTCTCTTGGGAGATCCTGACGAATGAATTCCGCTTCACAAATGGTGACTGCTGCTCTGCTGACTCTTTTGATGACAATGCCGAGCACCGTGAGCACTGCTCTGGCCGATGACGAATGGCAGTCGCTGTTTGACGGCAAAACTCTGACGAACTGGGACGGCGACCCGGCACTGTGGAGCGTTCAGGATGGTGCGATCACCGGAAAGACGACTCCGGAAACCAATCTGAAGTCGAACAGCTTTTTGATTTACCGCGGTGGCGAATTCGACAACTTCGAACTGCAGCTGGAGTACAAGATCGTCAACGGTAATTCCGGAATTCAGTACCGCAGTTTTGAAGCCCCCAATCGCCCATGGAGCATTGGCGGATATCAGGCCGATTTCGAAGCCGGCGATACGTATTCCGGTATTCTTTACGGCGAACAGTTCCGCGGCATTCTTGCCCTGCGAGGTGAAATGACGGAATTGACGGCCGATGAATCCGGAAAGATGGTCAAGACCGTCGTCGAAAAGATTGGCGACACAAAAGAAATCCAGTCGAAGATTCGCAAGGAGGACTGGAATCGTTATCGAGTTGTCGCCAGCGGTTATCGATTTCAACACTTCATCAACGACACGAAAACCATCGAGTGTGTCGACAATGATATCGCCAATCGACGCTCAACCGGACTGTTGGCACTGCAGATTCATGTCGGACCACCCATGACCGTGCAGTTCCGGAATATCCGCATCAAAAAGCTTCCTGCGCCCAAGCGAGTCGCATTGATCGCGGGAACACCCAGTCACGGATTCGGATCTCACGAACACAAAGCCGGCTGCATGCTGCTGGCAGACGCACTGAACGCATCTGAGCTGGGCATCGAAGCCACCGTCTTCACCGGCGGCTGGCCGAAAGACGACACGGCTCTGGATTATGTCGACTCCATTGTGATCTACTGCGACGGAGGTGGGCGTCATCCGTTTAACGATCACCTGAAACGACTGGATCAGCTTCAGAAACGCGGTATTGGGATGGTCTGCCTTCACTACGGAGTTGAAGTTCCCAAAGGGCCTTCCGGCGAGGCGTTTCTCAGATGGACGGGCGGATATTTCGAAACCGACTGGTCCGTGAATCCTCACTGGACCGGCACCTTCGACGATTTCCCGGACCACCCGATCGCGCGAGGTGTCAAAGCGTTCACCGTCAACGATGAGTGGTACTATCACATGCGTTTCGCAGAAGGCATGCAGGGCGTCACGCCCATTCTGTCAGAGTTGCCACCGTCTGAAACACTGGTGAAGGCTGATGGTTCACTGGCTCGCCCGGATGGGGCTCACAGCAACAACGAAGCCGTTCGTAAAGCAGTTCTGGAACGTAAAGAACCCCAGCACGTGGCGTGGGCCTGCAGCCGCAAAGATGCGGGCCGAGGCTTCGGTTTCACCGGTGGGCACTATCACTGGAACTGGGGCAACGATAACTTCCGCAAACTGATTCTGAATGCTATTGCCTGGACGGCTCACGCGGAAGTCCCGGAAGGCGGCGTTCCGTCGAAGTCACTGACGGTGGAAGATCTGCTGGCCAATCAGGACGAACAGGTTCCGGACAACTTCAACCCCGCCCGCATTCAGGCGATGCTGGACGACTGGAACGCATCCGGAAATTAGTTAAAGACTTCAGACGGATCACTCGGCCCCGCGTCGGCAGACGAATACATCACGACGCGGGTCTCGGCTTTTCGATCCGAGCTGCAAGAGTTTCCACAACCTGAGCGATGGACATGTCACTGGTGTCGACGATCACGGCATCGGGAGCAGGTTTCATGGGGGCGTGCTCCCGATTCTCGTCGCGTTCATCCCGCTGTTCCAGCTGAGTTCTCACGGTCGACAGCGTCAGATTTGACCCTTTGGCCACGAGTTCGCGGTGGCGGCGACGTGAGCGGGCATCGACGGAAGCGGTCACAAAGAATTTGAATTCCGCGCTGGGAAACACGATCGATCCCTGATCGCGTCCTTCGGTCACCAGACTTCCCTGTCGACCGATCTGCCTTTGCATATCCACCAAACGCTGCCGCACGGCCGGATTGGAAGCAACCACGGAAGAAACAGCTGTGACCTCGGGCGAACGAATCGCGGCCGTCACATCGCGCCCGTTCATTATCAGTGACGCGTCGCGAAACTCCAGCTGCACCTCGGCTGCTGTGTTTGCGACGGCGTCAGGATCGGTTTCACGAACTCCGTTTTCCAGCACTGCCAGCGCAACGGCTCGATACATGGCACCTGTATCCAGAAACCGAACGTCCAGCCGTTCCGCAAGCAGTCTGGCAACCGTGCTTTTCCCGGACCCCGCCGGTCCGTCGATGGTGATGATCATGATAGATTGGAAAGGTGCCTGACGATGGCACGGCCCGGGCCCAGTGGGTCTTGCCTGCCATTCAACGGGTCTGCCATTTGATAAAGTGAAACGTCACAAACGCGAGGCGTTGCTGAAGGTTGTTCTGCGCAGAGAATCGACGTTGCGATGTGTCAAACAGGATACATGTATGCAACATTCCGCGACGATTCAGACAAAGGCCCGAACAGTGAACACGGTCCCCCATCAGAACTGCCTGCAGAGTTTCGGAACTGCCTGCAGAGTTTTAGCGTCCGGGTGGAATCTCAAAAAGTCAGTTCCAGCTCACGGATCTGAAACCGCTGGATTTCCACCAGAACGCCCTGAGCAGTTACGTTCAGTTTCTGCAGCGTTGTACCGTCCGCCTGACACAATCTGGCCTCAACGGGCTGTCGAGCCGTCCGGATCAGACAGTCGGCCGTCCGACCTTCCGTTTCCTGCAGCAACAACCGAATTTTCTGCGGCGTCTGCTGCGGACCGTCTTCCTGTGACGACTCCGAAGTCTCCGGTTCGCCGGCAGCTCTGGCAAGCGGCGTTGCCTGTACGTTTTTCGCGGACACGCTCAGAATCCATGCCGAAGCGAACTTCGACGGGACAACCCGGTCCGTCGGCATCTCCAGGCAAGGCACAACGGCCTCCAACACGGGCCTCATCGGATACGGCTGATCAAATTCCACTGTAAATCGAAAACTGCGGGATGTTTCACCGTCCAGCAGCAGCAGACTGTCCAGAGTTCGATCCGACGTGCGTCGATGATACGGACGTCCATGAGGAATGATCAGCAATCGCTGATCCGAGTCGGCCACTTCGATGTAGTCCGGTGATTCGAATCGCTCTCCGCGAAAACCGCTGGCCTGGCCAAGCACTCCCCGAGTAATCGCAGCAACGGAATTCTCCCACGCAAATCGACAGGCCACGTAGGTCATCCAGGGATTGCCTGCCGGAACCAGGAACGTGTCATCAAACTGCAGGTCGATCATCAGAGCAGGGCGAGTCCGATGAACGGTTGTGATCTGACGAAACGTTCCCATCGATTTCTCTGACTGCGCACAGATGACTTCACAGGTGTTTTCGATCGATCCCGTCAGTGGCCCGGAAGATACAACCGTTGAGGAAAGCAGTTTTGTCACTGCGTACGACACGGAGACTTCCTCGTCCTCAACCCGAATCTTCTTAGGCAGGTCATACCGCAAACTGACCTGCTGGCTCAGACGATTTGATCGCTGATTGTGGTACGTCACAGAACTGATACCGCCTGTGTTCTCATTGAACAGCACTTCAAAAAACCTGTTTCGCAGCAGCAACCGTTCTGCCAGTGGCCGTCCTTTGGCATCCTCCACCTGGACTGCAGGTTTGTCAGCGACGGCTTCGTGCAGCCACAGAAACCCGGTCGGCGGCAGCTCGGCTTCCAGAAACAGCTGCCCGTTCTGCCTCCAGCAGGCCGTCAAACCCGGAACGGCGGCTGGCATCTGAAACTCGGAAGGCCACGCGACAAAATGCTGACGATTCCAGGGCACCGTGTTCTGGATCAGCAGTCCTCGCGCTGTTGATTCCGTCGTGGGAATTCGATTGCGGAGATGATTCAGAGATTGCCGGCATGCGTCTTCAAGTTGATTCCGGAAGCTGTCACGAAGCCGGACGAGATCAGTGGCAGGCTGAGGCTGATCTTTGACCTTGCGAACATCTGTTCGGGACTGATCCGCCTCAATGGTGTTCAGGTCACGTCGAAGATTCTGCGACGACACGGCATCGGGATCGGCGTCGGCCTTCAGGATCTTACAACAGGCTTTCAGCATTCCCAGAGAATCTGCCTGCCGGCGCAGACAATAGAGATCGGCTGGCGAAGAAACAGGCGGCTCTGTCTTGAAGACGGCCGACTGAATCAGAAACGGGCCAAGATATTCCCCCGCATCAAAGCGCGTGGGAGACGTCTGATCTTTCGTGAACGAAACGAATTCCGACACCGTCACAAACCGCCCCAAGACCGGCGCGTAGGCAGCACCGATCTTCAGATCTTCCAGCCAGGGCGTCTGAACTTCCGGCAGACGAGCCAGAAACATGACCGCAGATGTGTCTTCCTGCATGCTCTCCGTCATGCGATCGGCGAACCTCAGCAGAGACGAAGCGCTGTCGATGGCCAGAGGAATTCTGGACGTTGCGGGAATGGTCGTACCGTCGTTCCCCTGCCAGGCAAAATGGCCGTACTCACGATCCGGATACAGTCCATCATCCAGCACCACATGCAGCGCGCTTTGAAAATGAAAGTGTTCCAACAGAGCGGGCATGGAGCTGGTGACGCCGAATCTGCGGCGAGCCCAGTGAACTTCATTGACATCAGCTTTTTGATGCAGCCAGTTCAGCCCCAGCTGGATGTCGTCGTAGACCGCTCCCAGCGTTGTGAGTGGCGTGCGAACTTCGTTCAAATGCCCGGTGAGTAATGAAAGCTGTTGTTCCGCGACCGCACTTTTCAACGTCGCCAGAAAACCAGAATCCTCCCGGTCAAAACGAACCAGATCCTGAACGCTGGCCAGTAAATTCAGGTCAGGCGTTCGTTCGATCACCTGACGAACCTGTGCGACGGCAGTCGATTCCGATGGCAGGCAGACGTCCAACAGAAACACCTGCAATGGATAGAACTGCTCCCGGCAGTCCTGCAGGCATTCAAAACATCGACGCAGATGTTCGCGTGCCAGCGCTATATCACCAGACACAGCGGCAGCGGCGGCAGCAAAAGCTTCGGTTTCCAGCAGATAGCTGTCGGGGTCGCCGAAGTGGTGCATGCGACGACTCAGCAGCATCAGCAGAAGGTGATTTGTCCCCAATGCCAGAAAGTCTCGGGTGATTTCATCGGGCACAGTTGATCCGGAGGAAGCAAACGCTGTCTCAACCGCCCGAAGATAGTCCTCCCGCTGCTCGCAGTCGGAGATCACCAGACTGCGGCAGCTCTCCAGCTTTTCCTGCCAGTCGTGGCCCAGCCAGTCCAGACTGTCCTGAGGAACAATCACGACCGACTGCGCCGTCGGCAGCGACAGGGAATCCGCCTGTCGAAAGGCGGGAATTCTGCGGGAATGGGCCAGCAACAAAGGATGCCAGCTGACAGCGAAGGCATTCAGCAGTGAGGCGGCCCGGCGTTCATTGAGATCGGTGGGCAGGTCTTCGATTGAATATCCCGGGATCAGGACCGTAATTTCCTGATAATCCTGACTTGAATCCATGAATCTGCTCGAATGTTTCCAGGATCAATGCTGCGGACTTACATCGTGCGGCAAGTGAGTATTGTGCCAGCGTAACACCGAACTATCGGGTGAATGAAGTCCGTCGCGAAAGACGGATTGTCCTTTTCTGAAAGCCGGACCAACGATGTGACGTCCGCTTCGGGATCAAATGTGAGGCTAAAAGGCCTGAAAATCACAGTTTTGCGGCATCCGGCAGACAGATTCTCTCTGGTTTTCAAAAAAATCCGACTTGAAGGGAACACAACGATCATCGCCAACGTCAAAAAGTCCGTCGTTCACAGATGCCGATGACTGCCGACACGGACGGAGTTGGTCAAAGCGGAACTTGCATAACGTCTGGTTTTCGCTGATGATGCGACCCACGAAGAAGGCCAAATCAACCTAAACTGCCAACCGAAGGCGTGGTGGCAACGGTGCCTTTGTGCTCACGATGACTGATCGTTTGTTGGTGCCTGGTCGTTTGCTGGGGCAAAGATGCTGTCGGAGCGTTCGTTGAAACGATGCCGCACAGGGTTTAACGATGCCGCACGGTGTCTGGTGATGCCGCGCAGTGTCTGACGGGACGGATGTCCACCACTTTGCTGATGAATTTAACTTCCTGATGGGATCGACAGACCGTCAGGTTTCCAGATGAGGTGAATAATGGCGGAAGCTCGAAGCGCATGGGGAATCGATATCGGTCAGGCCGGGCTGAAGGCTATCCGAATTCGACTTGGTGAAGACGGCGAAAAAGTCCGTGCCACGGCTTTCGACTATATTCCGCACCCCAAGATTCTGAGTCAGCCGGACGCCATTCCGGAAGAACTGATCAAACAGTCCGTCGAGACATTTCTGTCACGCAACAAGATCGGCAATGACCTGGTCGGCATTTCGGTGCCGGGTCAGACTTCATTGGCAAAGTTCATCAAGCTGCCACCGGTTCAGCCGAATCGAATCGCGGAGATTGTCCGCTACGAAGCCAAGCAGCAGATTCCATTCGAT
This sequence comes from Planctomycetaceae bacterium, assembly GCA_020426485.1. Taxonomy (GTDB): domain Bacteria; phylum Planctomycetota; class Planctomycetia; order Planctomycetales; family Planctomycetaceae; genus JAGQPY01. Next base: position 10,337 of record JAGQPY010000085.1, read on the forward strand.
CTGGACGATGTGGTCTGGGATTATCAGCCCATTGGCGGTGGAGGTGAAGAAAGCGGCTTCGTGCTGGATGCGGAAGTGGGTCTGTTCGCGATGAAGCGAGACCTGATTTATCAGGCAATGAGACCGCTGACGGATCGCAAGGTTGAAATCGAGCTGGTTCAGGTTGCTCCGCTGACGCTGTACAACTTTCTGTCGTTTGATGTTCTGGGACATCGCATCTCAGAGGGAACAGATCCTCCGGCGCGCGAAGAATACTACATCATGCTGGACATGGGCGCCGACAATACGACGCTGCTTGTCTCAAACGGCCGCAGCATCTGGATTCGAAATGTGCCGATCGGCGGCAATCACTTTACTCGCGCATTGACACGTGAGATGAAGCTGACCTTCGCCAAGGCGGAACATCTGAAGTGCAACGCAACGAAGGCGCCGGACCCGAAGGCCGTCTTTCAGGCGATGCGTCCGGTCTTCAATGATTATGTGACCGAAATTCAGCGATCCATTGGCTACTTTGGCAGCGTCAACCGTTCCGCCAAAATCAGGCGGGTGATCGGGGTCGGCAACGGCTTCAAGATGGCCGGGCTTCAGAAGTTTCTGCAGCAGAATCTTCAGACGGAAGTCGTTCGTCTGGACGAATTCCGAGGAGTCACCGGCGACGGCGTCCTGAGCGACCCGCTGTTCATCGAAAACATCATGGCGTTTGCCGTTCCCTACGGGCTGGCCCTGCAGACACTCAAACAAACGCGCATCCACACCACTCTGCTGCCTCCGGAAATTGTGGTGGATCGAAAGATCCGTCAGAAGAAACCGTGGGCCGTTGGAATTGCGGCCGGACTTCTGGTGGCCATGGGGATCTCAACATTCGCCAGCGCTCGAGTCCTGAATTCACTCAGCGAAGAGAAGTTCAAGCCGGGGCACGACGCAGTGGCCGATCTTCAGAGCACCGTTTCCGGAAACCAGTCTTCGTACGATGCCCAGAAGGCAACTCACGAAGCCAACAAGGCCGCGATTGAAGAGTTGACGGCGCCGCTCAAGAAACGTGAGCTGTGGATGGAGCTGCTGAAGGCCATCAACGTGTGCCTGCCGCAGGATGTCGGCAACGAGCTGGACATTTCCGATATCACTCTGCAGAAGCAGCTGCGAATCGAATCGTTCGTACAAAAGAAAGTTGAAAACGTGTCGGCGTGGCATGAGGCACTGGTGGGTGCCAACAAGGCCGAAGACTTTCACGCCGACGATCAGGAAGCCGCTCCGGATGGGCTGGGTTACATCATTACGCTCAAGGGGCATCACTATTACAACAACCCCGATCTGGATTACGAGAAGGTCGGACTGAACTTTGTTGAAGACACACTGATGCACAACCTCCGTCAGTGGACCATTGATGACGGGACGGGAAATGCAGTCCCGGTCGGGCAGCTTGGAATTTCGCATCCGATTGTCGTAACGCATTCCAACGAAGACGTCATCGATCCCAGCACAATCAAGCGAACCGCAGCGGGTGCCGGCGGAATGTATGGAATGGATTCACCGTACGGTGGAGGAGGCAGTTACGAAACTCCGGCTTACGGCAATGATTCGGGAGGCGCCTATTCGCCGCCGGGAATTGGCTACGAAGGTTCTCCCATGGGACCGATGGGGCCCGGAGGCGGTGGACCGGCCCCCAGAGGCCTGACACCTGTCGACAAGATCGAAGTAGAGGGTGAACAGGAAACGAAGATCGTCAAGCGAACAAACTTCGTTCTGCAGTTCGCATGGATTCCGGTTGCTCAGGCGGACCGACAGGATTCTCCGCCGGGTACGGAAGGAGCAGAAGGCGAAGCGCCCGCAGAGACCACAGAGTGACATCATCCCGCATCGTCTAACAAGCACATCAGGCACAGTTGATTGATTCAAAATTCGCAGGCCTTCTGACGGCCTCAAGTGAGCACTGACCATGGAAAAACTCCAGCCTGTCATCAAGCATATTTTCTGGATTCTGTTCCTGCTGGCCACACTGCTGATCATTATCGGCTGGTGGATGGCCAAGGGAGCGCTGTCCACTCAGATTGAAACCAGACGCAGCGCGGTGGATCAGGCGTTCACGGATGCACAGGTCAACGTCGCTTCTGTCCCCAACAGTCGCTGGACCGAAAGTGCAACCGTCATCAATGACGCTCACAAGAAGCACTACGACGAATCGGCTATGGGGCTGTGGCGTGAACAGCTGGATGCTCGGACGTACCCGGCCAGCATTCGTGACGAAATGAACAAGCTGAAGTTTGGCAGCACCATCGAGAAGAAATCTCTGAGGGAACGATTCGCTCAGCTGTACCGTCGCTACTTCATTGAACAGGTTAAGATCATCAAGCCGTTTCTGGATGGCGAAGGGCTGGTCGATATCAGCAACGCAAAGATCACTCAGGAAGATGAACAACGTTGGGCCACCAAACGACCCACGTCACAGGAAATCTGGAATGCCCAGGAAGACATCTGGCTGCTTGGCTCGCTGTTCCATTCCATTGCAGCGGTCAACGAAGGAGCCGAACGCATCGATAAGGCTCCGTTGCGTTCACTGACTCTGCTTCAACTGCGAGGCGGTGATCGAGAAGCCCCGATCGGTGGCGGCGGAGGCGGCGGCATGATGGGAGGCGGCGGCGGCTATGAAGGCGACTCCATGTATGGGGCCGGTTTCGGTGCTCCCGGTGGAGCCGCAGGTGGCGCGTCGCAGGCTTGGAAACAGTTTGAAGGCTCACAGAGTGGTGACCTTTTGACTGAAGAATTCGGTCCGGCCGGCGGTGCAGCAGGAGGCGGTATGGGTATGGAGTCCATGTACGGTGGCGGAGGAGGCTATGAGTCCGGCGGATTCGGAGGCGGCGGTGGTGAAGCCGTCGAGGAAAAACGATACGTCGACGAAGACGAAAACCTTCCCTATCGGACGCGGGCTTTTCAGCTGGAAGTCAAAGTTGTCCAGCAGGATATCCCCGCACTTCTGGCGGAACTGACGAATTCCCGATTCCCGGTTGAAATCGTGCGAGTCGACGCGACCTTCGGTCAGCCCGTCATGGGTGCAGGCGGAATGTCGCCCTATGGTTCCTCAGCATATGGTGGCGAAGGAATGGGAAGTTACGAAGGTGGTTCCGGCGGAATGTCCTATGAAGGCGGTGGCGGCGGATATGGTGCCCCCGGCGGCGGAATGGGTGCAGGAGCCGGAATGGCTGGCATTGGCGGTTTTGGTGCCGCTGGTGGCGGTATGGGTGCCGGTGGCATGGGACCGGGCGGGTTCGGGATGGGCCGTGGAGCCGGTTTTGGTGGCCCCGCCGCCGGAATGGGAGCCGGAATGGTTGGCGGTCAGAATTCTGTCAAAGCAAGGATGGCAGCCAAGAAGAATGCGATTGGTGCCCGCCTGCTGGCCGCAGCTCTGGATGACGAAAATCTGGCCACCGTTCGTGTGGCTGGCCTGATGACCATGTACCGGTCGCCCGCCGAAAATGAAGCCGAAGCCGAAGCCGAAGAAGCGGCAACCATGGAATCCCAGGAGGCGGGCGGAGTCGAATTGCCTCCGACGGAGACACTGACAGGCGAATCCGCAGAGTCCGGCTCTACCGAGGCTCCGGCGGCGACAGATCCGAACACTTCAGGAACCATGCCTCAGGATGGAACAGAAACCCCGGCCACGAACCCGGCAGCCGTGCCGCCGGGAGCTTCGGATGGAGCTCCGGGACAAAACAATGGCGCTCTCACGCCACCTGAGCCATCGGCTTCAGGGACTGATGGTGCCCCTCCGGCCAATCCAGGCAGCACATCGGCAGATCCGATTCCGCCAGACAATGCTGCATCGGTTCCGGGAAATGGGTCGTAGGAATTCTGCTCGCTGTGTTTGTCCTGACCCACGAAACGTCGGGCGACACGGCATCCGACATCAATCATTGCACATGGCTGAGTCGTTCTGACTTACCTCCACATCAATTCAGACACACCTCAGAACAGCGGGCGACAAGATCGCCTCAGTTCTAAAACGCTGGTCTCTTTCAGGGGAAAGTGATGAGTAAACCCGATTTCAAAACGCTGCTCCTGAACCATGGAGAAAAGGCGGCCGCGGCCATCTTCGGCCTGCTCGGACTGATGGCCGTCTCGACAGCAGACTGGAGCACTGATCCCAGACAGCCCAGTCAGCTGCAGCAGTACACCAGCGAACGTAAAGCGGCGATCGAACAGAACGTCTGGCCGGACGAAGATAAGGCACTGCTGGAAGAGATTCCGGACGTTGTCGCGCTGGCCAAACTGATTAACACCAGTTCGACGGACCGTGACAAGTTTGCTCTACGATCGTTCAACCAGTCTCCGGCACCCGCCAGAGAGAAACGAACGTCCATTGCGATGTTGTCGCCTGAAGAACCCCTCGCCACCGCCATCGTCTTTCCTTTGGCTAAGCCGCCGGAAGTTGAAGACGAAACGACGGAATCGACCGAAGAAACCAAAGACCCTAAGGACGCAAAAGATTCCGAAAGCATGTCCGAAGAAGAGGCACTTGAGGAACTTCTGGCTAAGAAGTTTCAGCTGCGTGACGGTGCTGCCGGAGCATTCCCCGGAGGCGGTGAAGCGTACCCCGGCGCAGAGGGCAGCTATCCCGGAATGGTGAGCACAGATCCTTTGAGCGGCGGCGGTGCCGGCTACCCAGGTGGAGCCGGAGGCGGTGCTGGATATCCTGGAGGCGGTGGCCCTGGGGCATACGAAGGTGGTGGATATGATGCCATGTACGGCGGTTATGACCTGGAAGGCATGTATGGACAGGGCATGATGACCGTCAAGAAGAACATTCGAGTGGCAGCCGGTGTATCCGTCCGAATGATCGTCGACCTGCAGAAGCAGCGAAATATCATTCGCGATGCACTGCACCTCAGCGGTGATTATCAGGTGGCTCAGCAGCACATTCAGTACGTTGACCTGCTGGTTGAACGTCGCCAGAAACTGGATGGTTCCAATCAGTGGGGCGAATGGGAGCCGATGTCGTCGGAAGACCTTGGTGAGATCCTGGAGGAATCTCTGGGGATCGACCGAGACGTCGTGAGTCCTGCTGTGACTCGCAACACCATCACAATGCCGCTGCCACGTCGTGCCGCCGGCGTCTGGACGGCCGAAGAAGCTTCTCACCCGCGAGTCGAAGACTTCGAACTCAGCGCTGAAGAAAAGGCTCTCATCGACAAGTTTAACCAGATGGTGACCGAACGAGCCGAAGAGGAAAAGCTGATTGCCCCGGTTCAGGTTGAACAGAAAGGCTTCAGCAAGTTTGTCCAGAGTGCAACTGATATCGGTTCCATGTACGGCAACATGGCCATGGAATCAGGTGGCAGCTACGAAAGCTCATACGACAATATGTACAGTCAGTATGAATCACAGATGGGTCCGGGAACAAAACTAACCGCAGAACAGCGACAGCTTCTGGATGCGACAAAGGCAACGGCTGACCACCGACTGTTACTGGTTCGATTTATGGACTTCACCGTTGAACGTGGGATGAATTACCAGTATCGAGTGCGAGTGCAGATGAAGAATCCCAACTACAACCACCCGCTGGACGAACTGGAAGACCCAGGG
>JAGQPY010000860.1 GCA_020426485.1 Planctomycetaceae bacterium
GACTGGCTAAAGAGGTGCTGGGGGATTGAAACATGAGATCCGCCGCGAGGGCGGAACCATCCGTCTGCACCAGGTCGATTTCTGAAAGGAAGTCACTGGGAATGGTGGGCATGGAGCGTCCGTGCATTTCCCGATAGCTGGAGGCGGTCAGATATAACTGTCGCATCGCGCGGGTCATACCGACGAACAGCAGTCGACGTTCTTCTTCATATTCACGCGGATCTCCTTCACGCATCGCCCGCTCGTGCGGCAGAAGATTTTGCTCGACTCCGACAATAAAGACGACGGGAAACTCCAGCCCCTTGGCGGCGTGCAGGGTCATCAGAGTGACCTGCCCCTGTTCTGCTTTCGCATCGAGGGCATCCAGATCCGAGACCAGACTCGTCGTTTCCAGAAAACCTTCGAGTGTGGATTCGGCATCAAACAACGAGTCGTAATGGGCGCCTGCGGCAATCAGTTCTTCCACGTTGGCGAGGCGTTGCATGTCCTGCTCATTGGGACTGCTGGACCACGGTTTGGTATAGCCAGTCGTTTGCACAACATCTTCGATCAACTGAGCAATCGAGCCGGAATC
>JAGQPY010000861.1 GCA_020426485.1 Planctomycetaceae bacterium
CGATAATCTAACGACTGTTTCAAATACCCCTTTTTTCGACTGCCGTGCGGCTCGCCTGATCTGGCGAGGGGTGCTGCAATTGAATTCCGGCCCATTGACCTCCAGGATTTCACCATGAAGAAATGCTCGGTATTCACCGCCATCGTCCTTGCTGCCACCCTTGCGATCCCCGCATTCACCGCCGAATTGGCCAAGCCGGTCCGGATGGGCTGCGGCAGCATGACATTCGACACCGTTCCCGGTTGGGGACTCGGAGCGGATGGGAAATCCGTCCTCGGTTCGACTCACGGCAGCGTCGTGATCGACAAAGCCGGAAACATCTACACGAGTTCCAGCATGGGTGTCTTCGTCTTCTCACCTGAAGGCGAGGTGGTCCGCCGGTTCCTGGGAGATGAATACAACAATATCCACGACATGGAAATTCGCGACGAAGCGGACGGCGAATACATCTACGGTGCCCGGAATAACAACGCTGAAGGGATCAAGTTCAACGCCGAGACCGGCGCGATGATGCTCAAGCTCCCCTTCCCCAAAGAGTCAGGATTGAATCTCGAAAAATTCAGCCCGACCGCGA
>JAGQPY010000862.1 GCA_020426485.1 Planctomycetaceae bacterium
CTTTTCACCTTTCCTTTACAGTACTAGTTCACTATCGGTCTCTCAGTAGTATTTAGCCTTGCCAGATGGTGCTGGCACTTTCAGACAGAGTTTCACCGGCTCCGCCCTACTCTTTTAATATATTCAAATCTTCGTCTACAGGACTATCACCTCCTTCGGTTTAGTTTTCCAAACTAATTCTACTCAATTTTGTATATACTTTATGGCTCATCCGCTTTCGCTCGCCACTACTCACGGAATAACTTTTGTTCTCTTTTCCTCCGGGTACTTAGATGTTTCAGTTCTCCGGGTTATCTCCTCTTTCAAGGTCCTATGTCTTCAACATAGTGGGTTCCCCCATTCGGACATCTACGGATCAACAGTCGTTTGCACTTCCCCGTAGCTTTTCGCAGCTTACCACGTCCTTCATCGTCTCTGAGAGCCAAGGCATCCCCCATACGCCCTTATTTGCTTCCTATTCTTATTTCTCATAGCCTTTCTCTAAACTATGATCTAACTCTTTTCCCTTATGTCAATGTACTTCTTCGTTATCTTAAAACTGATATTCAAAATATCAGAATATAATTCATAA
>JAGQPY010000863.1 GCA_020426485.1 Planctomycetaceae bacterium
CCGCTCTGGCGGCTATGGGCATGGCACACGGAACGGATGACATGCCGGACCGGCGTTATTTGATCTTCCCGGTTTCCACATCCTGCACCACAGCAGCCAGCAGTGAGGCATCGTCGGAGGTGACGACGTGCTCGATGCGGCTTTCCGGCACTTTCATCCGCGTCAGCAGTTCGCGGGCGACCTCCCACAGTTTGGCCCGCTTCTTTCCCTCGGCCAGGTACAGGTCGGCCACCAGTTCGCTCAGCCGCTGCTGGTCGATCTGGTCCCGGTTGTCGTAGTACCGCTGAATCACTTTCTGCTGATAGCGGCTGTAGTCGGCCATGGTGAATTCTCCTTCAGGGGCATTCAAAGTCATCGGGGTTCGGTCAGCGCGAGCGGCTGCCAACCGGGAATGGTCTGCTGCTGCAGTCAGCCGGGGCTTTCCCGGATGATCATGACCGGGCCTCCGGCGGCGTGCAATCCCGCATTGGCTTCGTTCTGTCCGGTCTGTCACCCGGCGCAAAACGGGTGTGCAGTCCGGCTGCCTGAATTCGCGGCCGTGGACCGTCCCGGGTTCCCAGCATACATCGG
>JAGQPY010000864.1 GCA_020426485.1 Planctomycetaceae bacterium
ACCGCCGTCGCCCCGACGCCCAGAAACCCGGGCCAGCGATCGGGACTGCTGGAAGCATCTTCTGCTACAGTGAATTGCGCTGAGCACAGAAGAATGCCAAGGGTGAAAATTGTTCTTCGCATGAATGTGTTTCCTGAAGAGGTTGTTGAGTTCTGTAACAAATATCTAATCGTTTAACGCACCTGCAGGCCAGGCGCGAGCCTGACGTTGCTCTTGGTCGAAGCGACCAACGGGAGCGTCTCGGCGTTGGAAAGTGTCCACGCCAATCAAACTTCCCCACGCCACCGGGTCAAGGGCGAAGTCCTTGTTAATATTCGCCGATCACTTCGCCTCCGCCGCGAGTTCCCAGCGCCTGCCAGGTGGATCGATCGATGTTATCGCTGATGAAGCGGGCGCTTCCGTCGGACAACAGTGCCTGAGCTCCACCGGTGTGCAGGCTGCGAGCGGCGAACCAGCCGATGCCGTTGCGGTGGACGTCAGGATCTTTCCAGTTCGGCGGCACGTAGGTGTTGAACGAACCCGTGTGACCGTGAGACCAGATCCACGACATGCCGCGTCGTCCGTCCC
>JAGQPY010000865.1 GCA_020426485.1 Planctomycetaceae bacterium
TCCGTGGCTGGCAGATCAACCGGATTGGAAACGGATGTCACAAACTGTCGACATTCCCCGCACCGCCCGCGAAGCAATCATCCAGGTGGGCCTCAATGGCGCGACAGGCACCCTCGCGCTGGATGGGTTTGAGACATCGGTAACGGCAAGGTAGCGGGCGTGCGGAAATTCGAAGCTCGAAATCCGAAACAAACTCGAAATCAAAAATCAGAAACGGGTGATTGCTCAGGCGTTCCGCGAGTGCGGCCGTTTGGAATCTTGGTCCTTCTGATTTGTTTCGGATTTCGAGCTTCGGATTTCGAATTTCCCCCTACTCCGCTCCCCGCTGATACCTCGGCTGCCCATCCCAACCCAACTTGCGATGCAAGGTACCGTAGTAACTGTGGCCCGGCAGTCGCACGAGTTGGAAGCGGCACGGGGCCTGACGAATGGTCAGTGAATCGCCTTGCCGGAACGGCTCCTTGATCTGCCCATCGATCACCAGCATCACCCCATCGCGCGCGTGTGGCAGTCGCACCACGTAGTCCACATCTGCCCGGTCCACGAGTGGCCGCACGGTTAATGTA
>JAGQPY010000866.1 GCA_020426485.1 Planctomycetaceae bacterium
AGAAACTCCATCTTCCGCGCGAGATGGACGCGGCGCTCGATCACAAATACAAGGGCCGCTACCTGTTCTGCGGCCACCACGAATCACACGCGGCGAGCGCGTTCCTGCCGTCGCCCTTCGCGGAAGCCGCGATCGTGACCATCGACGGCGTCGGGGAATGGGCCACCGCGAGCATCGGCGCCGGCAGCGGCCACCGCATCGAAATGTTGCGGGAACTCCGGTTTCCCCACTCGCTGGGACTGCTCTATTCCGCTTTCACCTATTTCACCGGCTTCCGTGTGAACTCGGGCGAATACAAGCTGATGGGACTGGCCCCGTACGGCCGGCCGGTCCACTCCGGGCGGATCCTGTCGGAGATGCTCGATCTCCGCGAGGACGGTTCGTTCCGGCTGAACATGGACTACTTCGAGTATTGCCATTCGGACGTGATGACCGGGCGGAATTTCGAGCGGTTCTTCGGGATCCCCCGCCGCCGGCCGGAATCCCCGCTCACCCGCGAGCACATGGACATCGCCGCATCCATCCAGGAGGTCACCGTGGAAATCATGCTGCGCATGGTGCGCCAC
>JAGQPY010000867.1 GCA_020426485.1 Planctomycetaceae bacterium
CGACGAATGCGCCAAAGTGCGTGACGTTTGTGACGATGCCCTCCAAAATCAAGCCGGGCTTGAGGTCTTCGAGCGTGTTGACCGAGTCATCAAACTTCACTGCGCGGAACTCGCGACGCGGATCGCGACCGGGCTTGGCCAATTCGTGAATAATATCGACAACGGTCGGAAGTCCGAACGGACCGTCGACGAAGTCCTGAGGTTTCAGCTTCTGACTCAGCGTCGCGTTTCCGACCAATGTCTGCGTTTGCGTCCCCAGTTTCTTTGCCATGCGATCAACGATCGGATAGCTTTCCGGATGCACGGCGGAATTGTCCAGCGGTTGTTTGCCGTCACGAATGCGAAGGAATCCGGCGGCTTGCTCGAACGCCTTCTTTCCCAGTTTGGGCACTTTCGTCAACTGCTTGCGGTCGGTGAATCGTCCATTCTCATCGCGATACCGGACAATATTTTCAGCCAGCTTCGGACCGATGCCCGCAACATGCGACAACAACGCCACGCTGGCGATATTCAAATCGACGCCGACATTGTTCACACACGACTCCACGACACGATCGAGACACT
>JAGQPY010000868.1 GCA_020426485.1 Planctomycetaceae bacterium
TAATAAGGTACCCGTGGGGCGGGCCCCTGCCACAGTTCATAATCGAGCGTACTGGGCACATCGACCGGCTTGCCGACCCCGATTGACGTTCGCAGATTATTGTACCAGGCTTGTGAGGAATAGACCTCGCCGATCACGCCCTCGCGGAGTTTGGCAACGGCTTCCTGATAACCCGTGCTGCTGCGTCGCTGGGTCCCGAGCTGTACCGCCCGATCATGCTTGCGAGCAGACGCAACCATGGTTTCCCCTTCCCACGGATTGTGACTGCAGGGCTTTTCACAGTAAACATGCTTTCCCGCATTGCAGGCTAAAATGGTGGCGGGTGCATGCCAGTGATTTGGAGCGGCACACACGAAGACATCCACCTCAGGATCATCCAGGATTCTGCGGTAGTCGCCAATGGGTTCCGCGACTTGCTGTGTGTCTCGCTCCAGTTCGGCAACCGCAGCCCCCGCGCGACTTTGATCGACATCGCACAGATATTTCACCTTGACGTTCTTCTCTGCACCAAACGAGAGGGCCAACGATTTTCCACGACTCAAACCCATCACGCCAATTGTCACT
>JAGQPY010000869.1 GCA_020426485.1 Planctomycetaceae bacterium
GTTTGCGCAGAACATTTACTACCAAAGCGGCAACTACGATGAACGCAAGTCATTTGAGACGTTGGCCAAACGGGTCAAAGCGTTGCAGCCGGCGGGCAATGGGCCACAAAATCTCCTCTTCTATTTGGCCACACCACCGGAAGTCTTTGAGCCGATCACCGATTTGCTGGATGAAGTTGGGTTGGTGACACCCGAAACCGACAACGAACATGGTTGGACACGCATCATCATTGAAAAGCCCTTTGGTCATGATCTGGCGAGCGCGGTTTCACTCAACAATCATCTGTTACAACGTTTTCACGAAGACCAGATCTATCGCATCGATCATTATCTGGGCAAAGAAACCGTACAGAATATCCTCGTCTTCCGCTTTGGCAATGGTCTCTTTGAACCGATTTGGAACCGTAACTACATTGATCAAGTGCAGATCACGGTGGCAGAAAGTCTGGGCATTGGCACGCGCGGGGGATATTACGATCAATCCGGCGCGCTGCGCGACATGGTGCAGAATCATTTGATGCAGTTGGTTGCGTTGACGGCAATGGAACCACCGGTAGCCT
>JAGQPY010000086.1 GCA_020426485.1 Planctomycetaceae bacterium
TACCAGCACATCAACGTACCCAATTCTCGTTCGTGTGGTTTTCAGCCTGCAGGAAAAGCAGCGATGGCCGCCAACAGCCGTCATACCGGAGGCGTGTTCGTTCTTTTGTGTGACGGGGCCGTGCGGTTTGTTTCCGATTCGATCGACCTTGGTGTCTGGCGAGCTGTCGGTACACGTGCCGGTTCCGAAGTCATCGGCGACTTCTAACAAGGGCTTGGCCCAACACAGCGACGAGATTTCGTAGCCGAATTCATGAGAATTCGGCTACCGGGCCATGCTCTCAGAAGTCTCACGACTTCTGCTACGGTCGTTTTCCTGCGGAAACTGGTCAACCTGAGGCGCCGAGACGCTCCCGTTGGTCGCCTGGTCAATTCGTACGTCCGGCAATCTGCAGGTCCGGCGCTGCCGGACGAAGTCTTCCGAAACAACATGAAAGAACCTGCAATGAAAAACAACATCCGGTTGCGTCGACGTAAGACACGCATTCCACTCATGCCTCTGTTGATTGGCGGCTGTTTGATATCGATTTTTGTTGGCTGTGGTCATCAACGTCCCGCGGCTGACGTTAACGTGGAACTCGCCAGAAACTCACTTCATCAGGTGCTCACTCACTGGCAGGACGGTGGACAGATTGAGCAGCTCCGCGACCAATCTCCGGAAATCATTGTTCAGGAAGGTCTGTGGTCCGGTGGCCATATCTTGAAGAGTTTCGTCATCACCCCACAGTCGCGGGCCGAGAACGCCAACTGGTTCTGCGACGTGGAACTCACGCTGACTCCACCGGACGGCGGCCGTCCGCAGACAAAAACTGTCACCTATGCCATCGGAACAGACCCGGTGATTACCGTGTTTCATGCCATGCTTTGAATGGCCGCGATCTCTGAGTCAGAGGATGAGTGTTTTTGAATCTTCCAATCCATCAAGAAATACGAATGGGCCCATCCATGCGCGCTGCATCGTTTCCAATTGTTTCCATTGTTCTGTTCAGTCTGTCGATCGGTGACACTGCTTTCGCACAGCGGCTGCAACAGCGGGAAAAGGAGTTCCTGAGCACAAAACCGCTGATTGGTGATCCGCTGCCGGACGTCACGATCTACGACATTGACGGACAGCCGTTTCCTCTTTCAGGCCTGCGCGGTCACTACACCGTTCTGACATTCGGTTGCCTCACCTGTCCGCCTTCCATCTGGAACATCGCCGGACTGGAAGCCGTTCACAAGGACTACGCGGCGAAGGGGGTCCGATTCTTTTTCGTCTTCAAAGCGCTGGCTCATCCGGAACTGGCCGGCAACTACATTCAGCCGTTTACTCAGGAAGAACGACTGATGCAGGCGCGACGGGCCGTTCATCAGTTCGGGACACACATTCCGTGGATTGTCGACGCAATGGACAATCGCTGTATGCATGCGATGGGAGGACGGCCGAATTCGCAGTTCCTGATCAGCCCGGAAGGTGTCATTGTGCGAAAGCGGGCCTGGAGTCAGCCGGATGCCGTCCGCAAAGATCTGGAGGAACTGGTGGGGCCGGTGGATCATGTGACCTCAGATGCAGACATGCGTTTGACACTGCATCTTCCCGAAAGGGCGCCGGCCGCACGAAACGTGACTCCGACCGTTGATCGCTCGGGGATGCTGCCGATTGTGATTCACCCGGAAAACTCGCCGCAACCGTTCTACGCCAAACTTCGCGCAGAAGCCGATGAACAACTTCTGCGCACGGGGCGTGGAAAACTTTATCTCGGCTTTCATCCGGACCCGCTGCATAATGTTCACTGGAACAACCTGACGGAACCGCTCCGGTTTCAGATTGCGGTTGACGAAACCGTCCAGCTGGATCGGAAGAGCTGTTCCGCTGACAAGGTCGAAGCCGCGAGTGACTGCGACCCGCGGGAGTTTGTACTGTCGGTGAACGCATGGCCGGAAGACAAATCTCTGCGGCTGACTGTCAACTATGCGGCCTGCGTCGGTGAAACGACGTGCCACACTGTTTCACAGGCGTACACGATCGAGCGTCGTCGCGATCAGGATGGCGGTGGGGCTCGCGGAACAAGAGCCGGATTCTGGGATCACGACGAATTCAGCCAGCGCATGCTGGCCGGCGATCGTGATGGAGACGGCAAACTGAGTCTGTCCGAAACGGTCGGTCTGGCTCGCCCTCACTTCCGCAGGCTGGACACCAATGGCGATGGTCGATTGGATGGTGACGAGCTGAAAACGCTCACGGAATGGCTGAATCATTACCACCAGCCGGCTCCGGGTGTCGTGGCTGAACAACCGTGATCACGGTGTCAGCTCTGAGCTGCCTGATCAATGAATTCCTGCATACACCTGAGCGTTTCCTTGCTGACATGGTGTTCGATTCCTTCCGAATCGATGACCGCTGTCTGTTCGGAGACTCCGAGAGCCAGCAGAAATCGATGTACGACATCGTGACGTTTCCGGCAATGACTGGCCAGTTTCCGGCCTTTCACTGAAAGGGAAATCGGACCGTAGGGTTTTGTTTCAACATAACCTTCTCGGTTGAGTCGGCTGATGATCTTGCTGACCGTCACGCTGCTGACCTGAAAATGCTGCGCGAGGTCGATGACTCGACAGTTTCCCGTGGTATCGACCAGTTCGGCCACGGCTTCAACGTAGTCTTCAGCGGTTTCTGAAGCATGGTCGTCGCGGGTGCGAGTGTGCCGATTGATACGAGCAGGTTTTTTCACGTCAATTCTTCCAAATCGCCGACACAGATCTTTACCCGAAGATTAGCCAGTGCTAATTTAGCCACAGCTAATCTTCAGGAGGTCTGTATGAGGCGTGCGTTTACTCTGATTGAACTACTTGTTGTGATTGCAATCATTGCGGTGCTGGTGGCACTGTTGCTGCCGGCTGTTCAGCAGGCAAGGGAAAGCGCCCGGCGCGTTCAGTGTCGCAATAATCTCAAACAGATGGGGCTGGCCCTGCACAATTACCACGATGCTCACCAGACCCTGCCTGCGGGATATTATTCGTTTCCAGCGATCGGAGGAATGCCACCGAGCGGCGTGATGCACGATCCGCTGACATGGGATGCGGCTCCGGGATGGGGATGGGCTGCTGTTCTGCTGCCGCATCTGGATCTGATGACGGTCAGCAATTCCCTGGACTACCGCCTGCCGATCTGGGACGCTCGGCATCGGTCTTCCGTTGCGCAACAGTTCTCGGTTTTTCTGTGCCCATCATCCAGCGGCAGTCATGACGCGTTTCCCGTTCAAGCGGCCAATGGGAACCCGCTTCTGATACAGAACGATACCGTCACACTGGGGCGATCTCACTACGTCGCCAGTCACGGACAGGAATCCTGCTGGGGCGACTGCGGTGCCGGCAAATCCGGAAGTATCTTCACGAACATCTACACCGGCGCGACGTCAACGATCAGCATCAACGGCGATGCCACTCGCGTGTCGGACGGTCCGTTCTGTCGAAATTCCCGCACCCGATTCCGCGACGTGATCGACGGAATGTCGAATACGATTTTTCTGGGAGAACATTCGTCTTCGCTGAGTGACAAAACGTGGGTCGGTGTCGTTCCCGGAGCCATCGTCAACCCTGCACGATCGTCGCCTCTGAACGGTTCCGACGCGGCCGCCACATTGACACTCGTTCATGCAGGGCCGTCGGGCGGTGAACTTGATATTACGGGCTTCCCAATCATTCATCCCGTGAATTTTCCGGCGTTGCATGTCGGACAGATGTATTCGGAACACATCGGCGGCGGGAACGTATGCCTTGGTGACGGTTCTGTGCGGTTTGTTTCAGAAAACATAGATCTGTACACGTGGGCGGAGCTTTCCAGCATCGCCGAAGGTGAAATCATTGATTCGTTTTGAAAGCGGCTCCGATGTTGCGACGCATTTTTTGTGAGATCGCCGGTAGGCAAAAAATGATTTTGCTTACGTTGGCCGCCGGCGTCAGTTTCAGCAGCGGCTGCGGACAATCTGTTCCTCTCAGTCCGACGGGAGCCGACCTGACAGTAGCCGTGTATGCGGCCACCAGCCTGCAGAATGAGGAACGACTGAACGCAGTCACCACCCTGATCCGGAAACACCGAACGGTTCTGAGTAACGCCGAGTACGACCAGCTGTCAGAGATTTGTGAACTGGCTCGTTCCGGTCAATGGACAGAAGCCCGTGATGCATCTCGCCGACTGATGCGGGAATGAGCCGTCAACACAAGCACCCGTAAAAAGATCTACTCTCCGAACGACCAGGATTTACAGAATGATCGAACCGGCTCTGCCGCGGCAAACGCAGAACTCCTGCCGGACTTCAATGCGAATATCACAACAGCAGGTAAATCACAATCTGAATCAGAAGTGAAAGTACTGCGATGGGTTTCAGATTTTCGTCCCAGCGTCCGGACGTCTGTTCCGGCGTCACGACTGACCGAGGCAGACGCAGAACCCACAGCAGAATCAGTACCAGGGTGCCGACGAAAAGAACGCGAACCGCCGGCAACGGAATGCTCTGAAGCAACTCGCGCAAAGCGTCACCGATCGAGTGCAGGGGAGTCATAAATTGCCTCCGACGACTGCTGCGGAACCTTCATCAGAACTGCTGTCGGCCCTGAGGGGCGAAGATGCCGGCCGACTGAACGTATACCGGAGTTTATCTTCATCCGGCGGAGGCGTCAGCAGGCTGCCGATCACAAGGATGATGGCCGTGACGAGAAACGCCCAGACGGAAAAGTAGAGAAACGGTTCAGAAATGCGAAACAACGGCTGCAGTCCCAGCCTCATGCAGACCGCCGGCTGGTTCAATGTGTAGAGACCAACAGAAGTTGCAATCCCACACACCAACCCAACGAAGGCAGCCGAGCCGGTCGCTCGCTTCCAGAGCACACCTAACAACAGCACGGCGAACGCGGGCCCCTGAAAAAAAGCCATCAACGTCTGAAAGATGGCGTAGATTCCGGAATCTTCCCTCATTTGAGTCAGCAGGAACGCAAAGACGAGTGCCCACAGAGACATCACGATGGTCGAGAAGCGACCGATCGTCAGCAGCCGCTGATCACTGACGTCGCGATCAACGAAACGTTTATAGAAGTCGCTGGTCACAATGGTGGCCGCCGAATTCAGATAGGAATCAATGCTGGACATCAAGGCCGCCAGAAAGGCGGCAACAAACAGACCTCGCAGTCCTGCGGGCAACAGGATTCCAACCAGCGATGGTATGGCCGTATCGCCATCCGCCAGGTCCGGCAACAACGCAACGGCAATCAATCCCGGCACCGCGACGATCAGCGGAATAATATTCTTCAGCAGTGCTCCCCAGACATAGGATGCTTTGGCTTCGAATTCGCTGCGAGCTCCCAGTGATCGCTGCACAATCGCCTGATTTCCGATCCAGTAAGCCGGACTCAGAATCAAGGCCAGCCCGAAATAGATACCGGGCCAGGGAAACGGTGATTCTGTATCGGCCGGCAGAATCAGAGCGGTCTTCGTCGACTGCAAGTGACCTCGATCGGCCGTGGTTGCGGTGGCCGGCACTGCATCCGGCATGGATTCGCTTTCTGCCTGTTCCACCGAATCAGTTTCTTCCACCGATGCAGTTGCCTGTTGAAGTCTCAAATGCAGATTCGCCACCCCGCCGACTTCAATGATGCCCAAAACCAAAATCGCCAGGCAACCTGCGATCATGACCACGCACTGAATCATATCGGTGTACACCACGGCCGCCAGGCCACCAACCATCGTGTAGCCTCCGACCAGCACGGCTGTGACCACGATGCAGGCCGCTTCGTTCCAGCCGAAAACTCCCGCCATCATTTTGGCGGACGCCAGCAGCATGATTCCCAGATTGCAGGCCATGAAAATCAGCCAGCAGCCGGCCATCACCAGACGCACTCCTGCGTTGTAGCGACGTTCCAGAAACTCCGGCACCGTGCAGGCACCTGACCGATACAGAAACGGGATGAACACAAACGCTCCCACAATCATCGCAGGAACACAGCCAATCCATTCGAAGTTGGCCACGGCCAGACCATAGCTGTAGGCAGCTCCGCCGACGCCAATGATGTCGGTGCCGCCAATGTCCGTTGCAACGAGCGACATGCCGATCGCCCACCATGGCAGACTGCGACCGCCTAAAAAGAAATCCGTCCCGGTCTTCAAACGTCGTCCGATCATGACGCCAACGGTGATCGTCCCAAGCAGGTAGACCGCAATGACGGCGTAGTCCGGCAGTGTCAGAATATTGGCGGCGGCGATCAGCATCATTGATCAGAGTCGATGTTTCGGCGGCAGTGTCATTCGCAACGGCATACGGTAACATAGCCTCCCCGGATTTGCCGACCAACTCTACACCACTTCTTCAAAGTACCGTCCGCAATGATTCGACTCTTTCTCAGCATGCCCTGCCTACTGATCACGGGGATGCTTGCCGGCTCCTGTGGGGCCGCGGCCGATGAAGTGAAACTTCCGCAGATCAGCGTGAGACCGTGCGATGATTTTGGCATCACAGGGCAAGGCGATGATGAGCAATGGAAAAAGGCAGACTGGGTCACGCTGAATCGGCGAGGGAGCGGAACGCTGGACTACACTGCTCGCTTCAAAATGCTGTATTCATCAAAGGGCGTTTACGTTCTGTTCGATGGCAGCGATCGAACTCTGACAGCGACAATGCAACAGGACTTCATGGACCTGTGGAACGAAGACGTCTTTGAATGCTTTTTCTGGACAGACGAACGTCACCCGGTCTACTTTGAATACGAAATTTCACCGCTGGGTTACGAACTGCCGATTCTGGTTCCGAAACTGGACGGCAGGTTTCTCGGCTGGCGTCCGTGGCACTACGAAGGCGAGCGACGAATTCAGAAAAAAGTGTCAGCGTCCGGAGGCCCGAATTCTTCGATGGCTGAAGTCACAGGATGGCGAGCGGAAGTTTTTATCCCCTACGATCTGCTGAAGCCTCTTCAAAACGTTCCGCCGAAGCCCGGAACAAAATGGCGAGCCAACTTTTACCGAGTCGACTATGACGACCGGAAGACGACCGGGTGGGACTGGTCACGTGTCGGTCCCAGTTTTCACGACATCGATCACTTCGGAACACTGCTGTTCGACTGAAAAGGTCACGACAGAACTCGATGGGTATTCCAGGAGTCGACTGAAAACTGCTGGAACATTCGAAAGCGAAGACAACGAGGCAAATCACAGATGAAAATCCGGAAACTTACACTCGCATCACCACTGACGTTTTGCCTGACCGCGATTCTGTTGCTTTCCGCCGGAATCGTCGCCCAGGAAAAAGAACAGCCGAACAAACAGCCCGACACAAGCAAGGTGGAGACGGAAGATATTCGAGATCTGAAGCTGCGGGACTGGCAGCCGCGTTCCATGCTGAAGTCGAAAGTCACGCGAGTCAATCTACCGAAGTTTCCCGTCATTGATGTGCACAACCATCTCGGCGGCGGAGCGAAAACTCTGACCGAGGAACGTGTGAAGCGGTATCTGCAGGATATGGATGACGCCGGTGTTCGCACGGTCGTTAATCTTGACGGCGGGTGGGACGACAAACTGAAGGAAACAGTAGCCGCACTGGATGCAGCTCATCCGGGAAGATTCATCACATTTGCCCTGATCAATCTCAATGGATTCGACGAAGATGGCTGGTCGGAACGTGAAACCGAACGACTACGTCGCAGTTTCGAATCCGGCGCGAAGGGGCTGAAGTTCCATAAGTCGCTCGGGTTGTCGTATCGCGGCAAAGATGGAAAGCTGCTGACCATTGACGATGAACGGCTTGACCCGATTTGGGCCCTGTGTGGAGAAATGAATCGTCCGGTGATGATTCACACATCGGACCCGGCAGCCTTCTTTACGCCTCTGGATCGATTCAACGAGCGCTGGCACGAACTGAACGAACATCCAAACTGGCTGTTTCACGGCGACAGGTTTCCGTCTCGCCAGGAACTTCTGGATCAGCGTAATCGCGCCATTGCAAAGCATCCGGACACAACATTCATCGGCGCGCACTTTGGCAACAATCCGGAAGACCTGGAAGCCGTTGGTCAGTGGCTGGAAACCTATCCGAACTTCTACGTCGACATTGATGCAAGGATCAGCGAACTCGGTCGACAGCCCTACAGTTGCCGACGCTTCTTCATCAAATACCAGGATCGCATTCTGTTTGGCACCGACACTACGCCGAAAGCTGACGCCTATCGCTTGTATTACCGCTTCATGGAAACCGACGACGAATACTTCGACACCGCCGAATCACATCACCGTCAGGGTTTCTGGATGATTTATGGCATCTTCCTTCCGGACGAAGTCCTGGAAAAAATCTACCATGCCAACGCCGTTCGGCTGCTGGGATTGACACAGCCCACAGCGGTTTCGGCAAAGTAAGAACCTGTTGCCGATTTCAATAGCCGTTCACCGCAGTTCCGGACGTTGCGGCTGGACGTTCTTTTCCCAGTCGCTCAGTAAACGCTGCAGGTGTTGACGTCGATCGGGCATGTCGGCCGCGAGGTTCTGTGTTTCTCCGGGGTCGGTCGATAAATCGAACAGCCACTCCTGTTTGCTCTGACCGTCCTGCAGCGACACCAACTTCAGCTGGCCTTCTCGAACGGCTCGCCAGGTGCGGTCGGCTCGCCGAGCACGCCAGAAGAGTGGTCGTGGTGCAGGCTTGACGTTCTGACTTAACTGCCCCAGCACATCAATGCCGTCCAACGGGCGATGAGCAGGCGACTTAAGACCGGCGGCAGCCATGATGGAAGCAGTCAGGTCGAAGGTCATCGTCGGCTGGTCGGTTGTGGTGCCCGGATTCAGTCGACCGGGCCAGCGAGCCATGCAGGCGACATGAATTCCGCCTTCGAAAAGTTCCGACGCGAAACCTCGAAAGGGAGCGTTACTGGCGGCGATCGGATAGGCACCGTTGTCGCTGCAGAAAATCACCAGTGCCGAATCGGCTCGCCCGGTGTCTTCCAGTGTCTGCAGAACTCGCCCGACACCCTGATCCAGTCGTTCGATGATCGCCCTGAGCGTGGCTCGATCTCCCTTCTGCCAATCCTTCGAATCCCATTCTGTGCTGACCTTCGGCTCCTTCGGAAACACGTCCGGATGCTGAAACGGCGCGCTGGGAGCGTTGTACGGCAGGTACAGAAACAGCGGTTTTTCACTCGGCTGTTTCTTGATGAAATCGACAGCACCATCCGTGATCAGATCGGTGAAATAACGATTGCGAGTGACCGGTTTATCGTTTTCGAACAACACCGGATTGCCGTTAGGTTCGTTGTGATAGAAGTAATCCATCGTGCCGCCCAGTCCGGCCAGAAAGTAGTCGAAGCCGTGGTGCGGCGGCAGGAAGTGTGGCTCATAGCCCAGATGCCACTTGCCCAGACCGATCGTCGTGTATCCGGCATCGTGCAGACCATGAATCAAAACGGATTCGGCGGGCGGCAGTCCCAGTTGATGTTTTTCGGCCAGCAGAAACGCTTCGTCATATCGACCCACATTTCCCGACCCCAGCGCGCATTCCAGACCACCGACTCGTTGTTGATATCGACCGGTAAACAAGGCCGTGCGAGTCGGCGAACATTCGGGACCGTTGGAATAGAAACTGGTGAAACGAACCCCATCGCGGGCCAGCGAATCGATCTGCGGTGTCTGAATGTCGCGACAGCCGTAACAGGAAAGATCCCCATGCCCCAGATTATCGGCGACAATCAGCACAATATCCGGACGAGTTGCTGCACCATTCACAACGGAATCTGCACAGACACCTGTTGTGCAGTTCAAGACAAGACATACATGAACTGCAAAGAATAGTATCTTCATGCCTGGTTATCCTTTCGACGAATTGTCCGGTGCCGTGTGGGGACCAAAGTTCAAATCCGAAATCACCCCGCCGGTCGCAGACGATCACCCACATTCGCGCTCAGCCGTTGTTCAGGCCGTGTCACATTTGGATCGGCTGCCGACAATGTGATTCCGCTCCGGTCGAACGGCCTGCGAATTCACAGAAGTGGCTCTCAAAATTCAATCTGCTGAGACAGTTGAACTGACGGCAAAGAGTTGGTCAACTCCCCCGGTTCCTGCCGGATTCGCAGGACTGATAAGTCTGAAGCATATCGTTCGACAACGCCCCTCTGAACAGACTTCTGTGTCCAACAGACAGGGTTTTCGCCAGCGAGAGCGAACGCACAACAGTGCTGTCCAGGTGGTTCTGGCAAAAGAACGGCCGGTTCAGCACCTCGAAAATCGAATCACATTCCGTTTACCAAACAGCAACAACATAACCTGTGAAAGGTCCCGATCATGAAACTCGAAAGTCTCTGTCTGCACGGCGGAACTCAGCCGGATCCCGTGACGCTGTCGCGCGGTGTTCCCGTGCACCGTACCAGCTCTTACGTGTTCAAAAACACAGAACACGCCGCCAACCTGTTCGCGCTGAAGGAACTGGGCAACATCTACACTCGGTTGATGAATCCCACACACGATGTGCTGGAACAACGGATGGCTCAACTGGAAGGCGGCGTGGGAGCTCTGGC
This sequence comes from Planctomycetaceae bacterium, assembly GCA_020426485.1. GTDB lineage: Bacteria > Planctomycetota > Planctomycetia > Planctomycetales > Planctomycetaceae > JAGQPY01. Next base: position 10,515 of record JAGQPY010000086.1, read on the forward strand.
ACTTGCTTCCGGCACCAGCGCGATCTTTTACAGCCTGATTAATATCATGCAGGCCGGTGATGAGTTTGTCTCCGCGAACAATCTGTATGGCGGTTCGTTCACGCAGTTCAACGATATTCTGCCGCAGTTCGGCATCAAGGCTCGCTTTGTGGATCCCACCAATCCCGAGAACTTCAAAGCGGCCATTAACGATAAGACCAAAGCCATCTTCTGCGAATCGGTCAGCAATCCCGGTCTGGAAGTTTCGGACCTTGAAGCCATTGCAAAGATTGCTCATGACAACGGGCTGCCTCTGATTGTGGACAGCACGTTCAGCACGCCGGCTTTGCAGCGACCGATCGAATCCGGAGCCGACATCGTGGTGCATTCGCTGACCAAGTGGCTGGGCGGACACGGCGTGGGAATTGGCGGCATTGTGGTGGACAGCGGGAAGTTTGACTGGAAGAGCGACCGTTTTCCGCTGATGAATGAACCCGACAGCAGTTATCACGGAGTCCGCTGGGCTCACGATCTGGGCGATCTTTCGCCGCTGGCGTACATTCTGAGAATGCGAGTCATCCCGCTGCGAAATCTGGGAGCTTGTATCTCACCCGATAACGCATGGATGTTTCTGCAGGGCATTGAAACTCTGCCGCTGCGCATGGAACGACACTGCGAAAACGCTCTGGCAGTGGCCAAACATCTGCAGGCTCATACCAATGTCGAATGGGTGCGTTTTCCCGGCCTGCCGGGCGATTCAAACTACGAAAAGGCTCAGAAGTATCTCGGTGGCCACGGCGGTTCCATGGTTGTCTTCGGCATCAAAGGCGGAGCAAAAGCGGGCAGCCGCTTCATTGAGTCTCTGAAGATGTTCAGCCACCTGGCCAACGTAGGTGATGCCAAAAGCCTGGCCATTCATCCCGCCACGACGACTCATTCGCAGATGACGGAAGAGCAGCAGAAAGCTGGCGGAATTCCTCCCGAAATGGTGCGTCTGTCCGTCGGCATCGAACACATTGATGACATCATCGGCGATCTGGATCAGGCACTGTCCGCAGCCGCCGGCTGACATTGGCAGGACGACACAGACAGGAATGTCTGTGCCACCGTGGATGACGCTGGAACACAAGACGCCGCCGCGCAGAAAAACAGCTCGAACGACAAACTCGTTCGAGCCGGGAGGAAGACGAAGAACACGATTCTTCGCCTGGGAGATCAAGCGTTGCCTGTGACCTGCAGAGTCACCAGGCAATCGTGAACGGATGGACGCCTGGGACTGTTCATTTGACAGCGTTCTTCACGGCGTTGGGCACCGCACTTGTCAGAAACTGACTTCGCTGAGTGACGGAAGTCCAAACCATCCGCCGTTGGACTTGTTCTGTGCTGAGGTTCGTCCGTTGGCCGGGCGTCGGTTGTTTTTCGGGGCGGCTGTTTTCTGCCCGGAAGTCTGCTGGACTTGTTTTGGAGCCGGTTGTTGAGCAAAGGAGGCCGTCGTCGGCAGATTGGCCGGAGGCATATTGGCCAGAGCCGGGCCGGTCGCAACAGGTTCTGATGTGACCTTTGCCACAGTCTGAGCTGGAGGTGGTGTCACAGTCGTTGCGGGCTGAGCAGACTGAGCAAAAGTCTGCGAGGTCGGAACGGCAGCAGACATTGTGTAGCAGTCACCCGACGGGCAAAAACTTCCCTGATTCATGCACCCGCTGTTGCAGCACGGACCGCATTTGGGGTCGCACGGACAGATGCGATTGTGAAAGTTGGATGGATAAGGGACCGGTGGAATCATGCCGGGATTGGATCGCCACGTCGGCACGTTGCCGTAGCTGTAGCCCAGTTGAGTTGTGTCTGTCGGCTGATAGACCATGGGAGCACCACCGGTGAATCCACCGCCCTGATTTCCATACCACTGGCCTGGCCAGTAAGCGTTGTACCAGTTTCCCTGCCGATACATGGTGTTTCCGGCCGGTGGAGCCCAGCCGGAATCCGGAAATGCCTTTGTATTGCAGCAGTGACACCAGGCCTGACTGACACCGCAACGCTGGCTGCAACGCATGCCGCACCAGTTCATGCACAGATTATTCCACCCCGCGCTGCCGTTTCCACAACGCCCGTTGCAGTTCCGGCAATCCCGACAGCCATGCCCATGACGGCCACGACCGTTGCAGGCGCCGGTTTCACAACAGCCTTCGGTGACACAGCCGCCGGAGGAGTATCCCACCGGACGAATATCAGCAGCGAATGTCTGCATGGTCCACAGCATCGCTCCGGACAACAGAACAAGGTGACGCAGGTTTGTCATGAGTTCCTTCTCCATAGTGGACGTGGCGTTGCGGGTAACACCATGCGTCTTGTGATTCCGATTTCCCTGAATGCTGCTTCTGACTCTGTCAGCGCTTCCTGACGGTGAAAAATGCTTCATTCCGAGAATTGTGGTCGAAGATTGACCGGCGGGACGTCTGCAGATCAACGTTTCCGCTGCTGGTGTGTCTCGCCGGTCATGTCAGTGATGAGGTCCGGTCATCTGATTTCAGTGGCTGATCGCAGCAACACCGTTCGTTTACTACCAGCTCTGGTGATACAACCGAGCATTCGGATCCGGCGCTGAGTACGGTCCCAGTGGTGTGATCCGGCTGGATGGAACGCCCCAGCTGTAGTTGTAGGTGTGCCGCACGTTGGGAGCCAAAGGCACCTGCAGCGGAACACCATACCCCTGAGCACCATAAGCCATTTGATTGTCGCGAGGGTCGGAGTACCCTGGATTGTCTGAATACGTCACGCAGTACTTCCCAACCGGCGGACAACCCTGACCGCAGCATCCGGAAGGCACCATCCAGCCGAACAGCGTGTTCGACAGTCGCTGATTGCGAGCCAGATAATTGTTCTGCTGACCGCGCCACCAGCGTTTGCAGGGTCCGGTGCAACCGTCGCAGGGTTCTGCCGGAGCAAACAGGCGACACATTCTTTCGTGGTATCCACCACCGTAGTAACAGTCGGAAGACTCACAACTATTGCAGGTATTGCAGCTGTTGCATGAATTGCAGGTGCTGCCGCTGTCGTTCCAACCGTAACCGCCACTGTTGACGTTGCATGAACCATCAGGGCAGCCACTGAATCCGCCGGCCTGAACATTCGAATATGCTGCCGTCTGAAACGGGCCAGCCTGAGGCATCTGGCTATACTGCTGCTGGCTCCACGACGCATTTGCAAAGGCGTTTGGCTGCTGCGGAGCGTAGCCTGCCTGAGGAAACGCCTGATAATTGCCGGTTGGCATTGGGCCGTGCAGTGCACCACCGTAGCGATAGCTGGTCGCAGCGGCGGGAATGCTTCCGGAAACCGGTCGCACCTGAGACTGCCCCAGATGGACGACTCCTGGGCGCTGACTCGAATCAGAGATCCTGACGACGCCCTCCTGAGCACTGACCGAGCAGGCTGCCGCAAGCATCAGAGCCATTGCAGCCAACCATCTCCGGGCGGCCAACCATCTCTGGTATAATGTGTTTGGTTGCATTTTATTTTCCACCTGAGTCCAGAGGATCAAACGAGAGGAAGGTGAATTTTGCTCGAACGGCGTCGTATGCGTTGTTCCCGGACGCGGCCCGAAACCAGATCCGTTTAGCGAATCACCGGTGGCTTAAACATGGTGAACGGGCTGATGTGAGAGTTGTATTTCACGTCGACCATCGTTCCCTGCAGCTGCCAGTGTTCCTTTGACCAGATGCCGAACGGAGTCAACACCCATCCGCCATTGACCTTGTAGTAATACGGTCCGTACATCGCTCGATATTGATGAGGGTAGAGCATCTCATGAGGATGAAATGCCTGATTCACAATCGCCGTGCCACCCACCTGATGAGGGATTCCTGGTTTGGGTGCCGGATACAGAGCAGCTGTGTTGCCCTGACCATAACCACCGCCCATCGGCTGAGGACCGGCGATCACAGATCCGTCCATCGGCGTGCCGGCGTCGTACATCATGCCGTCTGCACTGACGGTTCTCATGCTGACCGGACCGGCAACCTGTGGCCCCGTTCCGGAAGCAAACGAATACGGCGAACCGGAATTCTGATAAACCGGATATGGCGGCGAATACGCCTGCCAGTTGGAACCCGGATGGACGGGCAACGCGGAACCGTTGTCCGAGACAGCACTGAAGTACTGTGGCCCGCTGACCGAAGTCGTGTTGGGCACAACCGGTGCATATTGAATTGGCAGTGGCTGAGGAACCGATTCCGCTGGTTCCAGCTGGTCGGTCTGAGGATCACCGCTTGTCTGGCGAATCTCGGGCACCTGCTTTTCAGCATCATCGATCACAGCATGCTTAACACCGCTCTTTGACGGAGTCGATTTGGCGCTGTGATTCGGTCGCCCGATCGTCGGCCCTTTCAGCCAGTTACTCAGCTTGCCTGGTTTTCCGGCGTCGTCCGCCTGCAATGATCCAACACTCATGACAGTCATCATGAGAGCCACAATTCCCTTGCGAAGCATCGCTTCTCCTCCGTGGCTTTTGAAAGAATCCGTTCTTCCCGCCGTCCTCACGACCACCAGAGTCACTTCTGGTTTGGGGAACCGAACGGCTCCATGAACAACGGTCTGCCATGCTCTTGCGGTTACATCTGCCGGAAAGCCCCCCGGTCGATGTGTCGAGACCTGACATCGTCTCTGTCGTAAATTCGGCTTCTAACGATCGTGCAGATCAATCATTCAGTGTTCCTGATACCATCCTTACCAGTAGTTTTCAGTGAAACACCGGTGCAAAACGCAGAATCGGTATCTTCTGCCCAGACTGCCTGTCTTATTTCTGGCCATGGCAACTGAGCGTTTTCGACACGGCTTTGCGTATTTCACAGATTCTCTAGAATGCCGATCCGTCCGCTACGCACACAGGACCGCTGGAAAAGGATGCTCAGTTGGCTCGCAAGAGAACCTCGAAATCATCAGGCGAAAATCGATCCCTTTTTGATGACAACGGCAATGGCGCGGGAAACGTTCAGTACGTTCCGATCAGTGCTGAAACGCGCCGCCGGTATTTGAATTACGCCTTGTCCGTCATCACTTCGCGAGCACTCCCGGATGTTCGCGACGGTCTGAAACCCGTTCAGCGCCGCATTCTGTACACAATGTTCAGTCGCCTGCGTCTGACGTCCGACGGCAAGACTCGCAAATGCGCCAAGATCTGCGGTGAAACCCTGACCTTTCACCCTCACGGCGACGTCGCGGTTTACGAAGCTCTGGTGCGGCTGGCACAGGATTTCTCACTGCGATATCCGCTGGTGATTGGGCAGGGGAACTTCGGTTCCATCATGGGACTCAAACAGGCCGCGTCGCGATACACGGAAGCCAAACTTTCCGCGCTGTCTGACCAGCTGATGAATGAGCTGCGGTTTCAGACCGTCGATATGCGTCCCAATTACGAC
>JAGQPY010000870.1 GCA_020426485.1 Planctomycetaceae bacterium
TCACCACCAGTACGCTGCTGGGCTGCGGCTACGCCGGACTCGGCGTCTACCATGGGCATTCGCTCGAGGCGGCGCTCGTGGCAGGGGGGCTATGCGGGGTCTCTGGGATGCTGCCCGACATCGACAGCGCCAGCGGCGTGCCGCTCCGCGAGTTCATGGGGTTGGCCGCCGCCGTGGCGCCGATGCTCATGCTCGATCGCTTTATCGCATTAGGTCTTGATTACGAGCAGTTGGTTCTCGCTGCCGGCGCTTTGTACCTATTGGTGCGATTTGGGGTGATGCGGCTAATTGCGCGCTACACCGTCCATCGCGGCATGTTTCACAGCATTCCGGCGCTGCTTATCTTCACAGGTTTGGCGTTTTTGATCTGCGGATCCAGCGATTTGCAGGGCCGTTACTTTCGCGCGGGCGGCGTGTTCCTCGGCGTGCTGTCGCACCTGTTGCTCGACGAGATGTACGCCGTCGAATGGCGCGGCGGGCGCTGGCGGTTCAAGAAATCGTTCGGCTCGGCGCTCAAGCTGTGGAGCAGCAATTTGTGGGCCAACGCGTCGGCTTATCTG
>JAGQPY010000871.1 GCA_020426485.1 Planctomycetaceae bacterium
AGGAGTACTTAGCCTTCGGGGGTGGTCCCCCGATCTTCAGACAGGATTTCACGTGTCCCGCCCTACTTAATACGTCCAATTGAACTTCCCATACGGGGCTGTCACCCACTATGGCCCGTCTTTCCAAACGGTTCTGGTCATTCTCATGGCTCGGCTGGTCCGCGTTCGCTCGCCACTACTAGCGGAGTCTCTATTGATTTCCTTTCCTCCGGGTACTTAGATGTTTCAGTTCCCCGGGTTCGCTCTTAAACCCCTATGTATTCAGGGTAAAAGTACCTGTTTCAGTCCATTATAAACTACCGAGGTAATTATAATGAGCTGTCAGGTGGGTTTCCCCATTCGGAGATCCATGGATCAAAGCCTATTCCCGGCTCCCCATGGCTTATCGCAGGGTATCACGTCCTTCATCGCCTCTTGCTGCCAAGGCATCCACCAAACGCCCTTATCGCGCTTGATCTGATCCAGAAAGAGCAGGACTGCCGTGCTGGTTCACACGGCCCTGATACGGGGCCTTTTGTAACCCCCGTCCCTTTCCGGTCAGAAGCTTCGTACACTTGCC
>JAGQPY010000872.1 GCA_020426485.1 Planctomycetaceae bacterium
GTTCACTCATTCAGGAACTTCGCGAACTGCAACACGATCGCATCCATATTGGCCATCTGCGCAGCGTGCTCCGCAAGTTGCAGCGGTATTCCGTGAGCATATTCCCAAAGATCTATCAGTCGCTGCTGGGCTCCGACATCGAACTCCTCGACTCCGGCCACGCCATCCTGATCAACGAAAGCTGCTACGACCAACAACTCGGCTTCCGCCCCGACCAACAGGGCTTCCACGAACCCCACTCACTCATCGTCTGATTTCACCATCCCCGTTCACCTCGTTTAACCCGTGGCCGACAGGCCAGGCCGTCCCGCTACAAAGCACAGAACATCCTGGCCTGTCGGCCAGGTGTTAAACATGGAAAGGAGCACACCCCATGATCCACGGCTATCACCTGATTCTTCCGATGTATGGATTCTGGCTGCCGAACGATCCGCGAGGGTCGTGGTCCGACTTCGTCTGGAAATGGGAACTCGTGCGATTCGGGAAGGCAACGAGGACAATCGATCGACGCGACATCTCGGGCCTAACAGAAGCGGAACTGCAACAACGAGAAGTCGCG
>JAGQPY010000873.1 GCA_020426485.1 Planctomycetaceae bacterium
TGACAAGACGTCGCTGATTCTGGCGCCGTTGCTGGCCGTGTGTGGCTTGCAGATCCCAATGCTCTCAGGCCGCGGTCTGGGCGCGACTGGTGGTACACTCGATAAGCTGGAATCCATCCCCGGATTTCGCGCAAATCTGTCGCTGGATGAGATCACGCATCTGACTCAGTCCATTGGGTGCGTCATCACCGGCGCATCCGCTGAACTCGCACCTGCGGATCGTAAACTATACGCACTGCGTGATGTCACGGCGACAGTCCAATCAATCCCGCTGATCACAGGCAGCATCATGAGCAAAAAGCTGGCCGAAGGTCTGGACGCCCTGGTCCTCGACGTTAAGTTCGGGAGTGGGGCATTCATGAAGACCCGCGAACTTGCAACGGAGCTGGCCCACTCACTTGTAGATACCGGAAATCGGATGGGAGTTCGTACCACGGCGTTGCTTACCGACATGAACCAGCCGCTGGGCCGTCTGTGTGGAAACGCGGTCGAGGTGCTCGAATCAATCTCTGTGCTGAAAGGCGGTGGTCCGGACGACGTGCGACATCTGACGCTTG
>JAGQPY010000874.1 GCA_020426485.1 Planctomycetaceae bacterium
CGATGTGAAGATCGAGTCGGCGAGAAACTCAATGTCGCCACCGATCGTGATGGCGATCAAGCAATTTGGTACGGCGACTGTGTCGAGCTGGAAGTCGCGACCGACATCCACAGTTACTATCAACTGGCGATCAACCCATCTGGGGCACACGTCGATCTCGACCGAGGGGCGTCGAAAGAGCAGTGGTTTAACTGGTCGTCGAACGCCGAAGTCGCTGTGGAGACGGTAGACGGACACTGGACCGTCGAAGTCCGTTTGCCGATCACGCAGGATGAAAACGATCCGCTGCATCAGATCGTGGGGAACCTGCCAACACAGAGTTTGTCGTGGTTCATCAACATCTGTCGGCAACGAATCCGTGACAACGGTGCGGAGTATTCGGCCTTTTCCCCGACGGGTTCAGCCAGCTTTCATGTCCCCATGAAATTCGCCCACTTCTACTCAGGGCGATCGCATCAGTTTCCAGCAGATGAGTCAGTGACCGATCGTCTTCTCGCCCTCCGCGCCGCCGACGAACTCTCGCAGTCCCGAAAATGGAAGGAGGCTCGCGAAGCTT
>JAGQPY010000875.1 GCA_020426485.1 Planctomycetaceae bacterium
TCCGCGTCCCCATTGAAGTTCTGGCACTTAATTGTCGATGAAAACTGGACACTTAAGAGCTGACAGCTTTGATGGTTGATCTTTGACAAAATGGTTGGTGGCCCCAAATTTTAAGAGTGGAAGCCGGTATGTTCTGGAAGTGATTCTTTCGGGAATCGTGGAGGGAACATATTCAGGTAACTAAAATTATTGAGCCAATCTGTAGCGCATCAGGCAGGCGACCTGTTTGATGTTGATTGGCGTCAAACTCTCTATTGTTTTTATGACGGCTTGCCGTCATAGGCATATTTTTTAAGGGTTTGATCCTGGCTCAGAATGAACGTTGGCGGCGTGGATTAGGCATGCAAGTCGGACGAGAAGTTTCCTTCGGGAAATGGAAAGTGGCAAACGGGGTAGTAAGGCGTAGGTGACGTACCCTCAGGTTCGGGATAGCCACGGGAAACCGTGATTAATACCGAATGATCTCTTTTTGTATGGTGCATTAAGAGCAAAGGTGTGATTCCGCCAGAGGAGCGGCTTACGTGATATTAGGTAGTTGGTGAGGTAATGGCT
>JAGQPY010000876.1 GCA_020426485.1 Planctomycetaceae bacterium
ACTGGTTCACTATCGGTCAGTAAGGAGTACTTAGCCTTCGGAGGTGGTCCTCCGATCTTCAGACAGGATTTCACGTGTCCCGCCCTACTTGATACGTCCCATCAAACTTCCCATACGGGGCTGTCACCCGCTATGGCCAATCTTTCCAGATTGTTCTGGTCGCTCTCAAGGCTCGGCTGGTCCGCGTTCGCTCGCCGCTACTGACGGAGTCTCTATTGATGTCCTTTCCTCCGGGTACTTAGATGTTTCAGTTCCCCGGGTTTGCCTTTATAACCCTATGTATTCAGGTCATAAATACCTGGTTCATCGTCCAATTAGCGGCTCTTGCGAGCCGTAATTGAACGGTGTCAGGTGGGTTGCCCCATTCGGAAATCCAGGGATCAAAGCCTATTCTCGGCTCCCCCTAGCTTATCGCAGAGTATCACGTCCTTCATCGCCTCTTACTGCCAAGGCATTCACCAAACGCCCTTCTCGCGCTTGATTTGATCCAGAAAAAGACAGGCTCGCGCCTGACACGGGAACGGAAGCTGGTAACAACCTTCCCATTCTCCT
>JAGQPY010000877.1 GCA_020426485.1 Planctomycetaceae bacterium
GTTGTTCGCCGTGGACCAGTCCGACATAGTTGCGAACTTTGCGTTTGATACACACGTCGGTGACCAGGCCCTGGCCGGTTTCGGCATCGATGCGTGGTAAGTTGCCTGCATCAGGGTCGCCGTTGGGATTGCCGTCTTTGACGTCGAACAGGTAGATGAAGTCGTATCGGTTTTGCATGAGTAGAGTTCCTGATTGAGATTGTTTAACCCGTGGCCGAGAGGCCAGGATTGCATGGAATAGATGTGTTGCCAGGATTGATTGAGTCCCGTGACGGCCTGGCCTGTCGGCCACGGGTTAAACGATGTGCAGACTATTCGCCTGATTCGGCTTTTTCCGGCTTTGCCTTCTTCGTGAAGATGGCTTGTCGCTGGTGGTAGTAGCCGAGTGCGAACAGGCCTTGTTCGTTCAGGTTCAGATGCGAAGGGAAGTTGTCAAAGCGGCCGCAGATCTCCTGAATCTGTCGTTCGCGATGAATTTTTGAACCGTGTTCCAGCTTGCCAAGATGATGCTGGCTCATACGAATGATGCGCGGGAAGACGCTACCGGGAGT
>JAGQPY010000878.1 GCA_020426485.1 Planctomycetaceae bacterium
CTCTTGAACAGATCGAAGAACGAACACTGACCACGAAATCTCTGATGCCCGACGGACTGCTGGATTCACTGACACCCGATCAGGTGCGAGATCTGTTCGCTTTCGTGATGCAACGCCGCTGACAACAGCATTCAGGGAAGAGAAATGCACGACAAATGGCTGGCGTTTTGTTATTCTGCCATCAGACGTGCGGTGCGCTTTCGGTTGTCTGCCAACAGCAGCTGAAGTCGTGAGACTTCAGACCTCCGAAGTCTCTCGACTTCGGCGACACACAAGTGACCTATCTACCGTATTACAGCTGATGCCTGAGATTGCTGTTCACGCCCTTGGGATCAGGGGCGAAGTCCTTGCAAGGAGTTCATAGATGACAGATGAAAGTGTCAAGAAGACCAGTCGAGCGACATTTGCGGCGGGATGCTTCTGGTGTACAGAAGCCGTTTTTCTGCGGCTGAAGGGCGTGCAGAAGGTTGTTTCCGGCTACATCGGCGGACGACTGCCGAACCCCACGTACAAACAGGTGTGCACCGGTGCGACCGGACACGCAGAAGCCA
>JAGQPY010000879.1 GCA_020426485.1 Planctomycetaceae bacterium
GATGGAGCACCTGGATGCTTATCTCAACCGGGGTGGACCAGTTGTCGGCCTGCGAACCGCAACTCATGCATTCCGCATGAAGGCGGATGAGCCATTCGCAAAGTATTCCTTTGACTACAGGGGAGACGACTATCAACTGGGATTCGGACATCAGGTGCTGGGGCAGACCTGGGTCGGACACTACGGTCGCAACCATCTGCAAAGCACTCGAATTTCGGTGGTCGATGGAAAGCAGGACCATCCCATCCTGAGGGGTGTGAAGGACATCTGGGTTCAGGCCGGAGGATATGTGGGCAAACCGGTTGACGGAAACATCCTCACGATGGCGCAGCCACTGAACGGCATGACGCCTGAATCACCCGCTGACGACTCAAAGCCCCCGATGCCTTCGGAATGGACTCGAACTTACAGTACCTCAACGGGCAGGACTGGCCGCGTCTTCACATCGCTGTATGGAACACCCGAGGATCTGCTGAACGACGGTTACCGTCGACTGCTGGTCAATGGCTGTCTGTGGGCCGCAGGACTTGAAGACGCGATCACGCCGGAT